>JAFVGN010000043.1 GCA_017474925.1 Prevotella sp. | reverse complement strand
CTCTCGCATGCAGTCCGAAGGAGTGCAGTTCTACGACATGTTCAACTTCCTGCCGCTGGGTGCCAAGGGCTTCGCCCCCAACCAGTATGTGCTGTCGATGGGCTCCCTGCCCCAGATCTTCGCCAGCATAGGCGGCGACGACGTGGCCATGGGCTACTCCGTCCGGATGTCGAAGCCGTACAGCGGCCTGCCTGGCGGCGGCGGAGGCGGCGAAGGATAAGTCTCCTTCCTCGAAAAAAGTCATATTTTGGACTCAAAAGTCATCCAAAAAGCCTACCAAATGCTGACAGAAGAACGGATTGTTTCGGAAGCGTTCGCGTAAATCGCTGAATATTACGAAAATACAAAAGTGTAACAATTGTAACATGTAACATGCTGGGCGTTTGCGCGAAAAGAGAGGGGGGGGGCACCGTAGTGTCCCCCCTGACGATTTATGATGATTTCGGGTACAGATGCTTGGTGGATCTTATTGACCCGTACCGACGTGGAAGTAGTCGAAGTCGGCAGTGCCGCCAGACTGCTTCGTGGCATAGTGGAAGAGGGCGAAGCGGTAGCCGCAGAAGTCGGGCCAGTCGTAGTACATCTGGAGGGTGTCGCCGATGGTTTTCCACTGCTTGCCGTCAAGGCTGTAGCTGAACGTGGCCTTGTCGGTGAGGTCGCGGAAATCACAGGACATGCGGAGCCAAATCTTTTTGAGTGATGATTGAGGAGTGAAGAGTGAAGAATCAAGAGGCTTCCTTTCAATTTCTTTGCCCACGGCATCGCCTTTATCCATTGCCTTCTGCATCACGACGAAGAGCTGGCCGTCTTCCTTCTTCACGCCCACGAAGCCGTAGCGGTTCTGGAAGCAGGAGAGACCGGCATAGTCGCCATCCTTCAGACCGGAGCAGTCCATGAGCACTTCGCTCTGGCAGGTAGGGCCATAGACGCGCTGGGTGAGCGTGTTGCGGGCCTCGCGGATGTGCTTCACCACAGCGGTGGTCTTCAGTCGCAGCCAACCCTTGCGCTCGGTGAGGCTCCAGCCGCTCGTGTCGGGCACGTGGTTCCACTGCCATACGGGCTTCAGCCAGCCCTGATGCTGGTTGCCCAGGATGGTGTTCGCCCATCGCCAGCCAAAGCGGCTCTTACTCTTTGGGGGTTGCCACGTGTCGAACTCGTCGCTCTGCACGATGCCGATGCCTTTCTGTGCGGGCAGGTCGACGACGAACGGGGTGGTCATGTTCTTGCCGGGCAGCAGCTCGTCGGAGGTCTTGCCGGTGCCTACGATGGGCCAGCCGTCCTCGCTCCACGTCATGGGCAGCCATACGGGCATGCGACCCAGCGAGCCGTAGTCCTTGAACAGGAAGCACCACCAAAGGCCGTCGCGAGCCTGTACGATGCCGCCCTGTCCGATGCCGTTGGTACGCATGACGACCTTGCCGCTGTCGTCGACCATCTCGCCGCCGAAGACCAGACGGCCTTCCCACTGGCCATCAAACAGGTCGCGCGAGCGCCAGACAATCTCCTGCCGCTGGCCGTCCATGCCCTGAATCATGAAGATGTAATAGTAGTCGCCAATCTTATAGCCGTGATAGCCCTCGGCGCGGAGGCCGCGGGCGGGGTTCTCCAGGTTAGCGTAGTCGATGACCTTGCGGCGCTCTGATACCGTTACGTTCCAGTCCTTGTCCACCTTCATCTCGCGCAGGTACATGGCGTGGTCGTCGAAGGTGGTAGCGGGGTGTAGCACGTATTTCTTCACCTCAGTACCCGTATCGTCGAACAGCAGGCCCGGGTCGTAGCACATGTCCGTCTTTGAGACGTGCCAGCAGCCGTTCTCGATGTCGTCGGTTACGTAGAAATAGGTCGTTTTGGTCGTGTTGCAGGTCATGATCATGTAGTAGAGTTTCTCGTAGGGGTCGTAGCGCAGGTTGGTGGCCCACTGGCCCTGTGAGTACTCGTTCTTGCCGCTGAGCAGTCGGAAGTTGTCGCCCTCGTCCAACGCGTCGTAGGCGTAGTTGACAATCTCCCAATTGGTGAGGTCCTTCGACTTCATGATGCCGCAGCCCGGTGCAAAGTGCATCGTGGTGGACACCATGTAGTAGGTGTCGCCTACGCGGATGATGTCGTGGTCGGGTACATCGGCAAACAACATCGGGTTCTGGAAACCGGCTTTGCCGCTTGTCTTGTTCTGGGACTGTGCGCTGCCCGTCAGCGCCATGAGTGCCACGAGGGCACATGTCAATAATCGGTTCATCTTACAAATACCTTTTTCCCGTTCTTGATATATACTCCGTGTTGGGTGGTTGAAACCCTTTGTCCCTGTAGGTTGTACATGCGTTGTGTGCCGGGCTGTGCCGATTCGCCCTGCGAAGAATGGCGTATAGTGCCGATTCCCGTTGTCTTGTAGCTATCGGCGGACAGGATGAGCTGTCCGAGGATGCAGTCGCCATACGAAACGTCGGCGGTGTAGAGGGTTATGGCATAGTCACCCTGTTCGGTGACATCGAACTCGAAGGTCTGTTGCTCCAGCTGGCCGAAGCTGTTGGAGACCACGTTGCCGATGTTGATGGTCGGCGTGTAGGTCTGCGTGGCAATGCTCTCGCTGCTGGTACGCTTCTCGATGTCCAGCTCCACGGGCGTGAACTCGGGCTTGTTCCAGTTACAGATTTTGTATTTCAGCGTATAGTGGCCCGGAGCCAGACTGAGCGTCGTGCCGCCGTCACTAAGTCCATACTTTGCCCAGCCCTGGCGAGGTTTGCCATCGATGTTACGGAAATAGAGACCGTAGTTGAGGCCACGCGGCGAACCGGTGAACTGCAGCACGCGGCAGCCTAAATTGTAGCCGTTGCTGTAGCCCGAGCGCCGTTCCTTGCCGTCGTAGGTGGTCCACCCTGCAGGCAGGGCGCCACCCTCCTTGAAGTCGGACGAGATGTTGAGCGACGTCGGAGCCTGTAGTGTCACCTCAACGGATGCCGTGCTTGTCTCACCGTCGTTGTCGGTGGCTACGGCCTTCAATGTGTGCGTGCCCTTCGTGGCTCCTGTCAGCACGGCCTGGTAGGGCTTGGAGGTGCAGGTGGCAATCAGTGTGGTACCGTCGTAGAAATCGACTTTCTCCACGTTGCCGTTTGTGTCGTCGGCCGTGGCAGTGATCGTAATGTCAGGGAACGTGACCGCATCGGACGGGGCGAAGCTGATGTAGTTGAGACCTGCCGTCGGCGACGTGATGCGGACGGAGGGCATTGTCCTGTTCAGCGAGTATTTCTTACAGAAGTTCCACATCTCCTTGCCGGTATATACCTGTGGCTCCTTGCATACCCAGTGTCCCTTGCCGGCAAGCTCCAGCAGCTTGACCTCGACACCCTCGTTGCCGGGTGCCCAGGTGTGCATCTTGGCATTGAATCTGTTGTAGTTGTTGGTTACTTGGGCAGTTGTCGGGCAGCCGTTGTGTTTGATCCACACGTTGAGTGCCGGCTGTGCTCCGCTGAAGGCGCACACATCGTCAGACGTGCCATGGATGTGCAGGATAGGCAGGGGACGCACGTTGGCATTCGCCGTAGTGCCATACATGGGATAGCCGCTAACGGGGACGAAGGCTGCGATGAGGTCGGGAATCTTGTTCATGGCGTGATAGGTGAACATGCCGCCCATGGAGAAGCCGCCAAGATAGACGCGGTTGCGGTCTATCTTATACTGCTCCACCATCTTGTCAATCAGGGCCTTGACGAAGTTGATGTCGCGGTTGCCGCTGATGTCCCACTGGTTGCCGATGCCGTTAGGGAATACGATGACGAACTTGGCGGTGTCGCACACATTTTCTATACTGATCTTACGTTCCGGGTTCTGCGTGTCCCTGAATTGGACGTTCAGCATATAGTTGGCGTCTTGGCCTGAACCGTGACAGAAGATAAACAGTGGGCGGTTCTCGCCCAGGTCCTGGGGTGCGTAGGCAATGTACGAGCGGCTGGTGCCGTCAACGGTGATGTTGTCTGCCTTGGCAGGTAGTAGTCCTGCCGCGAGCAGGAGGAAAAGAATTAAATGTTTCATCTTCATAGTTTTATTGTTTTTTTATTGCTTTTCGTCGCTGAATTGAATCGTGGGTGCAAAGATACGAAAAATGAAACAAAATCCATATAGGTTTTTGTTGCATAAATACCACGAAACGTATCAGTCTTTATGTGATTCGGTGTATTTGTCTGTACGCCAGACCTATTTCTATCCATTCTTCTTAAAGTATCGTAATAATTGGACACAAAGGTAGCAAATATTCTCCGTTTTTCGTACCTTTACACGCTGAATTAATATGTTTTATGATATGTTAGACCAGATGATTGAACACAGCAAGGCATTTGTGGTGGTAGTGGCAATAGCCCTGCTTGGCAGTACAGCCTCGTTTGCATACGTGCTGGGCTACAAGGTAACCAAGGGCGATATGACGCAGTACGTCATCCCCGTCATCTCTGCCTCTGACATCTGCATCAACCCCGTGAACTGGCGGAAGCTACACCAGCCAACCGTTACCCGCATTCAGGAACGCGGCATGTTGCAGGTGGGAACGACAGGAGACTATCGTCCGCTATCCTTCCGTGAGGATGACGGACGCTACTGGGGCTTCGGCATCGAAATGGCTGGGGAGATTGCCGGGCATTTGGGTGTCGGCATCCAGTACGTACCAACCTCTTGGCCTACGCTGACAGCAGATGTCCTGACAGACCCGCAGACCTTCGACCTCGCCATTGGCGGTATCACCATCACCGATGCCCGGCGCGAGACGATGCTCATGAGCGAGGGCTATCTGGCAAACGGAAAGACCATTCTTTGCAGGGCTTCGGAAGCCGACCGTTACATGTCGTTGGCCGACATCGACAAGCCGGAAGTCCGCGTGATGGTGAATCCCGGTGGGCTGAACGAGAAGTTTGCCAACGAGAACCTGACTCATGCCACCATCATCGTCCACAACAAGAACGAAGAAATACCGTCGCTTATTGCAGAGGGCGATGCCGACGTGATGATAACGGAGATAACTGAGGCTCCCTACTACGTGCAGACCGACACCCGACTTGCCGCACCACTGTTGGACAAACCTTTCACCCACGGTGAGATCGGCGTGCTAATGCGTAAGGGACAGGAGGACTTGCTTCAGCTGGTGAATGATGTCATTAGGAAGATGAAGTCCGATGGCACACTCCGCCAACTGCATGAGAAATACGGATTGGTATATGACTACGAATAAGATAAGGAAAAATATGAAGTACAATTGCGCGATTATGAAGAAGTATATGAAGATTTCAGTCCTTGTGGTGACAGGCGTACTGCTCGCTGGCTGTGGAAATAAGCAGCAGACTGAGGAGGCAACATCGAATAACCTCTTCTCTACACTGTTAGGCAAGAGCGAGGCAGAGGTGCAGGCTCGTATCGACAGCATCTGGACACACTTTTTTACACCAGGCGATATCAGCAAGTATGATGCCGACGGTGAAAAATGCGTCTATTATGAAGTGGGCGACTCGATGGGCATCATCGTAGATACTGGTAGTAACGACGTGCGTACCGAAGGTATGTCATACGGCATGATGATCAGCGTGCAACTTGACAAGCGCGAAGTGTTCGACAAACTCTGGCGATGGGCCAAGACCTATATGGCATATCCCGCTGACAGTCCATGGGACGGCTATTTTTGCTGGCAATGTGCTCTCGACGGAAAGCAGATAGGACAGAGCAACGCCTCCGACGGTGAAATCTATTTCGTCACAGCCCTTTTCCTCGCTGCAGAGAAATGGGGTGAATCGCAGTATGCAGCCGATGCCAACGATATTCTTCATAAGGTGACATCGAAAGACGGTAAGGTATCGGGTATCTATAACCTCTTTGACGACTCGACGCGTCTTGTGACATTCGTTCCTAATGAGGAAGTTCACTGGTACAGCGATCCGTCCTATTGTCTGCCAGCCTTCCTCGACCTCTGGGCAGAGAAGGCTGATGCGAAGAACGAATTCTGGCGCGAGGCTGCCGATAAGGCTCGTTGGCTGCTGGAGGCTTCCCAAGACTCAGTAACAGGACTTTATCCCGACTATTGTCTTTTCGACGGAAAGCCCTATCGCCGTCCGAACTTCGACTACAATACCGACCGCTATCAATATGATGCCATCCGTTGTCCAATGAATATCGGTATGGATTATTATCTCACGGGGCGTGCTAAGGATGCACAGCGCACGATGATGCACCGACTGCTGACATTCTTCAAGAACGAGGGATTCAATGGCGGACAGTTCAACCTCGATGGCACCGAGCCTACAGGCAACTACACCGAGGGCATGGCTGGAGCCAATGCCGTGGGAGCCTTTGCGCTGGCCGAGAGTGACAATGAAGAAGATCGGGCTTTGGCCCGCGAATATGTTCAGCGGCTCTGGGATGTACAGCCACCAACAGGCAAATGGCGCTACTATGTCGGCATGGTTTATTTCCTCTCCATGCTGCATGTCTCTGGTAATTTTGGTTTATGATGGAAAGAAAAGACGTCTGATCCTTTAGTAAAAAATATAATGCACTATACTATATCCCTCTCTCTGCCCAATCGCCTCTATCAAGGTTCCTGTACCCGATAGCTTCGGCAATATGATAGCTTTGTACTTTCTCAGAACCCTCCAAGTCGGCAATCGTTCGGGCGACCTTCAGGATGCGGCTGTAGGCACGGGCGGAGAGCTTCAGACGCTCCATGGCCATACGGAGCATATCCATCGATGCTGCATCGGGTTCGGCAAACTGGTGGAGCATGCGTTCCGTCATCATGGCATTGCAATGGATGCGGCCTCTTCCTCCGCCCTCCCCCACAGGGAGGGAACTGAAACGCTCAGTCTGGATATTGCGGGCACGGATGACACGCTCGCGGATTTTCTCGCTCGGTTCTCCTGGTTGCATCTGACTAAGTTGCGCAAACGGTACGGCTTGAATCTCGCAATGGATGTCGATGCGGTCGAGTAGGGGACCACTGATTTTGTTCATGTAGCGCATGATCTGCCCCGGGGTGCAGACACAGTTGTGGGTGGGGTCGCCATAATATCCACAGGGGCAGGGATTCATCGAGGCGACGAGCATGAAGGAACAGGGATACTCTACACTGTACTTAGCACGTGCAATACTGATTTTACGGTCTTCTAAAGGCTGGCGTAGGACTTCAAGGACTGCACGACTCAGCTCAGGCATCTCGTCGAGAAAGAGCACACCATTGTGCGCCAACGAGATTTCCCCGGGCTGCGGGTTGTTGCCTCCACCGACGAGGGCCACTTGTGATATGGTGTGGTGGGGTGCGCGGAAAGGGCGCTGACTGATGAGGCTGGTGTCGCGGTTTAGCTTACCGGCGACGCTATGAATCTGTGTGGTCTCCAGGCTCTCGGCCAGCGACAAGGGTGGCAGGATGCTGGGCAAACGCTTGGCCAGCATGGATTTGCCGCTTCCCGGCGGACCGATCATCATGAGATTGTGGCCGCCTGCTGCTGCAACTTCCAGGGCACGCTTGACGCTCTCCTGTCCTTTGACATCCGAAAAGTCGAGCTCGTAGTGGTTTTGTTGCTCATAGAACTCACGGCGGGTGTCGATGATGGTGGGTTCATAGCTGGTATTGCCGTTCAGGAAATTGACAACATCCATCAGCGAATCCATACCGTAGACTTCCAATTGGTTGACTACGGCCGCTTCACGGATGTTTTGTTGCGGCACGATGAGCCCCTTGAACTTCTCTTTGCGGGCGCGGATGGCAATGGGCAGCGCACCGCGGATGGGTTGTAGGTGTCCGTCAAGGCTCAGTTCACCTACTAGCATGAATTTTTCCAGTAGTTCGTTGTTGACTTTTCCGTTGGCAGCCAGAATGCCAATGGCCAGGGGCAGATCGTAGCCGGAACCCTCTTTCTTGATGTCTGCAGGTGACAGGTTCACCGTGATATCCATCGTAGGCATCTTGAACCCGTTGTTCAGGAGTGCAGCCTTGATGCGGTCGTAGCTTTCCTTGACAGCCGTATCGGCCAGTCCCGTCAGATGGAACTGTACACCGCGTGACATGCTGACCTCGCAGGTGACAATTGTCACTTCCAGGCCGTTGACAGCAGCACAATATGTTTTTACGAGCATATATCTTTTCTCTTTTGTCGGTTTTCCCCAGCAAAGATACTATTTATATTAATAGGTGTCCAAATCAGATGCTTTGCCCTTGAACTGCGGACTGCGCTTCTCAAGGAACGAGCGGATGCCTTCAAGATAGTCCTCACCCTGGTAGACCTTCTTGCGGTAAGCGTTGATGAGTTCGAAACTTTCGGAGGGTACCACCATAGCCCCCTTGCTGAGGATGCGGAACTGGCGCTTGATGGCACTGACGGACATGATGCTGTTGCGGCGCAGTGGATTCAGGAAGTGTTCCTCCAGCACACGGTCCAGTTCGTCGGGTGGGGTGACGCGGTTGATGAGTCCTACGTTCAGGGCGTCGCGTGCAGTGATGGGCGTTGCCAGGAAGAACATCTCGCGGGCCTTGTTGATGCCCAGCTGGTTGATGAAATGCATGATGCCCGAGGCATTGTAGGGTATGCCGATCTTGGCGGGTGTGATGGCAAATGTTGCTTCGTCCGAGCTTACAATCATGTCGCACGACAGACACAGGTCGCAGGCTCCTCCCCATACCGTTCCGTTGACACAGGCTATGACGGGGATGGCAACCTCCTGAACAAGTCGCAGCAGACGTTCCATCGGTACGTCGAATGCCAGCGGGTCTTCGCCGTTCTGGGGCAACTCACGGATGTCGTGCCCTGCACTCCATACTCCTTTCTTGCATTGTGCCTTGATAACGATGGCGACGCACTCCTGTTCATAGCCCGCTAGGATGGCATTACACAGTTCTTCACACATGGCCTCGCTGAGACAGTTTAAGTGCTCAGCGTTTTGCATCTCTACATAGCAGATACGATTGTTGATGACAGTATTGACTAACATATTTTCAAATAATTGGTCGCAATTTTAGTGCAAAGATACGAATAAGTGAGCGAAATGCCAAATTTATTTGAGCATTTCCGAACGTGAGTATCTTCGAGTCAAGCTCAAAAATGCGAATAAGTGAGCGAAATGCCAAATTTATTTTGTACCTTTGCCACGCAAATATGGAAATAATCAGATTTTTGAAAGACTGGACGCTACCCGTGGCCATTGCCGTGGGCACTATAAGCTATCTCACCTTCCGCTATGTCCCCCAGCTCGATGCGCTGGGCAATATGCTTAGTCCCGTTTTCGATGTCATTTTTCCCTTATTCGTATTCCTAACGTTGTTCATCACGTTCTGCAAAGTCGATTTCCACCAGATGCTGCCCCATCGCTGGCATACCGGCATATTGGTGGCACAGTTGTTGTTGGTCGCAGTCAATATGGGCATCATATTCTGCCTGGAAGGCTACACAGAACAGGTCCTGCTGTGGGAAGCAGTCCTGACCTGTATCATCGGTCCGTCAGCCTCGGCAGCTCCCGTGGTGGTGGGCAAGTTGGGAGGAAACATTTCGACCATGACTACCTATACGCTTATCTCGTCGTTAGCATCGGCACTGATGATTCCCTTGGTGTTCCCCATACTGGAACCCGAGGCGGGTGTCTCATTCCTTGCGGCCTTCCTTGTCATATTGGAAAAAGTGGCAATCGTGCTGCTGCTGCCCTTGGTGTTAGGATGGCTGATGCAACACTATGTGAAGCGTCTTTGCAGTAGAATTGCCGCCCAGCCCGATCTGAGCTTTTACTGCTGGGCCATCTCGCTGAGCATTACGACCGGTATTACCGTGAAGAACATTGTCAACAGCTCAGCCTCGCTGGCTTTATTGCTGCTGATAGCCCTCTATACCTTTGTGCTTTGCTTTGTCCAGTTCGGCATAGGACGCTTTGTGGGCCGACATCTGGGTGAGGAAATCAATGCCGGACAGGCGCTGTTCCAGAAGAATACGGCTCTAAGCATCTGGGTGGCGTATATGTACCTGAACCCTGTGGCGTCCATCGGGGCAGGCTGTTATGTGCTCTGGCAGAACATCATCAATTCACTGGAGCTCTGGCAGTACAGGAAGACGAAGTGGGGAAGAAGTTGAAGAAGAGTCATCAATAACAAACTATTAAAGAATACTGAAACATGAATGAAAAAATGAATTTTACGAGCAACACGTGGCGCAGGGCATGGATACTTTCCTGTCTTGTTGCCCTTTTAACCTTGCCGTTGCAGGCTGTGGAGAACTATCCCTATCGTAGTGACTATCTTTGGGTGACGGTACCCGACCATGCTGACTGGCTCTATGCGGTGGGCGAGAAAGCCACCGTCGAGGTACAGTTCTACAAGTATGGTATTCCTCGCGATGGTGTTGTAGAGTGGGAGGTGGGTACCGACCTGTTACCCGCCGACAGCAAGGGCAGTGTGGTGTTGAAGAACGGACATGGCAAGATCCAGATGGGTACAGCCCGGAAACCCTGCTTCCGCGACCTGCGCCTGAAGATGAAGTTGGACGGTTCGACGTACGAACACCATATCAAGGTGGGCTTTTCTGTCGACCGCATTCAGCCTTTTACGCAGGAACCTCAGGACTTCTGGGCATTCTGGCAACAGGAACTTGCCTCGGCCAAGACTTTCCCTCTGAGCTTTACCAAGGAATATGCGAAAGAAATGTCGAACGCGAAAGTTGACGCCTGGCTGCTCAAAATCGACCTCGACCGCGACCATCACTCATTCTATGCCTACCTGTTGATGCCAAAGGGCGCGAAACCGGGTTCATGTCCTGTGGTGCTGACACCTCCGGGAGCAGGCGTGAAGCCCATACGCGACGCTACTACCCGTCGCTTCTATCCTGAGAACGGCTTCATCCGCATGGCCCTCGACATTCATGGTCTCGACCCCACGCTTAGCGAGCAGGTGTTCGCCGACATCCGTGCCGCCTTCGACAACAAGCACAACGCATATCTGCGCCAGGGGCTGGAAGACCGCAACACTTACTACATGAAGCACGTCTATTTAGGACTGGTTCGCTGTATCGACCTGCTGACACAGTTACCCGAGTGGGACGGCCGCAATGTCATCGTGCAGGGAGGCAGTCAGGGCGGTGCGCTGGCACTCATTGCTACAGCACTCGACCCGCGTGTGACGCTCTGTGTGGCCAACCATCCGGCACTCAGCGACATGGCGGCAGGTTCGGCTGGCCTGACAAGCGGCTATCCGCACTTCACGAAGGAGAGCGGAGCCTATGGCGAGGCATGCATGAAGACGCTGCCTTACTACGATGTGGTAAACTTTGCCCGTCACATCAGTGTTCCCGTCTATATGACGTGGGGCTACAACGACAACACGTGCCCTCCAACTACGAGCTATGCCGTCTGGAATGTGCTGAAGTGCGAGAAAGAAAGTCTGCTGACCCCCATCAACGAACACTGGACCAGCGACGCCACCGACCGCCAGCAGATGGAGTGGATGAAGGGAAAACTGAAGAAGTGAAGGGCGTGCTACGGCGTTAGGACTTCCGTTCCTTATTATGTGTATGATACTGCTTGCTATTCTGCAATTCTGCGAGCGTCTTGCATGTTTTTTGTATAAAACAATAATTATGACTTTTTTTTAATTTTTTTTTGCGTAAAAATTTGCAAAGTGGCAAAATATTTTATAAATTTGCTGAAACCAATCATAAAAATGTACTTGATTGCTTATGAGAACTATTCAAAACAAGCTAATGAAATCTTTTTTATCAAGTTGTGTTTTGACGTTGCTAACCATGTGTCTTTCTCTTCCTGTCTTTGCTGAAAAAGGGGATTTTGCTTCCCCTGATATGCATATTCAGGAGAACGACACCATTATTGAGACGTCAAAAGAACTCTTGTCAGAGGGCACCTTTTTTCATGTGCCTCACTGGTATCTGAAAGCCCAAGGCGGCTTAGCCTTCGATGTGGGCGAAGCAGAATTCTCCCAGCTGCTGTCTCCTGCCCTCCAGTTGTCTGCAGGCTATCAGCTGAGCGAGTTTTTTGGCCTTCGGGCCAGCGTGAATGGCCTGTGGGCCCGCAACCGCTATGCTTATCCCGAGGCAAAGTATAGTTGGAATTTTGTGCAGGGCACTATCGATGCCGAGTTGAATCTGACAGCCTTATTCCTGGGCAGCAAACCTTCACGCAACAACTATGCTTATGTTTTTGCAGGCGTGGGTGCTAGCTATGCCTTCAATAACGACGATGCAGTGGAAGCTGACAAACGTTATGGCATTGATTTCCAGAAGCTGTGGAAAAAGAGCCGCTGGAATCCGGTAGTCAAGTTCGGACTCGGGTACGACTACTATGTGACTGACCAGATTGCTGTTGGTGCAGAGGTGAATGCCCAGATGCTGCCCGACCATTTCAATTCCAAGCGTGGACGTGGCAATAACCGCGACTGGCATTTCAATGCTTTGGTGGGTGTCAAGTTTGCCCTTGGCTCCCGCTATGGACGTACCGAAGCACGCTATAATGAGGTCGTTACACAAACCATCATCCACAAACCGGACAAGCCCAAGGAGGAACCCAAAGAGGAACCTAAGTTCGTCGATGTACCTGTCGAGAAGATCTCGTTTAACGTCAACATCCATTTTGTCATCAACCAAAGCATCATTCGCAGCAATCAGATATCCAAGCTGACTCGCCTGCTGCGCTATCTCGATGCACATCCGAGGGCATTTGTCCGCCTGTCGGGTTATGCTGATAAGGATACTGGTACACCCGAGATTAACCTGCGACTCTCGCGTGAGCGCTCCGAGGCAGTATCACAGTACTTACAGGATGCTGGCATCGAGGAGTGGCGCATCCGTCGTTTTGCTAAGGGCGACCGTGTACAACCCTTCGACATCCCTGCCGACAACCGTGTATGCATCTGCTTCGTCTATGACCCAGACAACCCAGTTCCCATGCAGGACAACTGGTAAGTCATACAGCGAAATAAGTGAATTATTGAATTTGTCAAACATAAAAAACTGAAAATATGAAAAGTCTAAAAACAATATTATTGGTAGTTCTGCTGGTGAGTGGTGGTCTACTGAATACCTCTTGTACGGATTATCAGGACGAGATCGATGCACTCGACTTTCGTGTCAGCTACTTGGAGGATCTGGTTAAACGGATGAATTCCGATATCGAGGCTTTGGAGATCATTGCGATGGCTATGGAGTCGGGCGACTATATTACCAATGTCCGCGAGACGACAGACGGATACCTCATCAATTTTGCAAACGCAGGTCCTATCATAATCTTCCACGGTGCAGACGGCAAGGACGGCAAGGATGCCGAGATGCCCGACATTACCGTTGAGAAAGACCCCGTAGACGGCAACCTGTACTGGAAGATCAATAACGTATGGCTGCTGGTGAACGGTGAGAAAGTCCGAGTCAACGGCAAGGACGGCAAGGATGGCAAGGACGCTGTGTCTCCACAGTTACGTATCAATCCTGAAACGGGTATTTGGGAAATCTCTACTGACGGTGGTGTCAGCTGGATATCCACAGGCACCTCGGCCAAGGGACGCGATGGCAAGGACGGTAAGGATGGTAAAGATGGTGTAGACGGTAAGGACGGTAAGGACGGAAACCAGTTCTTTACCTATGTCAGTTACGAATCGGACGGCGATAGAGAGTATATGGTAATCACTACCAAGTCCGGCCAGACTTTTAGAATTCCACTATACAGAAACTAATTATTCATGCCCATGAAGACTATCAGAAAAATTACCATATGCTTCAGCCTGTTAATAATGGTGGCATTGATCTTGACATCCTGCGACAAGTATAACTACACCGACAAACTGCAGAAGTTAGGCGCGCGTGTAGAGACACTTGAGGCGATGGTATTAGAGGCCAATATCAATATCGCGCTGCTGAACGAAGTCATCCATGCCATTGAGACAAGGGGATATATTACTGACGTGGTGAAGAATGCCGACGGCTCCTATACTATTAAGTTCAATACGGGGAAAACCTATACTATACATAATGGTCGCAATGGAGCTGACGGTAAGGATGGGAAGGATGCTATCTTCCAGATAAGTGCAGAGCAGGACCCGAATGACGGGATATGGTATTGGACCGTCAATGGTCAGTGGCTGCTTGACAACAATGGCGACAAGGTAAGGGCAGGGGCTACTGACGGTAAGGACGGAAAGGACGGAAAGAGTTCTTCCGAAAGCAATGTCTTTGTCCCTCAGGTGCGCATCAATCCCGACACCCTCAACTGGGAAATCTCTACTGACGGTGGCAATACTTGGACCGATACGGGCTTCTGTGCTGCTGGCAAAGACGGTACTGATGGAGAAGATGGCCACAACGGCACAAATGGTAAGAACGGTCAGGATGACATGTTCCTGGAGATTATCCCTGCTGTAGATGGCAGTTCCATCACCTTCGTGCTGCGCGACGGACGCACCTTCACGGTACCCATTACCAAGTGATGAGCCTTTTAGGTCAACGGTTTTTCGCCACTATTTTACTCGCCGTCGTCTTAGCGCTGGATATACATGCGCAGGACGAGGGCGATACTATTGCCTATTCGCTTCGTCTCGACGAGGTGACGGTGCTGGCTGACGGTATGACCTTTGAGGAATACCTGCTGAAACAGGTCCTTGCCAATGCTAAACCACTGAAGGAACGCATCGCCACACTGCGATATTCCGTCACCTGCCAACTCGAGAAGGACATCGATCTGACCAAGTTCCCGCACCGCCGTACCATCACCTTTGCTGCCCGCCTGGCGGGCTATGGCCCCATTGTCGATGCCCTCAGGGAGCACAAGCACTTTGGCATTACGATGGCAGAGGATGTCTACTTCAAAAAGGGTAAGATAACGACTTCCAATGTGCGCATGGTGGAGATGAAGCAGCCTCTCACCGAGAAGCAGAAAGCCTCGTTCTTGAAGCACGACGGCATGATGAGCGACAACGTGTACGACAGGTTCTACAAGAAAGTGCGCCAGAAAGTGAAGGAACTGCAGAAGAAACGCAGGAAGAAGCAAGACACGGGTCTGGAGTATAGTGGCAGCTACACGTCGGGCAACAGGACTTTTTACGTCGTAAAGCTCGACAACATGAAGGTCCACATTGCCGATGACTGCTGGCAGATATCGCGCCTCAGCTATCAGGAGGACCAGAACAGTATGTATTATGAGTTCAAGGAGATAAGACCTGGCCTTTTCCTACTTAGCCATGGAACTGCGAAATTCTATCTCGACAAAGCCAAGTGGCCTAAGGGCTATATCGCCATGAAAATGCAATATGCCTATCGTTAGGGGTAGACGGCAGCCGTACGAGGTTCAGCATTAGTCTCTGGAGTCACATCAGTACTGCCGCCGATGATAGCAAGATACTCAGCGCGTGCCTTTTTGAGTTGCTCCTGAAAGGCCTCAGTGCGTACAACGTTGGCAAACATACCCGCAGCCAGCAGAAGCGAGGCATCGATGTCGCTCTTCCAGTGATGGCCGCAGACGACACGATTCTGGGCATACTTCTCAGCACGGACCAAGATCTCATTGGTTCTTTCGGGCATAATCGTACAAAGCACCAGTGCGAACATATAACCTCGGCTGGCGTGGCCTGATGGATAACTGAAGGGCCAGCCTTCTTTGCATCATTTTCCGGGGTGAGCGACTCTTCCTTGAAAGTGACATACGGACGCATGCGCTTGTACTTGTTCTTAACCACCTTGTTGGCAGCATCCACATCACTGACTGCACGCTCACACAAATAAAGAATCTCTGGTGTTGTCTCGTAATCCAAGCGATGACCAAGTCCAAGAATGCTGTCAAAGACCTCATACAACTCAGCGCCATCATCCCAGACGGCATTTTGGACATTCGATTCGTCCTGACGACATTCCATGCTTAACTGGTAGTAATAGAAATCGTTGAAAATTCTCCCTTTGTCACTTCTGGGAAATGGGGTATCCAGCTATAAGGAGCGGGTCTTTCAGCTTTTGTGACGAACGGTTTGGGATGCTTCGACTGTGAATACACACTAATAGCTATGACGGTGGCTATAGCAATTAACAGATTCCTTTTCATAATACGTGGCTTGTTTGTTTTATTTTTGTTTTTAGGTTTTGTTGGTTAGTTAGTTTCTTGCCTCCATTCGCGACTTCATTTTTGCGCTCTGGGCAGGGAGGAAATTTTGTCAGGCCTGAGAACTAATTTTTGCTGCCCTGCGCGTTCATTCCGTCTTTTCTGTTGACAATGCAAAGGTACGAAATAATCATGGCGCATCCTAGTTTTCTGTCTTTATCTTTTTGCTAAAATTTGTAAACGAGTATGGTTGCCTGCTAGGTATTCGCGCGGGTTGGGCCCCAAGCGTCTTAAACGTCTCAACTATTTTCCTGATATGTTGAAAAAGAAAGAATCGGTGTTGTTTCTAACACCGATTCTTTTATGTTTTGACTGGTCAATTTTATTCTGCAACGAGCGTGAAACGCTTGAAGTCAACAATCTTCAGCTCCTTGTCTTGCTGGGCAAGCCACTGAGAAACGGTAGCCTTGTCGCCATCGCCGAACTGGAACTCCTGGTCAACCAGACAGCTCTCTTTCAGGAACTTTTGGACACGGCCCTTGGCAATACCCTCAATCATAGGCATCTTGAGCTGAGCTTCGCCCTCTGCCTTACCCTCGGCAATCAGTTTGCGAGCCTCGTCAGCCTGCTCCTGTGTGAGCCAGCCCTTGGTCATGTTGCTCTCGATGTGATCTTCAGAATCAACAAGGTTGGGGTTGATGCCTGCCTTCTTCAGCTTGTTGTCAACATACTTCTGAACCTGCTCCAGCTTTGACTTCTCGACAGCGGTCTTGTATTCCTCGTCCAGAATCTTCTGGTCAACGCTCTCTGCGTTCAGTGCAACGGGCTTCATGGCAGCGACCTGCATGGCCAGTTTGTGGCCAATCTCTGCTGCATTCTTGTTCAGCTGAACCATAGTGCACAGAGTGTTCTTGCCCATGTGGTTGTATACCTCAATGTTGTCACCCTCGAGTACGAGATAGCCATCAAGCTCCATCTTCTCACCAGTGATACCAGAACGCTGTGTGACAGCCTCCTGAGCAGTCTGACCATTGATGTTGAGAGCCTTGACAGCCTCGATGTCCTTGCACTTGTTGGCGATGGCTGCATCGAGAATGCTCTGAGTCAGGGCAATGAAGTCTGCACCATTAGCAACAAAGTCGGTTTCGCACTTCAGAGCAATCATAGCGGCAAAGCCGTCGACAGCCTTTACGAGTACACAACCATTTGAAGTCTCACGGTCGCTACGCTTGGCAGCGATGGCAAGTCCGCGTTCACGGAGCAGTTCCTTTGCCTTGTCGAAGTCGCCCTCGGCCTCGGTCAGGGCTTTCTTAACGTCAGCCAGACCAGCGCCAGTCATAGCGCGAAGCTTCTTGATATCATCAATTGAAATTGCCATAATGTTATTCTTTCGATTTACTTTTTTGGATTATTTATTGCTACCGCTTTGTTGGAGCGGTAGCAATTCTTTTATTTACTCTTCATTTTTTTGCTTCCTCAGCAGGAGCTTCCTCAGCGGCAGCTTCTACGGCAGGAGCAGCCTCTTCGGCAGCCTTACGGGGCTTGCGTGCTTGACGCTTGGGCTTTGCCTCTTCTTCGTCGGCTTCAGCCTGGGCATCAGCGGCCTTCTCGTCAGCCTTCTCAACCTTGCGCTCCTCAATACCTTCGTTGATAGCGGCACAGCAAGCAGAGAGGATAACCTCTACAGAATCCTTTGCATCGTCGTTTGCGGGAATCACAAAGTCGATGTTCTTGGGGTCAGAGTTGGTGTCTACGATACCGAATACGGGGATACCCAGACGGTTAGCCTCATGAACGGCAATCTGCTCCTTCAGCACGTCAACGACGAAAAGGGCAGAGGGCAGACGGTTCAGGTCAGCGATAGAACCGAGGTTCTTCTCCAGCTTGGCGCGCTGGCGTGTAACCTGCAGCAGCTCACGTTTTGACAGGTTGGCATAAGTTCCATCCTGCATCAGCTTGTCGATATTGGCCATCTTCTTAACGGCTTTGCGGATGGTCGGGAAGTTGGTTAACATACCACCTGGCCAGCGCTCTGTTACATAAGGCATACCAACGCTCTGAGCTTTCTCGGCGATGATTTCCTTGGTTTGTTTTTTAGTAGCGACGAACAGCACTCTCTTACCACTCTTGGCAATCTGTTTCAGTGCGTCTGCTGCCTCGTCAATCTTGGCAACCGTCTTGTGGAGGTCGATAATGTGGATGCCGTTGCGCTCGGTATAGATATACTGAGCCATTGCGGGATTCCATTTGCGCTTCAGGTGGCCGAAATGACAGCCTGCCTGCAGCAATTGGTCAAAATTTGTTCTTGCCATTTTTGTTTTTTGTTTTTTTTGTTGTTTACTTTCTTTTTAATTCTGTCCAGAATCAGCCAACTGGTAGTCGAGGTTAAGGAATCAGCAAACAGGATGTGGGAATTCACGGTAATCCCGTTTCTTAGACCAAGTCCTTCGAATCCAATTAGTTTAGATGCTAAACGTTGTTCAGTTACCTCAGGATTAACGCTTACTGAACTGGAAGCGACGACGTGCCTTGGGCTGACCGGGCTTCTTACGCTCAACCTCACGAGAGTCGCGGGTCAGGAAACCGTGGTCTTTCAGGTTCTTCTTGTCTTCGGCATTAACCTTAACCAGCGCACGTGCGATGGCCAAGCGGAGTGCCTGGCTCTGGCCAGTGAAACCACCACCGTCGAGGTTTACCTTGATGTCGTATTTCTCAGCAACCTCCAACAGGTTCAGTGGCTGCTTCACCACGTACTGCAGAATGGCTGAGGGGAAATATACTTCCAAGTCTTTCTTGTTGATCGTAATCTTGCCAGTACCCTCTGACAGATAAACGCGAGCTACCGAGCTCTTACGACGACCTATTGCATTGATGTATTCCATCTTTTAATTCTTTAATAATTTTACACTTTACTTGTACTGGTTAATATCAATTGCCTTGGGCTTCTGGGCTTCATGCGGATGCTCTGTGCCGTTGTAGACATAGAGGTTGTTCAACAACGCACGTCCGAGGGGACCTTTGGGCAGCATGCCCTTAACGGCGTGCTTCAAGATACGCTCAACGCCAAACGGCTTCTTGCGCAGTTCGGCAGGCGTGTTGAAACGCTGACCGCCAGGATAGCCAGTGTAGCGGGTGTAAACCTTGTCAGTCTCTTTCTTACCAGTGAAAACCACCTTGTCAGCGTTGATGATGATAACATTGTCGCCACAGTCCTGATTAGGAGTGAAGGTGGGCTTGTACTTTCCGCGGATGATTTTGGCGACCTTTGAGGCCAAGCGGCCAACTACCTGATCGGTAGCGTCAATGACCAGCCATTCCTTCTGTTCGCGGGCAGCTTCCTTCGATACGGAAACGGTCTTGTAACTTAAAGTGTTCATTTCGTTTAAAATTTACTACTAAAAAACAGTTTTACTTATTATTATTAATGTACGCACATATAACCCCATCCGAGGTCTAACTCCCGGCTGTTAGTCTAACGTACGCTCCCTTGGAGGTTGTAGCCCCTTTCGGGATTTTTGAACCAGCGATTCACGAACCACCACGTCCGGCCAAAGACGCCGCTATTCACACCCTGATTCTATGGGGATTCTAAGCCTCTCCCCAAATCGGACTGCAAAGGTACTACTTTTCTTTCTAAAAAAGCGCGTTAAGAAAGTTTGGAACTCTATATTTATGATATTTTAACTAAACAATCTCTCGTGTAGGGTAGTTGCCTCTTGTTTTCATCGTAATTGGTTGTTCTGTGAATAGTGTTTGTGCGGTGATTCTTAAGTCTTTGGTGACAATTCTTGGCTATTATGATTGGGAGAAACACGGGAAACCAAGACCCTGTTCGGAGAAGAAAGAATAAAATCGATTGCTGAGGATGCAAAAAGTCACAAAAAAACTTGGCTGTTTGGTTAAAATGTTGTAACTTTGCACCCGCATTTTGAAAATGCGTCTTAGAAAACAGGCTTTGCCTCGGCATAAAAACAAGTTTTTGCTGCTTTTGGCCAGCATTGTTTTAGAAAAAAGATTTTCGTGGCACTTGTGCCTGGAATCATTGAAACATCGTAATAACAATTTAAAAATTAAAACCAAAAAGCAAATGATTATTGTACCCGTAAAAGAAGGCGAGAACATCGAGAAGGCCCTCAAGAAGTTTAAGAGAAAGTTCGAAAAGACTGGTGTTATCAAGGAGCTTCGTGCTCGTCAGCAGTTCGACAAGCCCTCTGTACTGAAGCGCCTGAAGATGGAGCATGCCATCTACGTACAGAAGCTTCGTGCCACAGAGGAGTAATTGCTAGGCAAATTTAGACCTAAGGGCCGGTTTTGTTGTGGCTTGACAAGAAAAATACATTGTTTTTTTGCATTTGCTGCTCCAAAATTTGGTAGTTTCAAGAAATTTCCGTAAATTCGTTGCCGAAAACAAGAAGCAGCGATTATGGTGATAGAAGATTTTTTGAACTACTTGCGTTACGAGCGGAATCGATCCGAATTGACTGTACGCAATTACGAGAAGAGTCTGAAAGACTTTGAGTCGTATTTCAAAAATCGAGAAAATCATCTCTCATGGGAGTCGGTAGACTCGGACTTAATCCGTGATTGGATGGAGAGCATGATGGATAAAGGCGACATGGCATCAACAGTGAATAACTCGTTGAGTGCCGTGCGTTCTTTTTTCCGTTTTGCACTTAGTCGTGGGTTGGTATGTAAAGATCCTGCCCACACGGTGAAAGGACCGAAAAAGCAAAAGCCGTTGCCGATGTATTTGCGTGAAGCGGATATGGATAGGCTGATAGACGGTGAGCAGATGTGGGGAGATGGCTATGATGCTTTGCGCGCGCGTACCATTATTATTATATTCTATGAGACAGGAATCCGTTTGGCAGAATTGGTTGGCTTGGATGACAACGACGTGGATTTCGTCCAGCATCATCTCAAGGTGACAGGTAAGAGAAACAAACAGCGCATCATTCCTTTTGGAGATGAACTCGAGCGTGTGCTCAAAGAGTATATCCGGCTGCGCGACGAGCAATCCCTAAAAATAGAATCCGCCTTGCTGCTGAATGACAAAGGATGTCGTATTTCGCGTTACCAGGTTGAAAAAATTGTCGTTGCCTACCTCTCGAAGGTAACAACCCTGAAAAAACGATCGCCACATGTGCTTCGTCATACGTTTGCTACGGCTATGTTGAATAATGGCGCAGGATTGGAGAGCGTGCGCAAGCTTTTGGGACATGAGAGTGTAGCAACTACGGAAATCTATACGCATACGACGTTTGAACAGTTGAAACGAGTATATGGGAAAGCCCACCCTAGGGCCTGACCCTAATTATTTACCCTTTAATAAAAATAGGAGGTAACTATGGAAATTAAGATTCAGTCGATTCACTTCGACGCTACCGAGAAATTACAGGCGTTCATCGACAAGAAGGTCGCCAAGTTGGAAAAAACATTTGAAGATATTCAGAAAGTAGAGGTGCAATGCAAGGTGGTAAAGCCTGCAACGGCGCAAAACAAAGAGGTTAGCCTGACGGTCACAGTACCAGGCTCAACGCTTTTCGTTGAGAAAGTGAGTGACACTTTTGAGGAAAGTACCGACCTTTGTGTGGACTCGATGCGGGTTCAGCTGCAGAAATTTAAGGAAAAATTGAGAAATAGATAAAAAAAAGCTCGAAAAGTTTTGGTAATTCAAAAATAATGCCTACCTTTGCATCCGCTTTCCGATAGTAAGACTCCAAATCGGTGAGCGGATGCTTAGAGCAAGCCTCTTTAGCTCAGTTGGCCAGAGCACGTGATTTGTAATCTCGGGGTCGTTGGTTCGAATCCGACAAGAGGCTCTGGTACGGCGAAAGTCGATTTAAGACTGAGGAAGAATGAAAACATTGAGGGTGGTTTCCAGAGCGGCCAAATGGGGCAGACTGTAAATCTGTTGTCTTTCGACTTCGGTGGTTCGAATCCATCACCACCCACTTCCGGAAAAGGAGGTCAATGTTGCGGAAATAGCTCAGTTGATAGAGCACTAGCCTTCCAAGCTGGGGGTCGCGGGTTTGAGCCCCGTTTTCCGCTCATAGCTCGCTGTTATAGCTCAGTGGTAGAGCACTTCCTTGGTAAGGAAGAGGTCCTGAGTTCAAATCTCAGTAACAGCTCAAAAAAGAGAAAACGATTTAAATCGGACATTCATTTATAAAACAATAAACAAAAAAAAGCTATGGCTAAAGAACAATTTGTGCGCACTAAACCGCACGTAAACATTGGTACGATTGGTCACGTTGACCATGGTAAGACTACTCTGACGGCTGCTATCACTACTGTGCTGGCTAAGCAGGGCCTCTCTGAGGTTAAGTCTTTTGACCAGATTGACAATGCTCCCGAAGAGAAGGAGCGCGGTATCACCATTAACACCGCTCACGTTGAGTATGAGACTGCTATTCGTCACTATGCTCACGTCGACTGCCCGGGACACGCTGACTATGTGAAGAACATGGTAACTGGTGCTGCCCAGATGGATGGTGCTATCCTCGTTGTTGCTGCAACTGACGGTCCTATGCCTCAGACACGTGAGCACGTTCTGCTCGCCCGTCAGGTAAACGTTCCCCGTTTGGTTGTGTTCCTGAATAAGTGTGATATGGTTGAGGATGAGGAGATGCTGGAGCTCGTTGAGATGGAGGTTCAGGAGATTCTCGCTCAGTACGAATTCGAGGATGATACTCCTATTATCCGTGGTTCTGCACTCGGTGCACTGAATGGTGTTGCTAAGTGGGAAGAGAAGGTTATGGAGTTGATGAATACCTGCGATACTTGGATTCAGGAGCCTCCTCGTGCTACCGACAAACCTTTCTTGATGCCTGTTGAGGACGTATTCTCAATCACTGGACGTGGTACTGTTGCTACCGGCCGTATCGAGACTGGTGTTATCCATGTTGGTGACGAAGTTGAGCTGCTCGGTCTCGGTGAGGACAAGAAGTCTGTTGTGACTGGTGTTGAGATGTTCCGTAAGATTCTCGACGAGGGTCAGGCTGGTGATAACGTAGGTCTGCTGCTCCGCGGTATCGATAAGAATGAGATCAAGCGCGGTATGGTACTCTGTCATCCAGGTCAGATCAAGCCATTCAAGAAGTTCAAGGCTTCTATCTACGTTCTGAAGAAGGAAGAGGGTGGTCGTCACACTCCATTCGGCAACAAGTATCGTCCCCAGTTCTACCTCCGCACTATGGATTGCACAGGTGAGATTACTCTTCCCGCAGGTGTTGAGATGGTAATGCCTGGTGATAACGTAGAGATTACTGTTGAACTGATCTACGCTGTTGCTCTGAACCAGGGTCTGCGTTTCGCTATCCGCGAAGGTGGCCGCACCGTTGGTTCTGGTCAGATTACTGAGGTATTCGAGGACTAATCCTCTAGAGCCTCTAGACAATCAAGAACATCTAGAAATACTAGATAAATTAAGCCCCCGCGCTAGATCGGGCGGGGGCTTTCATACGGGAATAGCTCAGTTGGTAGAGCATCGGTCTCCAAAACCGAGGGTCGTGGGTTCGAGTCCTCCTTCCCGTGCTAGAAAACAAAGATAGTATGAAGATTATCAAGACATTTATCAATTATTGCAAGGCATGCTACGATGAGTTGGCCCATAAGGTAACATGGCCTTCACGCAAGGAGTTGACTCAAAGTGCCGTGGTGGTACTTTCTGCTTCATTGATTATTGCAGTTGTGGTATGGCTGATGGACGTTGTGTTCAAGGCTGTAATGAGTTCAATTTATCCTAATTAAGACAAGTTCGGACGATGTCGGATACAGGAATGAAGTGGTACGTCTTGCGTGCCGTTAGTGGAAAAGAAGGTAAGGTCAAGGAGTATATCGATGCAGCAAAGAAGCTGAACGATGTACTTGCTACTCATGTAGGTGAGGTTTTACTTCCTACCGAGAAATATGCCACACTTCAAAATGGTAAGCGCGTCGTCAAGGAGAAGCTTTTCCTTCCGGGCTATGTGCTGGTACAAGCAACTCTCCAAGGTGAAGTTGCGCACATGCTGCGTTTCATCCCTAATGTGATGGGTTTCCTGGGAGGAATGGATAATCCTCAGGTTGTACGACAGTCGGAAATCAACCGCATTTTAGGTACAGCTGAAGAAACTGTGATTGAGAGCGCAGAATTGAATATTCCCTATAGTGTTGACGAAACAGTAAAAGTCATAGATGGACCGTTCAGCGGATTCCAGGGAATTATAGAGGAAGTTAATTCTGAGAAGCGCAAATTAAAGGTAATGGTTAAGATTTTCGGTCGTAAAACTCCATTGGAACTTGCATTTACACAAGTAGAGAAAGAATAGGACGTAATTGTTACGGTATGTCCATTCTATATACGGTTGAGGGAGGCTTCCACTCCCATGACTTATATAACAATCAATAATAATAATAAACAGAAATGGCTAAAGAAGTTGCTGGATTAATCAAATTGCAGATTAAAGGTGGCGCTGCGAATCCCTCACCCCCAGTAGGACCTGCGTTGGGTTCTAAGGGTATTAACATTATGGGATTCTGCAAAGAGTTCAACGCCAGAACCCAGGATAAGGCAGGTAAGATTCTTCCTGTCGTTATTACCTACTATGCAGACAAGTCATTCAGCTTCATTATCAAGACTCCTCCTGCAGCAGTACAGTTGTTGGAGGCAGCTAAGGTAAAGAGTGGATCTGCTCAGCCTAATCGTAAGAAGGTGGCCAGTGTAACCTGGGATCAGGTTCGTGTTATCGCTGAGGATAAGATGAGCGATTTGAATTGCTTCACAGTTGAGTCGGCTATGAAACTGATTGCAGGTACTGCACGTAGCATGGGTATCACTGTTAAAGGGGACTTCCCTGGTAAATAATAAATAACTTCAATTAGAAAAATGAGTAAACTGACAAAAAATCAAAAGTTAGTAGCTGATAAGGTTGAAGCAGGGAAAGCATACTCTTTACAGGAAGCTGCAGCACTGGTGAAGGAAATAACCACCACCAAGTTTGAAGCTTCTGTAGATATCGACGTACGCTTGGGAGTTGATCCACGTAAGGCTAACCAGATGGTTCGTGGCGTTGTTTCGCTGCCGAACGGAACTGGTAAGGTGACACGCGTATTGGCTCTTTGTACACCTGATCAGGAAGAAGCTGCTAAGGAAGCAGGTGCCGACTATGTTGGTCTGGACGAGTATATCGATAAGATCAAGCAGGGTTGGACTGATGTTGATGTAATTATTACTATGCCCTCTTGTATGGGTAAGCTGGGTCCCTTAGGACGTATCCTTGGTCCCCGTGGCTTAATGCCAAATCCCAAGAGCGGTACTGTAACTATGGACGTTGCTAAGGCAGTCAAGGAAGTAAAGCAGGGTAAGATAGACTTCAAGGTAGACAAGGCAGGTATTGTACATGCCTCAATAGGTAAGATTACCTTCACTCCCGAGCAGATTTACGGAAATGCCAAGGAGTTCCTGCAGACAATTATCAAGCTGAAGCCGGCTGCTGCCAAGGGTACATACATGAAGAGTATCTATATCTCCAGCACCATGAGCGCTGGTATCAAGGTGGATCCTAAATCAGTTGAATAACTCGTAAAAGTTTAGTAAAATGAAAAAGGAATTAAAAGATACTATTGTTGTAGAACTTGGTCAGAAGCTCCAAGAATATCCTCACTTCTATCTTGTTGACATTGCTGGTCTGAATGCTGAACAGACAAGTGATCTTCGTCGCAAGTGCTTTAAGAGTGAGATTAAGATGGTCGTTGTAAAGAATACTCTTCTACGCAAGGCTTTTGAGGCTTCTGAGATAGATTTCTCTGAACTCTATGGTAGTCTGAAGGGAAATACAGCAGTGATGTTCACACAGACTGCTAATGTTCCCGCAAAGTTGCTCAAAGAATACAAGAAGGAGGGTATCCCCGCTCTGAAGGCTGCTTATGCAGAAGAGGGCTTCTTTGTTGGTGCTGATAAGCTTGATGAGCTTGTTGCTATCAAGAGTAAGAACGAACTTATTGCCGACGTTGTGGCTCTGCTGCAGTCTCCGCTCAAGAACGTTGTTTCTGGTCTGAATGCCGGTGGTAAGATTCATGGACTGCTTGACGCTATCGCTGAGCGTAACAAATAAGCGAAGAGATAATACACATTAACATTAAAAAACAATTAAAAATTTATAATAAAATGGCAGATATTAAAGCTATTGCTGAGGAGTTGGTTAACCTCACAGTTAAAGAAGTACAAGAGTTGGCAACTGTCCTGAAGGACGAGTATGGAATTGAGCCCGCCGCTGCAGCTGTTGCTGTTGCTGCTGGTCCTGCAGCCGGTGGCGAAGCTGCCGCTGCTGAGGAGAAGACCTCTTTCGACGTTGTTCTGAAGGAAGTAGGTGCTGCTAAACTGCAGGTAGTAAAGGCCGTTAAGGAAGCTTGCGGTCTGGGTCTGAAGGAAGCTAAGGATCTCGTAGACGGTGCTCCTTCTACTCTGAAGGAAGGCCTGTCTAAGGACGAGGCTGAGAACTTGAAGAAGGCTATCGAAGAGGCTGGTGCAGTTGTTGAACTGAAGTAATCAGTTTACATTGTATAATAAATGGTTAAGAACTTCCCAGTAGGAGGTTCTTAACCTTTTCTTTGTCTTAACAACAAACAAAGTATCATAATGGCAATTAAGAAAGCAGAAAACAGAGTAAGCTTTGGCAGCGTCAAGAATCCGATGCCGTTTCCGGATTTCCTCGATGTGCAGTTAAAGTCTTTCAGAGACTTCCTACAGTTGGACACTCCGCCTGAGGAACGCAAGAATGACGGTTTATATAAGGTGTTCGCAGAGAATTTCCCTATTACCGATACGCGTAATAATTTCGTCCTTGAGTTCCTGGATTACTATATTGATCCGCCTCGCTACACTATTGATGAGTGTTTGGAGCGTGGGCTGACTTATAGCGTACCTTTGAAGGCTAAGTTGAAGCTCTATTGTACGGATCCTGACCATGAGGATTTCGATATGGCTATTCAGGACGTGTTCCTTGGCCCTATTCCTTATATGACTGCCAATGGAACTTTCGTCATCAACGGTGCTGAGCGTGTTGTCGTTTCTCAGTTGCATCGTTCGCCTGGCGTATTCTTCGGTCAAAACGTACATGCTAATGGTACCTTGCTCTACAGTGCCCGTATCATTCCGTTCAAAGGTAGCTGGATAGAGTTTGCTACCGATATTAACAACGTGATGTACGCTTACATTGATCGTAAAAAGAAGTTACCTGTTACCACACTGCTTCGTGCCATTGGTTTTGAAACGGATAAAGACATCTTGCAGATTTTCGACCTCGCAGAAGAGGTGAAGGTCAACAAGAAGGCCTTGAAAGAAGTAATAGGTTCCAAATTGGCGGCTCGTGTGTTGAAAAGTTGGAACGAAGACTTCGTTGATGAGGATACTGGTGAAGTAGTCTCCATTGAGCGTAATGAGGTTATCATGGAGCGCGAGACGGAGATAACCGAAGATAACATGATAGATATTTTGGAGAGTGGTGCGTCAACTATCCTCGTACATAAGGATGAGAGCATCGCTCAGGACTATTCTATCATTTTCAATACTTTGGCCAAAGACCCGTCAAACTCTGAGAAGGAAGCCGTGCTCTACATCTATCGTCAGTTGCGTAATGCCGACCCTGCAGATGATGCCAGTGCCCGTGAGGTTATACAGAATCTGTTCTTCTCTGACAAACGCTACGATCTTGGCGATGTAGGCCGCTATCGTATTAATAAGAAATTAGGTCTCAACACGGAAATGGATGTCCGTGTGCTGACCAAAGAAGATATCATCGAGATTATCAAATATCTCATCCAGCTCATTAACTCAAAAGCTACCGTCGACGATATCGACCACTTGTCGAACCGTCGCGTCCGTACTGTGGGTGAGCAGTTGTCTAATCAGTTCTCGATAGGTCTGGCACGTATGAGCCGCACCATCCGTGAACGCATGAACGTTCGCGATAATGAGGTCTTTACGCCAACAGACTTGATTAACGCCAAGACTATTTCAAGCGTTATCAACTCGTTCTTCGGTACCAATCCCCTTTCGCAGTTCATGGATCAGACGAACCCGCTGGCTGAGGTGACTCACAAGCGTCGTCTTTCTGCCCTTGGCCCTGGTGGTTTGTCGCGTGAGCGTGCTGGCTTTGAGGTCCGTGACGTACACTATACTCACTATGGTCGCCTTTGTCCTATTGAGAGTCCTGAAGGCCCGAACATCGGTCTTATTTCGTCATTGTGTGTCTATGCCAAGATTAATGAACTCGGTTTCATAGAAACACCTTATCGTAAGGTTGAAAATGGCATCGCAAATCTGAACAATGATGACATAGTTTATCTGACAGCCGAGGAGGAAGAAGATCATGTTATTGGTCAGGGCAATGCCCCGTTGAACGATGACGGAACCTTTATTCGTAAGGTTGTTAAGTGCCGTCAAGATGCAGACTTCCCCGTTGTGCCTCCCGCACAAGTAGATCTGATGGATGTTTCTCCGCAACAGATTGCTTCAATTGCCGCTTCACTGATTCCGTTCTTGGAGCACGATGATGCTCACCGTGCGCTGATGGGATCGAACATGATGCGTCAGGCTGTTCCTCTATTGCATAATGAGGCTCCTATCGTTGGTACTGGCATTGAAAAGCAGGTATGCGAAGACTCCCGTACCATGATTACTGCCGAGGGCGATGGTGTTATCGATTATGTGGATGCTACAACCATCCGAATTCTCTACGACCGTACAGAGGACGAAGAGTTTGTCAGCTTTGAACCCGCTCTGAAGGAGTACCGTATTCCAAAATTCCGTCGCACCAACCAGAACATGACCATCGACCTGCGTCCTATCTGTGACAAAGGTCAGCGCGTAAAGAAGGGTGATATCCTGACTGAGGGTTACGCTACCGAAAATGGTGAGTTGGCATTGGGACGCAACCTGCTTGTTGCTTATATGCCTTGGAAGGGTTATAATTATGAGGATGCTATCGTGCTCAATGAGCGTATTGTTCGTGAGGATATCCTGACCTCCGTTCACGTCGATGAATATTCTCTCGATGTCCGTGAGACAAAACGTGGAGCAGAGGAGTTCACCTCTGATATTCCCAATGTTAGCGAGGAGGCAACCAAGGACCTTGACGACAATGGAGTCATCCGTGTTGGTGCCCGCGTAGAACCTGGTGACATCCTGATAGGTAAGATTTCACCTAAGGGAGAGAGCGATCCCTCGCCCGAAGAAAAACTGCTTCGTGCCATCTTTGGAGACAAGGCTGGTGACGTGAAGGATTCTTCACTGAAGGCAAATCCATCGCTGACAGGTGTTATTATCGACAAGAAGCTTTTCACACGTGCTGTTAAGACACGCCAGAATAAGCAGCAGGATAAGATTACCCTTGCCAAGATTGACGAGGAGCATGAGGCTAAGCTTGCCGACCTAAAGGATATTCTTATTGAGAAACTGGTAGTTCTCACCAAGGGTAAGACATCAAACGGTGTGAAAGATTATACTGGCGCAGAGATTATTTCTAAGGGTGCTAAGTTCACCATAACTGCACTTCGCAATCTTGAATATGGTGACATTCAAATCAGCAACTGGACCAATGATGAGCATAAGAACGAACTCATTGCCAAGCTGATTATCAACTATATGAAGAAGTTCAAACTGCTTGATGCAGAGAACAAGCGTAAGAAATTTGCCATCACTATCGGTGACGAGCTGCCCTCTGGCATCCTGCAGATGGCAAAGGTCTATGTTGCCAAGAAGCGTAAGATAGGTGTCGGTGACAAGTTGGCTGGTCGTCATGGTAACAAGGGTATCGTGTCGAAAGTAGTCCGTCAGGAGGACATGCCTTTCCTCGAGGATGGCCGTCCTGTCGATTTGGTGCTGAACCCCTTAGGTGTGCCCTCTCGTATGAATTTGGGACAGATTTTCGAGGCTATCCTCGGTGCTGCTGGAAAGCGTCTTGGCGTCAAGTTTGCAACACCAATTTTTGACGGAGCCAAGTTGGATGACCTGGCAGAATGGACGGACAAGGCTGGTTTGCCCCGTCTCTGTTCAACCCATTTGTATGACGGTGAGACAGGTGAGCGCTTTGACCAGCCTGCTACTGTAGGTATCACTTACTTCTTGAAACTCGGTCACATGGTTGAGGACAAGATGCACGCTCGTTCTATTGGTCCGTACTCACTCATCACGCAGCAGCCTCTTGGTGGTAAGGCACAGTTTGGTGGTCAGCGTTTTGGTGAAATGGAGGTTTGGGCTCTTGAGGCATTCGGTGCAAGTCATGTGCTACAGGAGATTCTCACTATTAAGTCAGATGATGTCGTAGGCCGTTCCAAAGCTTATGAGGCTATCGTCAAGGGTGAGCCTATGCCTACACCTGGTATCCCTGAGTCGCTTAATGTGCTGTTGCATGAGTTGAAAGGCCTTGGCCTCAGCATTAAGATGGACTAAAATGGTAATTGATTATTGAAAATTGAAAATTGAAAATTATGGCTTTCAAGAAAGATACAAAGATAAAGAGTAATTTCACCAAGATTACCATCGGACTGGCATCACCAGAAGAGATTCTCGAGAGTTCGTTTGGTGAGGTCACCAAGCCTGAGACCATTAATTATCGTACCTATAAGCCCGAACGTGACGGTTTGTTCTGTGAGCGCATATTCGGTCCTACAAAGGACTATGAATGTGCCTGCGGAAAGTATAAGCGCATCCGATACAAAGGCATCGTCTGCGACCGTTGTGGTGTGGAGGTGACAGAAAAGAAGGTACGTCGTGAGCGTACGGGTCATATAGAGTTGGTGGTCCCCGTTGCTCACATCTGGTACTTCCGTAGTCTGCCAAACAAGATTGGCTATCTGTTGGGGCTGCCTACCAAGAAGCTCGATGCAGTTATTTACTATGAGCGTTACGTTGTTATCCAGCCGGGTGTTATGGCTGGTAAGAAGGACGGCGAGGGTAATCCATTCATTGGCTCACAGAAGTTTGACCTGCTCTCTGAGGAGGAGTATAACGAGATTCTTGACAATTATGTTTCTGAGAACAACGATTATCTGGAAGACAGCGACCCCAATAAGTTCATTGCCAAGATGGGTGCTGAGGCTATCTACGACCTGCTGATGCGTCTCGACCTTGACTCACTGAGCTATGAACTGCGCGACCGTGCCAACAGCGACTCTTCTGTACAGCGCAAAAATGAGGCTTTGAAGCGCCTTCAGGTTGTTGAGGCTTTCCGTTCAAGTGTTGAGAAGGGCATTAACCGTCCGGAATGGATGATTATGAAGATTATTCCAGTCACTCCACCTGAACTGCGTCCTCTTGTTCCTCTGGATGGTGGTCGCTTTGCAACTTCTGATCTGAATGATCTCTATCGTCGTGTCATTATTCGTAACAATCGTCTGAAGAGACTTATTGAGATTCATGCTCCTGAGGTTATCCTTCGTAATGAGAAGCGTATGCTGCAGGAAGCTGTTGACTCTTTGTTTGACAACAGCCGTAAATCTTCTGCTGTAAAGAGCGATTCCAACCGCCCGCTGAAGTCACTCTCAGATTCGCTGAAGGGTAAGCAGGGACGTTTCCGTCAGAACTTGCTCGGTAAGCGTGTCGACTACTCAGCCCGTTCGGTCATCGTGGTCGGCCCTGAGCTGAAGATGGGTGAGTGTGGTCTGCCCAAACTGATGGCAGCAGAACTTTATAAGCCATTTATCATCCGTAAGCTCATTGAGCGCGGTATCGTCAAGACCGTGAAGTCCGCTAAGAAGATTGTCGACCGTCGCGAACCCGTTATTTGGGATATCCTGGAGAATGTCATGAAAGGCCATCCTGTGCTCCTCAACCGTGCACCAACGTTGCACCGTCTTGGTATTCAGGCCTTCCAGCCCAAATTAATCGAAGGTAAGGCTATTCAGCTCCATCCGTTGGCTTGTACTGCATTCAATGCTGACTTTGATGGTGACCAGATGGCTGTTCACCTTCCCCTTTCCAACGAGGCTATCCTCGAGGCACAGATTCTGATGCTTCAGAGCCATAATATCCTGAACCCCGCTAACGGTGCTCCTATCACTGTGCCTTCACAGGATATGGTGCTCGGCTTGTACTATATTTCGAAAATCCGCCCAGGGGCTAAGGGCGAGGGACTGACTTTCTATGGTCCGGAAGAGGCTATCATTGCCCACAACGAAGGAAAATGTGACCTTCATGCCCAAGTGAATGTGATAGTTGATGATATTGTTGACGGCAAGCGTGTGAAGCGTATGGTTGAAACTTCTGTCGGTCGTGTCATTGTGAATGGCATTATTCCTAAGGAAGTGGGTTATGTTAACAAGATTATCTCTAAAAAATCCTTGCGCGACATTATTGCCGATGTGATTAAGAACGTTGGCTTTGCTGAAGCTTGCGAATTCCTGGATGGTATTAAAAACCTCGGTTACCGTATGGCTTATGAAGCCGGTCTTTCTTTCAACCTTGATGATATCATCATTCCTGAGTCAAAGAAAGATCTGGTGGAGAAGGGAAATGCTGAGGTCCAGCAGATTACCGAGAACTATAACATGGGCTTTATTACGGACAATGAGCGTTACAATCAGGTTATCGATACTTGGACTCATATCAACAATGACCTCGGTAATGTGCTGATGAAGGAAATGACAGAGGCTGATCAGGGCTTCAATGCTGTATTCATGATGCTTGACTCTGGTGCCCGTGGTAGTAAGGATCAGATCCGTCAGCTTTCTGGTATGCGTGGTCTGATGGCTAAGCCCCAGAAGGCAGGTGCAGAAGGTGCTCAGATTATTGAGAACCCGATTCTGTCGAACTTCAAGGAAGGTATGTCTGTGCTGGAGTATTTTATCTCTACTCACGGTGCCCGTAAAGGCTTGGCTGATACTGCCATGAAGACTGCTGACGCAGGTTATCTGACTCGCCGTCTGGTTGACGTGTCACACGATGTGATTATCAACGAAGAGGACTGCGGCACGCTGCGCGGTCTGGTCTGTACTGCTTTGAAAAATGGCGATGAGGTTATCTCAACGCTCTATGAACGCATCTTGGGCCGTGTGTCCGTACATGATATCATTCACCCCTCAACAGGTGAACTCATAGTAGGTGCTGGTGAAGAAATCACAGAACCCGTTGCCCAGGCTATCGAGGACTCTCCGATTGAGAGTGTCGAGATTCGTTCGGTGCTCACCTGCGAGTCGCGTCACGGCGTCTGCATGAAGTGTTATGGACGCAACCTTGCAACCCGTCGAATGGTTCAGAAAGGTGAGGCTGTCGGTGTCATAGCTGCTCAGGCTATTGGTGAACCTGGTACTCAGTTGACGCTGCGTACGTTCCACGCCGGTGGTGTGGCTGCAAATGCTGCCGCAAATGCCAGCATTGTTGCCAAGAACGATTCGAAGATTGAACTTGAGGAGGTACGTACTGTTCCGTTCGATGAGGACGGTCGCGATTGCGAGATGGTGGTCAGCCGTTTGGGTGAACTGCGCTTCGTCGATGTTAACACAAAGATTGTTCTCTCCTCGGTCAATGTTCCTTATGGTTCATCACTTTATTATAAAAACGGTGATACAGTCAAGAAGGGTGCTAAGATTGCCCAGTGGGATCCCTTCAATGCTGTCATTGTGACCGAGTATGCCGGTATGTTGAAGTTCCATGATGTCATTGAAGGTATCACCTTCCGTGCCGAGACCGATGAAACAACAGGTTTAACAGAGAAAATCGTCACAGAATCCAAGGATAGGTCAAGGGTTCCAACTTGCGATGTCATAGGAGCAAATGGTGAGGTTATCGGAACTTATAACTTCCCTGTGGGTGGACACGTAGTAGTCGAAGACGGCCAGACCGTCAAGACTGGTGAAACGCTGGTTAAGATTCCGCGTGCTGCTGCCAAGGGTGGTGATATCACTGGTGGTCTGCCTCGTGTTACCGAGCTCTTCGAGGCTCGCAACCCGTCGAACCCCGCTATCGTCTCAGAAATCGACGGTGAGGTGACCATGGGTAAGGTGAAGCGTGGTAATCGTGAAATTATTGTCACCTCTAAGACTGGTGAACAGCGCAAGTATCTTGTATCGCTGTCGAAGCAGATCCTGGTACAGGAGCACGATGCTGTGCGCGCTGGTACACCGCTGTCTGACGGTGTCATCACACCTGCCGACATCCTGGCCATTAAGGGTCCCACGGCCGTACAGGAATATATCGTCAACGAGGTGCAGGACGTCTATCGTCTCCAGGGTGTGAAGATCAACGACAAGCACTTTGAGATTATTGTCCGCCAGATGATGCGTAAAGTTCAAATTAACGATCCGGGCGATACGGCATTCCTTGAGCAGGAAATTGTCGACAAGCTTGACTTCGCAGAAGAGAACGACCGTATCTGGGGTAAGAAAGTGGTCATCGATGCTGGTGATTCTGAGAACCTGCAGAAGGGCCAGATTGTTACAGCCCGCAAGCTGCGCGACGAGAACTCTGCTCTGAAGCGCCGTGATATGAAGATTGTACAGGTGCGCGATGCCGTTCCTGCAACGTCGACCCAGATTCTGCAGGGTATCACCCGTGCTGCTTTGCAGACGAAGTCGTTCATGTCTGCCGCCTCGTTCCAGGAGACCACCAAGGTGCTCAATGAGGCCGCTATCCGTGGCAAGGAGGACCATTTGGAAGGTATGAAGGAGAATGTTATCTCCGGACACTTGATTCCTGCAGGAACTGGTCTTCGCGAGTTCGAGAAGATTATCGTCGGCTCGAAGGAAGAGTACGAACGCATGCAGGCTAATCGTAAGAACGTCATCGACTTCGCAGAGGAGCCTGTGATAGAATAAAGACAGAACGCTTAATATACTTCTATTAATATATTAAGGACAATGAACGAGAAAGAAAATAAGCAGCAGGGACAGCTGCAGGTAGAGCTGCCACAGGACGTGGCACAGGGTGAATATGCAAACTTTGCTATAATTACACACTCCTCGAGCGACTTCGTTGTTGATTTTGCCCGTGTGCTGCCCGGTGTGCCCAAGGCACAGGTGAAGAGTCGTGTCATCCTGGCTCCCGAACATGCCAAGCGTCTGTTGGGAGCACTTCAGGAAAACATTGTGCGCTATGAGCGTGAGTTCGGTCAGATTAAGATTCCCAATCAAGAATCGCGTACAATAGCCCCCTTTCCAGTAGGCAAAGGTGAAGCATAAACGTAGTTAAAAAATCTCAAAACGCTTATTTAATGTTAAAAAACATTAGGTAGGCGTTTTTTTGTTCTATATATATTAGGTAGATTGGATAAAAGTTCGTACCTTTGCAGCCCGAAACGCATTTCTGTGTAGAGCAGAAAGTGTAACTGATTGACTTTGAACAAAATAATATATAACAAAATTAAAAAATTAAAATTATTATGCCTACAATTTCACAATTGGTAAGAAAAGGCAGAAAGGTGCTCGTTGACAAGAGCAAATCGCCTGCGCTGGACGCATGTCCCCAGCGTCGTGGCGTTTGTGTCCGTGTCTACACAACGACCCCGAAGAAGCCTAATTCGGCTATGCGTAAGGTAGCCCGTGTTCGTTTGACTAACCAGAAGGAAGTCAACAGTTACATTCCCGGTGAGGGACACAACCTGCAGGAGCACAGCATCGTACTGGTTCGCGGTGGTCGTGTAAAGGACCTCCCCGGTGTACGTTATCACATCGTACGCGGTACATTGGATACCGCCGGTGTGGCAAGCCGTACTCAGCGTCGTTCGAAGTACGGTGCAAAGCGTCCAAAGGCTAAGAAGTAATAATCGGAGAAGATTAGTAAGCCGAAAGGAACGTTTAAGCGGTGGAAAACCACCGCTACCAAACAAAAAAGAAAAATCCGTTTTGCTGGAGAATTGTTAAAGACAGGTTGAGTAAATGCTCATGTGAGAGCGTTGAAGAACGAGCAAAAACAGCCCCAAGCAGACAAAATTAATTAAAGAACAAAAATGAGAAAAGCAAAACCTAAGAAGAGAGTGATCCTTCCCGATCCAGTCTTCAACGACAAGAAAGTGTCGAAGTTTGTGAACCACTTGATGTATGATGGCAAGAAGTCCATTTCGTACGAGATTTTCTACAATGCACTCGAGGCTGTAAAGGCAAAGATGCAGAATGAAGAGAAGACTGCTCTGGAAATCTGGAAGCAGGCTTTGGACAACATCACCCCACAGGTTGAGGTGAAGAGCCGTCGTATCGGTGGTGCTACGTTCCAGGTTCCTACCGAGATTCGTCCCGACCGCAAGGAGAGCATCTCGATGAAGAATATGATTTCTTTCGCCCGCAAGCGCAGTGGCAAGTCTATGGCTGACAAGTTGGCTGCTGAGATTATGGATGCCTTCAACAATCAGGGCGGTGCCTTCAAGCGTAAGGAGGATATGCATCGTATGGCTGAGGCCAACCGTGCATTTGCTCACTTCAGATTCTAATTAGTGTAAAGGTAAAAAGATAAAGGAAAAGAAAATGGCAAACCGCGATTTACATTTGACCCGCAATATTGGTATCATGGCCCACATCGATGCCGGTAAGACCACCACTTCTGAGCGTATTCTGTTCTACACAGGTAAGACTCACAAGATTGGTGAGGTGCATGACGGCGCTGCTACCATGGACTGGATGGCCCAGGAGCAGGAGCGTGGTATCACGATTACCTCTGCTGCTACCACCTGTAACTGGAATTACAATGGCAAGCAGTTCAAGATCAATCTGATTGACACTCCGGGACACGTTGACTTCACCGCTGAGGTGGAGCGCTCTTTGCGCGTGCTTGACGGAGCTGTTGCTACTTACTCTGCTGCCGACGGTGTTCAGCCACAGTCTGAGACCGTATGGCGCCAGGCTGATAAGTACAATGTACCCCGTATCGGTTATGTCAATAAGATGGACCGTTCTGGTGCAGACTTCTTTGAGACTGTTCAGCAGATGAAGGACATCTTGGGTGCCAACCCTGTTGTCATTCAGGTGCCCATCGGTGCTGAGGAGAACTTCAAGGGTGTTGTAGACCTGATTAAGATGAAGGCTATTCTGTGGCATGATGAGTCCATGGGTGCAGAGTACGACATCGAAGAGATTCCCGCTGACCTTGCTGACGAGTGCGACGAGTGGCGTAACAAACTGCTCGAGGCAGCTGCTGAGTACGACGAGGCCTTGATGGAGAAGTATTTTGATGACCCCAACTCTATTACTCAGGAGGAGATTATTGCTGCTATCCGCAAGGGTACCATCTCTATGGCCTGCACCCCGATGATTTGCGGTTCTTCCTATAAAAACAAGGGTGTTCAGCCTCTGCTTGACTATGTATGCGCTTTCCTGCCCGCTCCCGTTGACGTGGAGATGGTGATGGGTACTAATCCCAACACCGAGGAGGAAGAGGGTCGCAAGCCCAGCGAGGACGAGCCCACCTCTGCTCTCGCATTTAAGATTGCCACCGATCCCTACATGGGCCGTCTGGTGTTCTTCCGCGTCTACTCTGGTAGCGTGAAGGCAGGTTCTTACGTCTTCAACCCCCGTTCGGGCAAGAAGGAGCGTATCAGCCGTCTGTTCCAGATGAACTCCAACAAGGAAATCCCCATGGAGTCTATCGACGCTGGTGATATTGGCGCAGGTGTAGGTTTCAAGGATATCCGTACGGGTGATACCCTCTGCGACGAGGAGAAGCCCATCGTGCTGGAGTCTATGACCTTCCCCGACACCGTGATTTCTATCGCCGTTGAGCCGAAGTCTCAGGCCGACGTTGCCAAGCTTGACAACGGTCTCGCTAAGTTGGCTGAGGAAGATCCCACTTTCACCGTACGTACCGACGAGCAGAGTGGTCAGACCATTATTTCTGGTATGGGTGAGCTCCACCTCGATATCATTATCGACCGTCTGAAGCGTGAGTTCAAGGTAGAGTGTAATCAGGGTAAGCCCCAGGTTAACTATAAGGAAGCCATCACTAAGACCGTTATGGGTTACCGTGAGGTTTACAAGAAGCAGTCTGGTGGTCGCGGTAAGTTCGCTGACATCATCGTCAACGTTGGTCCTGTGGACGACGACTGGGATATCAAGGAGAACGGCGGTTTGCAGTTCGTCAACGAGGTCAAGGGTGGTAACATTCCTAAAGAATTCATCCCCTCTATCCAGAAGGGCTTCGAGGCAGCCATGAAGAACGGTATCCTCGGTGGCTATCCTGTTGACTCGCTGAAGGTCGTTGTAGTGGATGGTTCGTTCCACCCCGTTGACTCTGACCAGCTGTCATTCGAAATTGCTGCCCAGATGGCTTACAAGGCTGTCTGCGCTCAGGCTAAGCCCGTATTGATGGAGCCCATCATGAAGCTCGAGGTTGTTACACCCGAGGAGAACATGGGTGACGTCATCGGTGATCTGAACAAGCGTCGTGGTCAGGTAGAGGGTATGGAAGAGGCTCGTAGCGGTGCCCGTGTCGTCAAGGCTCAGGTTCCCCTGTCCGAGATGTTCGGCTACGTTACTGCCCTGCGTACCATCACCTCTGGTCGTGCAACCAGCTCTATGGAGTACGATCATCACGCACCCCTCTCTTCAGCTTTGGCCAAGGCCGTGCTCGAGGAGGTTAAGGGCCGCGCCGACTTAGTATAATTACAATTGATAATTAACGGAGTGCTGCTGAGCAAATGACTCTTTAGCGGCCTCCATATTTTAAAACATTATAAAAGAAAAGACAATGAGTCAGAAAATTCGTATTAAGCTGAAGAGTTACGACCACAAACTCGTGGACAAGTCAGCAGAGAAGATTGTGAAGGCCGTCAAGGCTACTGGTGCTATCATCAGCGGTCCAATTCCCCTTCCAACACACAAGCGTATCTACACCGTTAACCGCTCTACCTTCGTTAACAAGAAGGCTCGTGAGCAGTTCCAGTTGTCAGACTACAAGCGTCTGATCGACATCTACAGCTCAACAGCTAAGACTGTTGACGCGCTGATGAAGCTCGAGCTCCCCAGCGGTGTTGAGGTAGAGATCAAAGTATAGTATGATCTTATTCTCAAGATAGAGTGACATTCCTTTCAATTGGGAATGTCGCTTTTTTTCTATTTTGATGCACTTATTTGGGCTCTGTCCCAAATGAGTGCATGTGTTTTCTTTCTGTTGAATTTATTTTTGCATACCTTTGCACCATGAAACTATACATCTCATGGATAAAGAACTCTTTCACTAGTGTCCACTAAAAACCATTAACATTTCAGAATGTGACAAAATGTAAGTTAGTCCTTAAACTTGAGCTCCAGCTGAACACATCTGTTGTCTTCCTGTTCCAGTGAGTTTTTGCTGTTGAGCAGATCAATGAGAGG
>JAFVGN010000042.1 GCA_017474925.1 Prevotella sp. | reverse complement strand
TATTATATATAATATATATAATATTAATATAATACTAATATCTAATTAGTACCCATAACCTCTCTATCCCATCGGGGTAGGGGCAGGCGTAGTCAGTCGAGCTTTTCCTCGCCATGGCAGAATTGAAGCAAGCTTTATTCTGCTCATTTGGCTTACGGAAAACCTTCTTGTCCTAGTTGAATACTTGAATATTTGAATGTTTCGAGTAAGCGAGGACAGAGCCAAATCAGAATTTGACCTCTGTCGAGCGGGAGAAACATCGACGAAGTCAATACTCTGACCACTAAATTTGTGAAGGAACGTTAAATATATTGTTTTTCGATAATTTTTTATTGAAAAAGTTTGGTTGTTCGAAAAATAGTTTCTACTTTTGCATATCGATAAACGATAAATAATCAAAATAAAACAATAAAAGTTATGAGTAAATCATCTGTTTCTAAGAATTTGAAATCGGCCATCGGTTTAGCCATCGCTTTGGCAGTGTGCTGCGGCGGAAGTATCTATTGTATGTTTGATGACTATGGACGTATCCAGTCTGACGCCACGTCGGGCTATGACTATTGCAGCGCCCTTTGCGATTTCACCCAGAATGCCGGTTATGCGTATTTCGCCCTGGTGGCTGCCCTGGTATGTCACCTCATCTATGACAGAAAGAACTATTCCAGGTGGCTCATCCGCCTGTATTACCTCTGGGGTGTGTCGCTCCTCATTTATTTCGGAATCGCAGGATTCGTATTTAACTATTCCGTTGCCCACGTTGAAGTAGAACACATGAAGGCTCTGAGCTCATTAGCCAAGAAGGTATTCCTGGGTCCCACCGCCTTCACCATTGCAGGTTATTTTATCGCGCCCAAGATTCTGAAGGACATGCAGAAGCTGAAGGAAGAACAAGATCTGACCATCTAAAAATGACAGCGTTATGGGACGTATCGTAGTAAATCTCGATGTGGAAATGGCCAAGCGGAAGATTTCCCTTGGCGAGTTGGCAGAGCGTATCGACCTGACGCAAGCCAACCTCTCGATACTCAAGACGGGCAAGGCGCGAGCCATCCGTTTCACGACGCTGGAGGCCATCTGCCGCGAGCTGCAATGCCAGCCTGGCGACATTCTGGAGTATCGCGAAGAATAATAGGTGGCCGGATTTAACGGATGCAAATTTGCATTGGTTGACTATCGCGATGCCGTCTTTTGGGCTTTCCTACTTGATCAACGAGCAAATTTCCTCCAGATACCTGCGGTCTGTATCGTCGAATGTGGCCAACTGCTCGCTGTCGATGTCAAGCACGGCAACCACCTTGCCGTCGTTGCCAAAGACAGGTACTACGATTTCAGACTTCGACTCGCTGCTACAGGCTATATGCCCCGGGAACTGTTCAACGTCGGGTACGACGACAGTCTTAGCCCGTTGCCAAGCGGTGCCGCATACACCCTTGCCGTAGGGGATGTGCATACATGCGACGGGGCCTTGGAAGGGGCCAAGTACCAACTCGTCACCCACCACCCGATAGAACCCCGTCCACCAGAATCCCATCGTTTGGTGGATTGCTGCAGCCACATTGCTCATCACAGCTATCATGTCGCTCTCACCGTCAACCAGCGATGCAATCTGGCGGACCAGTAACTTGTATTGTTCTTCTTTCATCATTGCCTTTGTCTTAATGTCCAATTCTTGAATATCGTGTTGCAAAGGTACACTTTATTTCCGAGATAACGCATTATCATGGCAAAAAAAGAAACCGTTGAGCGCCATAAAATGGCTATAAAATCATGGTTTTATTGGTCTTACAAGATGCTTGATACATTTTCGCAAGTCTGCGACACAAAAACCTATAGTGTTTTGTCTTTCTTTTGCGTATTTTTGCCGTGTAATTCTAGAACTATGCGGCGTTTTTTACTATTAACATCGATTTTTGTATCACTCCTTTTACAGGGGCGGGCTGCGAATTTCATTTCTTCGGAACGTTTTTCAAGTGGTCTCATCAATGATATTTGTCAGGACAAGTACGGCTATATATGGATAGCGACAGAAAACGGTCTGAACAAATATGATGGCTACCGTTTTACGACCTACCTGTCGCAGCCGGATAAGCCGTCGTCGCTGGCCAGTAATATTGTCACGAAGCTCTACTGCGACAGCAAAGGACATTTGTGGGTTGGCACGCGACTGGGACTTTCGCGGTACGACTATGTGTCGGACAGCTTTGTGCATTACCCTTTCACGAATCATGAGACGCCGCGTGTAACATCGATTCTGGAGCGAAAGAGTGGCGAATTCCTGGCAGGAACCTCGGGTAGGGGTGTGTATGCCCTGTCCGGCGATTCGCTGAAGAAAGTGCCTGACGGCTATACGACGGGAACCGGTAACTGGTATTACAACCAGATGTTCGAGGACAGCAAAGGGCGTTTCTGGAAGTGTGGCTATGGTGAAGAGGTGACGATGAAGGACGCCAGCGGTGTTCATCAGTTTTTTGTCAGGAAGGGCATCGTTGTGCGGATAGCCGAGATAGATGGTGATATCTACATCATCAGTCTTCACGGCATCACCTGTTACCATGAAGGCCAGATGGTGGATGCTGACATCGACATGTCGGCACTTGGCGGACAGGAAGTGGTGATGTGTAGTGCCTATCAGGACCATAAGGGGGATATAATGATTGGTACTCGTGGTGACGGGTTGTTCATGCTGGAGAAGGCGACCAAAAAGCTGGTGCGTGTGGAATGTATTCTGCACGACCTGGACTTGAACACCGCCAAGGTATGGTGTATCAACGAGGACCATTTGGGGAATATCTGGCTGGGCTGCCAGTCGAAGGGCCTGGTGATGATTCCCAGCACGCAGCCTCAGTTCTCGTCATGGAGCTTCTCGGCGCAGGGCTATCGCATCAGTTCGACCATCACCTCTGTTTGTGAAGGCGACCAAGGCGTCGTGTGGTGTACGGTGCAGGGTAGTGGCGTGTTCGGTTTCGACAGTCGTGGCCATATCATAGCTCATCCTGCAGCCCCCGAGGCTGCCGAGTTTATCTTCCGGGACAAGAAGAACCGGTATTGGATTGGCAACGATAAGGCATTGTTTACCTATGACCCCTTGTCAGGCAAGTATCAGCGACAAGCAAGTTTCGTCTGTGAAAAATTGAATGACATGACGGATGTCGGTGGGGACGAAATCTATGTCTCAACCTATTCAAGAGGATTCAGCGTCTATAATACTGTGAATCATTCGCTTAGGAATTATCTGTCGACGCAGACTGACCCCATCAAAGGCCAGCTATGCAACAACTGGGTGATGGCCATGATGCCCGACAGGGACGGACTCATCTGGATGGCGACATCATCCGGTGTCTCCTGCTTCAATCCGGAGACTGGCAGTTTCCGTCCGCTGGGCTGGGACTTCCTGTTGGACGGGATGATGTGCTACTCCCTATGCGAGACCAAGGATAACAACATATTAATAGGTACCGACCAGGGCCTGTATCTGTACAAACGCGGCGAGCAGAAGGCCATTCGTTTCCCTGTTGGCGACGGACTGGCCAACAAGGTGGTAGGGTATATCGTGCAGGCTAATAACGGTGACATCTGGTGTGCTACGACGATGGGCATTTGGCAGTATGACGCCAAGAAGAAACAGTTTATCGGTCATTTCGTTGGAAACGGCCTGACCATGAAGGAATACGTGAACTGCGTGGGCATGCATACGGACGGTGACCTGATCTATTTTGCCAATAATGACGGCTTGACGGTGTTCAATCCTGCCAATGTGACGGGTGGCCATAAGAATTTGCCGGATGTGAAGCTGACAGGCTTCTTCATAGCAGGCAGCCCGGTGAACAGCTCGACGGAGTCCAATGGACGTTTGGTTACGAAAGGTTCGGTCATAGAGACTGACCACTACAGTGTGTCGTATCTGGACAATACCCTTTCGCTGGAGTTCTCGTTGCTGGACTTCATCAATCCGGAGAGCATCATCTTTGAGTACCGCATTAACGACGGTGAATGGATGCAGAATGCCGAGGGCCAGAACAGTATCCAGCTGAGCCATCTCCGTCCTGCAACGTATTCCATAGAGGTCCGCGCACTATCGGCTGGCGTCTATTCGGCGTCGAAAATCATCACGCTGGACGTGACCCCGCCTTGGTATCGTTCGTCATGGGCTTACCTTATTTACGCGCTGTTGCTGGCAGCACTCATCAGTCTGGTTGGATGGACGTGGAAACGCCGCGCCAATCAGCAAATGGACGAGGAGAAGATGAAATTCCTCATGAATGCCACGCACGACATCCGTTCGCCGCTGACGCTGATTATGGGGCCGCTGAACAAGTTGAAGTCTCTGGTGAAAGACGCTGAGTGTAAGGGGTATATCGACACCATCGACCGTAATGCCAATAGGCTGATGCTGTTGGTAAATCAGATTCTGGACGAGCGCCGTATCGACAAGAACCAGTTGCAGCTGCATTGCCGTGAGACCAATATGGTAGATTTCATCAGCAGCATCTGCAGGCTGTACCAGTATAATGCCAGCCAGCGGAATATCACTTTCACCTTTGAGCATGAGAAAGACCATGTGCTGGCATGGGTTGACCGTATTCACTTCGACAAAGTGGTGAACAACCTGCTTTCCAACGCCTTTAAGTTCACTTTTGACGGCGGCGAGGTGAAGGTTGTGCTCAGGGAAACGGAGAAAGACGTGCAGATTGAGGTGATGGACAATGGGGTAGGACTGAAGAATGAAGATACCGAGAAGTTGTTCGACAGGTTCTATCAAGGACGTAATTCGGACGATCTTGGCATGCAGGGTACTGGCATCGGACTCAACCTCTGCCGGTCGATTACCAAGATGCACGGTGGAGACATTAAGGCCAGGGGACTTGAGAAGGGAGCGATGTTCAGCGTGACCATCCCCAAGGGCAATGCCCACCTGCAACCAGAACAGATAGTGACGGACAGCCCCGCCAGAGAGGTCCTTTCCGAGGGTAGTAATGGCAATAAGCAGTATTTCCGTCCGTTCCGCATCCTCGTGGTGGATGACGACCAGGAGATAGCCGACTACATCATCAGCGAACTGGGTAATCACTATAAGTTCGACCATTCACCCAACGGTAAGGAGGCTTTAAAAACGCTGTTAACAGATCAGTATGACTTGGTGATCAGCGATGTGATGATGCCAGAAATGGATGGTATCACACTGCTCAAGCGCATCAAGGATAACCCGCAGATTTCGCAGCTTCCTGTCATCATGCTTACCTCTAAGGCAGAGGTGGAATATAAGCTGGAAGGCTTGAAATCGGGCGCTGATGCCTATATTGCCAAGCCCTTCAACATGGAGGAGCTGCATATCCAGATTGATAACCTCATTGACAATGTCCGTCGCCTGCGTGGTAAGTTCAGCGGTGCCGTCAAGCAGGAAGATCGTGTGGAGAACATCGAGGTGAAGGGCAACGACGACGCCCTGATGGACCGTATTATGCGTTCGGTTAATGCCCATATGTCCGAGGCAGATTTCAATGTGGATGCCTTGGCTGTGGACGTGGGTATCAGTCGTGCACAGCTACACCGTAAGATGAAGGAGATTACGGGTATCTCAAGCGGCAAGTTCCTGCGCAACCTTCGTATGGAACAGGCAGCCCGACTTCTGCGTGAAGGACGGATAAACGTTTCACAGGTTGCAGACAGCGTTGGCTATAACGATCAGGCCCATTTCTCGACTGCTTTTAAGTCGCATTTCGGCATGTCTCCGTCAGAGTATGCAGAGACACACAAAGAATAACATTTTTTTTCATAATTATCCTTAAAGTAACGGCACGGTGTTTAATATGTAACATTATGCCGTTCTTTTTTCCTTTGCAAAGTTTTCGAAAGCCCATGAAACGTTTTCCTTATAATAAATATGGTAATTTTAGCTAAATTTGCAGCCAAAATTTATTTTATTTTAATAAACTAACGCAAATGAAACAAAACCAATTCGTGAAGAGAGCGTTCTCAACACTCGTGCTTACGCTGATGCTGGCGTTGACGGCCAGTGCTCAGCAGGGCATCCAAGTGTCGGGAACCGTTGTTGACGATAACGGGGATCCTGTTATCGGCGCTTCTGTGATTCTGGAGGGTAAAAGCGGTGTTGGAACCATTACCGATTTCGACGGTAATTTCCACCTGACGGTTCCCAACCAGAACAGTGAGATTGTTATTTCCTACGTGGGAATGATTACTCAGAAGGTGAAAGTTGGCAGCAAGAGGGACTTTAACATTGTCCTGAAGGAAGATGCTGCCCAGTTGAATGAAGTTGTCGTCGTGGGTTACGGCCAGCAGAAGAAGGCTTCTGTGGTGGGTAGTATCGCACAGACAGATGCCAAAACACTTGAGCGTTACAGCAATTTGCCTACGCTGGGTGCAGCCCTGACTGGTAATCTGCCTGGTGTCGTCACCTCTGCCTCTACCGGTCTGCCCGGTGAGGAGGACCCGAAGATTACGATCCGTGGTAATGCCACGTTGGGTGGTAATGCTGACCCTCTGATTCTTGTCGACGGTGTCGAGCGTCCCATGAACACGATAGACATCGGTTCTGTACAGAGCATCTCTGTGCTGAAGGATGCTTCTGCAACGGCTGTGTATGGTGTGAAAGGTGCTAACGGTGTTATCTTGATTACCACCAAGCGTGGTCAGGAAGGTAAGGCCCAGGTACACGTCAAGGCAAACAGCACCGTGAAGGTCGTGTCAAAGCTGCCTGAGAAGTACGACTCTTATGATACCTTTATTATCAAGGACGACGTCATCCAGCGTGAGTCTCCCATCAGCACGGGCTCATGGGGCTCCTTTAAGGATATGGAGACCATCAACAAGTATCGCTACCCCGCCAACTCAGCAGAGTGGGACCGTTACCCCAATGTTGACTGGCAGGACGAGCTGTTCAACAAGAGTGCCATGTCGTACAACGTGACAGCTGACGTATCGGGTGGTACTAAGTCGGTGCGTTACTTCGCAGCTATCGACTTCACACACGAAGGTGACATCTTCAAGGAGTTTGAGAACAACCGCGGTTATACCTCTGGTTTCGGCTACAACCGTATCAACCTCCGTTCTAACCTCGACTTCGACATCACCAAGACGACGCAGTTCACCCTGAACCTCTTCGGTTCGAATGGTGTACGCCGTTATCCTTATGGCCATTCTGCCGGTAGTGATGCCTACTGGGGTGGTATCTACCGTACGGCTCCTGATGCCTTCCGTGCTATCAACACCGACGGCTCGTACGGTTTCTATGCCCCCCGTGATGCTGACCAGCCCAACTCTGTGGCAAGTCTTGCATACGCCGGTGACGAGCGTGCTACGAACACCCAGATTACCACCGACTTCATCCTGAAGCAGGATCTGGCATTCATCACACAGGGTCTGAAGTTCTCTGCCCGTCTCTCCTATGATAATACGATGATGGAGACCGGTCGTGGTATCAACGATATGTATCACGAGCCGTTCTACGAGTATATCAACCCTGAGTCAGGTGATATCAGCTATAACTCTCGTTGGAACCAGACCGAGGACTATCCCTATCAGCAGCAGGTACTCTGGACTACCACATCCGGTAGTGTCAACAAGGATGCAACCTATCGTAAGCTGTACTACTCGCTGCAGTTGGACTATGCCCGTCAGTTCGGCGAGCATGAGGTAACCGCCCTGGGTCTGTTCAGCCGCGATACCCAAGCAAGGGGTGCTATATTCCCGAACTATCGTGAGGACTGGGTGTTCCGTTTGACTTATAACTACGCTACTCGCTATTTTGCTGAATTCAACGGCGCTTACAACGGTAGTGAGAAGTGGGGTTCAAACAACCGCTTCAAGTTCTTCCCCTCTATCTCTGTAGGTTGGATGGTCAGCGAGGAACCCTTCGTCAAGAAGTATGTGGGCAAGGTTCTCGACATGTTGAAGATCCGTGCTTCTTACGGTAAGGTCGGTGATGACAATACCGTTTCTGACCGTTGGCTGTACCGTGACATCATCGAACATCCGGGAAACTACTGGAAACAGACTCCAGGTATGGACGATGCTTCTCCTTACCAGCAGTACACCATCGCCCGTCTGGGTAACCCCGACATCAAATGGGAGACGGTGACAAAGAAAAACTTAGGTTTCGACTATTCATTCTTCGGTGGACTGATTGCCGGTTCGTTCGATATCTTCTCTGACAAGCGTACCGATGTGGTTGTGGCAGGTACCAACCGTGCCGTTCCTTCATACTTCGGTATGAGTGCTCCTTACGCAAACGTGGGTGTCGTCAAGAATCATGGTTGGGAATTGAGTGTTCGTCTGAACCATGTGTTCCCCAACAAGCTGCGCCTGTGGGCCAACTGCAACATCACCCACGCTGTGAACAAGGTTGACTTCGCTGACGACCCCGCTTTGAAGCCCGCATACCAGAAGACTGCCGGTTTCTCTATCGGTCAGACAAAGACGTTCCTCGATTCAGGTTTCCTGAATACCTGGGATGACATCATCGGCGAGACCTCACGTATGACCTATGACAACAATGTATTGCCTGGTGACTATCGTATCATCGACTTCAATGCCGACGGTATCATCGACCAGGACGACCAAGCTCCTTATAAATATACGGGTACGCCTGAGAATACCTATAGTGCTACTATCGGTGCCGAGTGGAAGGGATTCAGCCTGACCTGCCAGTTCTATGGTGTTAACAACGTGACCCGTTACATTGGCTTCCCCAGCTTCTACGGTGCTACCAACTCACTCTTCAAGGAAGGCAGCTACTATTATGCCAGCACAGGTTCTGGTGAGATCCCCCTGCCGCGTTGGACAACTGAAGATGGTTACGGCTCTGAAGGTACTCGCTATTATTACGATGGTTCGTACGTACGTCTGAAGAACGCTGAGCTTGCCTATACCTTTACCCAGAATTGGTTGAAAAAGGTGGGTCTTAACACGTTGAAAATCTATCTGAGCGGTGACAACCTCATACTCTGGACCGATATGCCAGACGACCGTGAGTCTAACTTCAGTGGTGCCGGTAACATGGGTGCCTATCCTACGGTACGCCGTTTCAACTTAGGTATTGACTTAAACTTCTAAACAATAAAGCGATATGAAAATCAAACAATATATTTCCGGTTCTCTCCTGCTCCTGTCGGCATTATTGCTGACTGTCAGCTGCACAGATTATCTGGATAAGGAGGAGAGAAGTAATATTGACCCCGCGCAGCCCTATCTGAACTTCAAGAATTTCCAGGGCTTCGTAGAGGAACTGTATACTGCCATGCCCATTATGACGGGCCACCAGTACCACAGTGCTTGGAACTTCGGCGAGGACGACTACTGGGAGCCCAGCGAGACCCGTATGCTGACATATGCCATCGACCAGGGTAACTACTGGGGATGGGACGAGTGCTTCTACTCATATTTCAAGGAAAAGCAGGGTGGTATGAATACCTCTACTCCTGAGCGAATGATTAACGACGTTTCGACCAAGGGTTACCTCTACGGTCTCTGCTGGTTCGGCATCCGTAAGTCTAACATCGGTATTGCCAACCTTGACAAGATGGTCGATGCCACGCAGGAAGAGAGGAACCTCATTGCCGGTCAGCTCTATTTCTTCCGTGCATGGAATCACTTCATGCTGATGCAGTACTGGGGAGGTCTTCCCTATATCGATCGTATCATCGAACCGAGCGAGACGTTCAACCTGCCGCGTCTGAACTATCAGGAGACTGCAGAGAAGGCTGCCGAGGACTTCCAGAAGGCTGCCGACCTGTTGCCCATTGACTGGGATCAGACCACTGCCGGTAAGGCTACCTTGGGTAAGAACAACCTGCGTATTAATAAGGTAATGGCCTTGGCTTATATGGGTAAGGACCTGCTCTGGGCCGGTAGCCCCATGATGAACCAGGAGTCTACAGGAAACTCTTCCTACAATGCTGACTATTGTAAGCGTGCTGCCGATGCCTTTGCACAGGTGCTGAAGATTTGTGACGCAACCGGTCGCTACGAACTGGCTGACTGGGATCACTACCAGGAGATTTTCTATACCTACAAGACCAATAAAATCAACGGTCTGAAGGAGGTGTTGTTCTACGAGAACACGGCAACCTGTCACATTGGTGTATGGCGTTGGAACCTCGTCAACGACTGGCGTCCGCCATTGATCAACAACTCGGGTATCAAGTGCTATCCTGCTGCTAACTATACCGACTACTTCGGCATGGCTAACGGTCTGCCTATCCCCGACATTACCAAGGCCGATGCTGCCAGCGGCTACAATCCCGAATATCCTTACAAGGATCGTGACCCGCGCTTCTACTACAACTTCATCTATGACGGTGTGAAGACCGTGCTGGATGGCAGTAAGATTCTGGATAAGTCAACCGGTCTGCCCGATGAGCGCAAGCAGTATGCAAGCCTCTTCGACGGTGGTCTGTACCGTACCGATACACCTTCGAAATGTGTATTCACCGGTTATATGAACAAGAAGTTCACCTCTCAGTACATGAACGACTTCGACGACTACAAGGAGGGTACCGTTCTGGTGATGCCTCTTCTCCGTCTGGCCGATGTCTACTTGATGTATGCTGAGTCTGCTGCCAATGGTTACGGCTCTGCCACTGCTACGGCTTCCGGCTACAGCCTCTCTGCTGTAGGTGCTGTGGATATTGTTCGTGCCCGCGCTGGTGTAGCTGGTGTCGATTCTAAGTTCTTAGGCTCTGTTGACCAGTTCATGAGCGAGGTTCGACGCGAGCGTGCCGTTGAGCTTTCCTTCGAGGGTCACCGCTTCACCGACCTGCGCCGTTGGCTGTTGCTCGACAAGGCTCCCTACAATGTGAAGACTGCTGTCTACTTCGATCGTGCTACTGACCAGAGCGATGCTGACCGTTATGCCAATCCTAAGGAGAATCACGTGAAGAACCTGCGCGAGGTGGTGCTCACCACACGTAAGTACACGCTGCCCAAGCACAACTGGTTCCCCTTCCCACAGAAGGATGTGCAGTTGTATCCTGAGTTTGCACAGAACCCGGGTTGGTAAATTCTAAAATTAGAAATTAGAAAATTATGATTACTAAAGTAAAACATATAATTGTGCTTTCGCTGTTGGCTGGCATCAGCCTGCCGTCAGCAGCACAGCAGGTAGCTGACACAGCACAGGTCAATGTGGCGTTCGGCACTATGGCCAAGGAGGATCTCCTCGGTGGCGTCAGTGTTGTCAATGTGTCCGACTTGCTGAAGAAGGATTATTATACCAGTAGTCTTGGCGAGCTGTCAAGCTTTGTCAGTGGCTACAATGGTAATGTCTGGGGACAGGAAGCGCTTGTCCTTGTTGACGGTGTCCCCCGCGAAGCAGACAATGTGGATCCTACCATGATCGAGTCTATTACCGTTATGAAGGCTGCCAGTGCCGTGGCACTTTACGGCAGTAAGGGTGCCAAGGGTGTCATCCTGATCACTACCAAGCGTGGTGAGGCAACGCCCCTGCATGTGGACGTCCGTGCCAATACCGGTCTGTATTTTGCCAAGCGTTATCCGAAGTACTTAGGTGCTGCCGAGTATATGACGCTGTACAACGAGGCCCGTGCCAATGACGGCCTTTCAGCCCAGTATGATGCCTCTCTCATCTACAATACCGCAGCAGGAACCAATCCCTATCGCTATCCTGACATGGACTTCTATACCAGCGAATTCCTGCGTAAGGCCTATAGCCGTTCGGATGCTACGGTAGAGATTTCCGGTGGTAACGACCGCGCCCGCTACTATGCCAACATGGGTATCGAGTACAACACGGGTATGGTGAAGTATGGCGACAAGAAGAACGACGACGACCTCAACCTGCATGTTCGCGCCAATGTGGACATGAAGATTACCGACTGGCTGACAGGTTTCACCAGTGCTGCCATGAAGTTTAACAACAACTACTCCGATCGTGGTGACTTCTGGGGAGCTGCTGCTACCCTGCGTCCTAATTGGTATTCGCCATTGCTGCCTATCAGCATGATGGACATGAACGTATCTTCAGTTTCATCTTTGGTTAAGTCAAGCATGAACACCGTTGACGACCAGTATCTGCTGGGTGGTAACAATGCCAACCAGACGACTGTCTATGGCGACATGTTGAAGGCTGGATACATCAAGTCGCGCGTGCGTACCTTTATGTTCGATATCGGTGTGAAGGCTGATTTGGGCGCCCTGCTGAAGGGTCTGACATTCACTACTGCCTACAGCATTGACTACTGGTACGATTATAATGAGGCATGGTCAGAGAATTATGCCGTTTACGAGCCTCAGTGGTCTCAGATGAACGGTCAGGATGTCATCATCGGTCTGACCAAGTATGGTGATGATAACAAAGGTACGAGAGAGAATATCGGTCAGGCTTTCGACCAGCAGACCACTACTCTTCGTCTCCAGTTTGACTACGCAAACAGTTTCGGCCAGAACAACATCGCAGCAACATTGCTGGGTTGGGGCTATCAGCAGCAGCTGGCTCGCGACTCCGATCACAGCAGCAGTGACTATCACCGCATCAGCAACCTGAACCTCGGTCTGCGTGTTGATTACAACTATGCCAAGAAGTATTACGCAGAATTCAGCGGAGCACTTGCACATTCAGCCAAGTTGGCCGAAGGTCACCGCAATGCTTTCTCTCCCTCTGTGGCATTAGGCTGGCGCATCAGCAATGAGAACTGGTTCAAGGAGAATGTCTCTTTCGTTGACAACTTGAAGCTCACCGCAGCTTATTCTTGCCTGAATCAGGACATCGACCTCGATGGTTGGTACATGTATCACGGTGCATACCAAGTTGATGGTACTTATTACACTTGGCAGGATGGTACCCAGGGCGGTGCTGCTCCTACATCCTCTCGTGCCGAGAACAATGAACTGTCGTACATCAAGCGCAAGGAATGGCGTATCGGTTTGGAAGGTAGCTTCCTGAACCACATGATTTCTTTCGATTTCAACTACTTCAACCAGTTGACTGACGGTCTGATCACTACCGGTAGTGCTACGCTGTATCCTTCTTTCTTTACTGCAAGAGGTAGCTTCCTGCCCAATACCAACTTCAATGCTGACAAACGCAGCGGTTTTGACTTCAACGTCATGTTCAACAAGAAGTTTGGTGAGGTAGAGACTTCTCTCGGATTTGTTGGTATGTATTACACCACCAAGGCTGACAAGCGCGACGAGGTGTGGGCCGACAGCTACCAGTATCGTGCAGGCCATAGCCTGAGTGCAGCCTGGGGTTACGAGTGTGAGGGATTCTTCAATAACGAAGAGGAAATCGCCAATCATGCTACCCAGACCTTTGGTGTGGTTCGTCCTGGCGACCTGAAGTACAAGGACCAGAACAATGACGGCATCATCGACTCTAAGGACCAGATTGACCTGGGTAAGGGTGCTGCTCCTTTCTTCTACGGTGTTAACTTGGAGCTGAAGTGGAAGAACTTCACGTTCTTAGCGCTGGCTTCCGGTCAGGCTGGTGCTATTGCCTTCAAGAACAATAGCTATTATTGTCCGACAGGTACTAGCAAGTACAGTATCTATGCCCGTGATCGCTGGACACCTGCTACGGCATCCACAGCGTCTTATCCTCGTCTGACAACTACTGACAATGCGAACAATACCCAGACCTCTTCGTTCTGGAAGTATTCTACCAACCGCTTCGACCTGACGAAGATCCAGGTGACCTACGACATGCCGCAGGAGTGGTTCGAGGGTAAGTTTGTCAAGGGCCTGAGTGTCTACCTGAACGGTGAGAGCCTGCTGACCATCTCTGGCGAGCGGGAGCTGATGGAAACTGTGATTGGCGGTATGCCCCAGTGTCGTTTCTACAACCTCGGTGTAAAGGTCAATCTTTAATTTAGAAATTAGTAATTAGAAATCAGTTATTATGATTACAAAAGTAATAAAATATACAGTTCTTTCGCTGGGTCTGACTTTTGTGCTTACCTCTTGCGACGATTTGGTGGAGCCTGCATTGGAGAACCAGAAGGACTTGGAGGCATTAGAGAAGGAGGCATTGTCTGTGCAACGCCTTCTGGAGAATGCCTATGCTACGCTGCCTGCTTATTATGACAACAGCGACTATGCTACAGACGATGCTGTGACCAACCAGAAGAGCAATCCTTTTATCAAGATTGCTACTGGCGGTTGGACATCTGACAATGGAACACTGAGTGTATGGCCTACTTCCTATGCTGCTATCCAGTATGTGAACTTGTTCATGCAGACCCGTGAAGGTCAGCGCTATGTGAAGAACGAAATTACGAACGCTCTGTTGACCAGACGTCTGTTAGGTGAAGCTTACGGACTCCGTGGAATCCACCTCTACTATTTGTTGCGTAACCACGCCGGATTTGTCAGTGATTCACCTTTTGGTGTCCAGCTTTTCGCTGAGGCTTTGGATATCAACAGCGATTTCAATATTTCGCGTTCAGCGTTTGAGGAGTGTGTTGCCAAGGCTCTTGAAGACCTTGATCAGGCTGTAGCCCTGCTGCCTTTCGACTATGGTGACGTTACGGAAGTTCCAAGTAAGTTCCACGACATTACCTCCGATCCGTCCATCTACAACCTGGTGATGGGTAACGAGGCTCGTCAGCTGGTCAATGGACAGATTGCTGAGTCGTTCCGTTCACGTCTGCTGCTCTTGGCTGCCAGCCCTGCTTTCAGTCAGGGTTCCAAGTACAACTGGGCCGATGCTGCTAATGCTGCTGCTTCGGTTATCGACGCGAAAGGTGGCGTTTCTGCACTGCCTTCAGATGGTATCACTTATTATGATGGCAATAACGTGACTGTTTCTACGGAGGGTGCCAACTCGAAGGAGATTATTTGGCGTTCTAATAGGGAAACCAACAGTACCACACAGGAAAGCAATAATTATCCTCCCACGCTCTTTGGTAATGGTATGATGAACCCTACCCAGAACTTGGTGGATGCCTTCCCCACGGCTACTGGTTATCCCATCAGCGACAGTCGTTCAGGCTATGATGCCCAGAACCCCTATGCTAACCGTGACCCCCGTCTGGATATCTACATCATCCATGATGGTAGTACTGCTGGCGTAAACAACAGCATTATCCGTACTGGTAGCAAGTCTGGTTCCAACGACGGTATCGATGTCGTGGAGAGCAAGTCCACACGTACGGGTTACTATATGAGGAAGCGTCTGCGCATGAGTGTCAACTGTGATCCTTCTGCAACGTCTGGTCAGGATCATATCACTCCGCGTATTCGTCTGACGGAGATCTTCCTGAACTATGCTGAAGCTGCCAACGAGGCTTGGGGTCCGAAGGCTACAGGTTCTCACGGCTATTCTGCTTACGACATCATCAAGGCAATCCGCCAACGTGCAGGCATCACCGATACCAAGTATCTGGACGAGTGTGCTGCTGACAAGGATAAGATGCGCCAGCTCATCCGCAACGAGCGCCGTCTGGAGCTCTGCTTCGAAAGCTTCCGTTTCTGGGATCTGCGCCGTTGGAAAGCTGACCTGAACGAGACTGCTCGTGGTCTTGACGTCAACGAAACACTGGGTGTATACACCTATACTCCGCTGAACAACGTTGAGATACGTGCTTACCAGTCTTATCAGAACTACGGTCCTATTCCACAGTCTGAGGTGCTGAAGTATAGTAATCTGAAGCAGAACGACGGCTGGAAATAAGTTAAATTAGTAATTAGATATTAGTAATTAGAAATTATGATTACCAAGAAGATGAATATAAGTAAAATCCTCTTTGCAGGTATAGTGAGCTGCGGCTTGGCCGCAGGCCTCACCTCCTGCAAGAGCGGTGATCAGGACTTCCCTGATTTCGACTATCAGACTTGTTACTTTGCCAAGCAATACCCTGTGCGTACCATTGAGTTGGGTAACGACCTGTATGTTGACTTGACGCTTGACAATCAGCACAAGTGCCAGATTCAGGCTGTGATGGGTGGTGCTTACAGCAATCGCCGCGACATCAATATCGACATTTTCGTTGATCCATCGGCCTTGGATGGCTTGACCTTCGAAGACGGTTCTGAAGTCACCCTGATGCCAGAAAGATATTATAATTTGGCTGCTCAGAACATTCTCATTCCTGCTGGTCAGGTAGTCGGTGGTGTTGAGGTTCAGCTCACGGATGATTTCTTCAATGATCCTAAGTCAGTCACTAATCACTATGCCATTCCCGTACGTATGACGAAGGCTACTGGTGTCGACTCTATTCTGTCTGAAAAGAACTTTACCGTGTATGCTATCAAGTATGTGAACCGCTATCATGGCTTGTATATTCTCAATGGTGAGCTTCAGGCAAATAAGACTAGCGTGACCACGAAGAGTCTGAACACTTCGTATATGACCTATGCTGCCAAGGATGCCAGTGGTACGGCTCATGATTGCATGTTGCTGCTGAATTTCGACGAAAGTGGTAATTGCACTGTTTCCACAGAAGCAGAAGGCTTTACCGTGTCAGGTACTGGTCGCTTTGTAGAGGAAGATGAGACTCAGCTTGTCGGTGCCCGTCATCCTAACACGATTTATCTCGATTTCACGGTGACCAATGCTAAGCTTGGCATCAATCTTACTGAGAAATATGTGCTGACTTTGGAAACACGTAATGTGAAATCAGAGACCTTTAAGTAATCAAGAAACAAGTAAGCTATGAAACAGAAAATATTTTCAATCAGTTCTTTGCTGAGTCTCTTAGCAGTGTCAGCACTGACGATCGGATGCGCAAGCGAGTTCGATAATTCCACTCCTGCTGGCGAGAAGCCTGAAGCTGTCGCAGAGGCTGAGTATTTGGCTTCTTATATGACGCTGGTGTCGTATGTCGATGCTGCTTCTTTCCACTTAGGCAATACGCTGGCATCTACCGACATCGATCAGGGTACTGTGGTTTCCTCGCTGACAACATCAAATTTCAACGAGGTGTTCATTCCCGATCTTTACATTCACAACAAGCAGGTGGATGACGAAGGTAACATCGATACGCTTGCCGCCTCTTCACTGGTCAAGGATGTCAGTGCGACGGGAATCAATATCTTTGCTCCTGCGCTTTGCGCCAGCACCAATCTCAATACGAACTATCTCGAAGCACTCATTGCACCGGAGACCGTTGAGGAGCCGGAAGTGACGGGTTCTGATGTTATTGACTTTGAGTCTGACGATTTGGGTAAAACCTATCCTTTGCAGAAGGCTACTGGTGATGAAGGTAAGGGTACTGCTGTTGTTGAGAACGATCCTGCAGGTGAGTCCGGACACGTGGTTCATGTTACCAAGACCAATCAGAGCTTCCCAGCTATCAAAATCAAGTTCCCCGCTGGACGTAAGTTAGGTGACTATACTGATTTGGTTATCGATTTCTATCCAAAGAATGCTACTGCCCTCAATCAGAAGATTTTCTGCGGTATGGGTGGAAAGAATGCGGAGTTTAAGAGTGCCGCTGAGTATGGTTGTAAATTGAACTCCTGGAATCGCGGAGTGGTAAGCATCCCCTTGGCTGCTTTGGCTTTCTCTGATGACCAGAATCTGCAGACTGAGGTGACGATTGTTATTGGACCGAAACTGTTGAATTGCGATTATTATATCGATAACATCACCCTTGTGTACAAGTATTGTCCTACCTATGAGGTGGAGAAGACTCCTGAGGAGAAGTTCATGATTATTGGTGGTTCACTGAGTGAATACATTAAGGCTTGTATGGAGTCTGCTCCCGCTGTCAAGTCTTGGACTGTAGCAGATTGTCCTGTCACTTCTTCTCCTGATCTGATCTGGAAGCAGACCTTGGGTGAGACCTATTTTGCCTATGCAGCACAGAAGATGCGCGAAATACGTGGTGATGCCACATTGTTCGTCAGTGAGTATTTGGCGGATCCTGCCGTACGTGCAGAGTTCTTACGGCTTCTGACTGCCGATGCTGTCGGTATGGACCAGATTAATGGTATCGACATTATGGTATCTATCACAGATCCGTTCGATGCGAATGCCTTTACCACGATGCTGAAGGAAGTCGCTGCTACTGGCAAACTGGTTCGCTTGACCATCCAGAATATTGGCGGCAGTGATGCAGATGCTGCTGTCGCTTTGGGTCTGGCAGTCTCTGCATACAAGAAGCAGGTTCCTGCTCAACAGCAGTATGGCATTACCTTTGGAACTGTCGTTGAGACCGCTACCAATGCAGGTTTGTGGACGACTGGTTTCAACCGCAAGGTGACCTATGCAAGCTGTGCTGAAGCTTTACAGATGTAACTTCTAACGTTGCCTGGGATAACTTGTTTACCCAGGCAACGTTCCTTTGAAACATTTTCGCATTCGAATGAAACGTATTTCTATGGCAATTATATAATTAGTTCGTATTTTTGCAGTCGAAAAAGCGAAAATAATCGTATAAAGCAATAAAAAACATTTATTATTAACTAAAATTTGATTGATTATGAAGATTTTTACTAAATCAGTTTTCGCAGCTATCGCATTGATGGCAGGTGTAACAACAGCAAACGCTCAGGATTGGCAGAATCCTGAGGAGTGGGTAGAGCTTACTCCCGAGATGTGGCATCAGTGGGGTAGTGAGGCTGATCCTACGCACTGTAAGGGAGATGCCGTTATCACAGGTGAGATGTCTCCCGCTTGGAACCTGAACACTGATATCGGTGCTGGTTCTTGTATTCTTGGTGCTGAGAACGTAACTTGGAATCTGTATGCTGACATCTCAGAGTATGACAAGCTGATTATCTTCGGTACTGGTGGTCCTGGAATGCGCGTTATGTGCAATCGTATCATTGACGAGGGTGCTTGGAAGAACCTGGTTGTTGGTTTCAAAGCAGACGATGCTCACTGGAATGCTGATCTGGAGTGCTTGGTTATCGACCTGAGCGAGATTAAGACCATGACCTGTACCGCTAATGGTGAGGGTGATGCAGAGGGTGTAAAGACTGGTGACGAGCGTGTTGACGACTTCGTTCACCTGCATTGCTTCAAGAACGCTTGGGGTGGTGAGTTCCCTGTAAATGTTAGCGCAGCTTACGTTTGGAAGGCTGGTGGCACGGGCATCAAGACCGTAAAGGCAGCTGAAGTTGAGAACGGTGCTTACTACAACGTTGCTGGTCAGGAGGTTGCTAATCCTCAGAAGGGTCTGTTCATCCACAATGGTAAAAAGGTTGTGATTAAGTAATTGAAGAACTTAACTTAATTAAAGGTTATTTCGCCATCCATTTATTAAGTGGATGGCGATTTTTTTGCATAGTGACATTTTCCCACGTCTCATGACACAAAATTCTATTGTTACTTGCGGATTTATCTGTAATTTTGCAGTCAGATAAAGTGGAAAAATTAAATTAGTAGATGAAATTTTTTCTTTTGACAGATTTTGATTCATGTTTGGTATGGCGCGTAGAGATTATGCGCCATACTTTGTCATTGGCATTGAGTTTTGTATCATTGTCCTTGTTTGCTACAAACGTGCTAAATGTCTCAGAGCAGAATGGAGCTTTTGCCCTTGTCAGCAATGGACGTGCTGCTTCCATATATGTTTCCAGTCAAGAACCAATGTCCGTTCGTCATGTTGCAGGTCTTTTTGCCGACGACATTGAACGTGTCTCTGGTCTTCGTCCCCAGATGACTGACGATGCTGTAGCGTCATCTGTTGTCGTTGCCACCGTGGGACATTCCAGCTATATCGACCAGCTCGTTTCCAGGCATCAGTTAGACCTTTCGTCCATTCAGGGAGGATGGGAACAATATATTATTAAGGTAATAGACCGTCAACTCGTCATTGTCGGCTCTGACCGTCGAGGAGCTGCCTATGGACTGCTAACATTATCTGAGAAAATCGGTGTCTCACCTTGGTACTGGTGGGCTGACGTTCCTGTTGTTCATCACAAAGCCCTTTTTGTTGATGCTGACTATGCATCCCAAGCACCTACCATTAAGTATCGTGGCATTTTCATTAACGACGAGGACTGGGGACTTAAGACATGGGCTTCTCGGAACTATGAAAAAGAACTTGGCGATATCGGCCCTAAGACCTACGACCGCGTATGCGAACTGATTCTCCGTCTGAAGGGCAACATGCTGGCTCCCGCCATGCACTCGTGTACAGGCGCTTTCTATAGCCATCCGGAGAGTCAGGTAGTGGCAGACAAATGGGGTATTATGATTACCACTAGCCATTGCGAACCGCTGTTGTTTAATAATGCCGCCCTCTCGGAATGGGACAAGGCTCGCGACGGAGAGTGGAACTATGAGACGAATAGCGCAACTATTCTGCGTAAGCTCGACAACCGCATTCGGGAGACGGCGCAGTATGATAACATCTATACGATGGGCTTGCGTGGCCTGCACGACGAAGCCATGAAAGGCAGTAAGGATCCAAAAGCTCGTGCACGCACGCTGGAGAAGGTCATCGACAAGCAACGTCAGATTCTGGAGAAATACAAACATACGAAGGCTGACGCCCTGCCCCAGATCTTCGTACCCTATAAGGAGACGCTCGATATCTATGATGCAGGTCTGCGTGTTCCAGAGGATATTACGCTGGTATGGCCCGACGACAACTATGGCTATATGAAGCGAGTGAGCAACGCGCAGGAGCAGCAACGCAAGGGTGGGAGTGGCGTGTACTATCACCTGTCGTATCTGGGTACGCCTCACGACTACCTCTGGATTTCCACCACCGCCCCCATGCTGATGTATGAGGAGCTGTTGAAAGCTTATTCCGCCGGTGCCGACCGCTACTGGCTGCTGAATGTGGGCGATATCAAGCCCATGGAGATAGAGGTTCAGCATTTCTTTGACATGGCCTACGACTTCGGGGCATTCAATTACGATAATGTGAACAGTTATCAGGCCGAATGGCTTGCCAGGGTCTTCGGTGCTAAACCTTCAGCTCACAGCCTTCAGTCCTCAGACCTCGTTGCTCAGTTCCAATTCATTCTCGACAACTACTACCGTCTGGCATGGGACCGCAAGCCAGAGTTCATGGGCTACGAATATGAGTGGAGCAGCAAAGAGGAAAACCGCCTTCACGACACAGATTTTTCCTTTGAAACCGGCAGTGCCCAGAAACGGCTTGTGGATTATCAGAACATATGCAATGTCTACGATGCCATCGAACATGAGCTTCCTGCCTCAGCTCGTCCTGCCTTCTTCGAACTGTTAGGCTATGCTGTCCACAGTGCCTATCAGATGAATCGCAAGTTCCTCTACGCCCAGCGGAACCATGAGACAGGTAGTGCTGTCTATGCTGAGATGTCGCGGGAGGCCTATCGCGAGATAGACCGGCTACGCCAGCGTTACCACTCGCTGTTCGATGGCAAGTGGGACCAGATGGTATCCGAAGTGCCGCCAGGTTTCTGTGCCAAATACCAACAGATGCCTGAGTTCAGCGACAAGCCTACCAAAGCTTATCGTCTGCCTGCCGAACAGTTGCACCCCGAACTGTCGCATCAGATTAATCTTGCGACGCTTCATGTGACAGAACCCTTCCGCTTGCTCGAAGGTATCGGCACCGACTGGATTGCTCTCCAGATGGGCCAGCCCCTTGCTTTCGATACAAAGGGTAGTATCGATATACCTCTTGCCTCTCAACTCTCACCTCTTCCTTCTCAAGTCACCCTCTGCCTCTCGGTTGTTCCCATGTGGCCTGTTGCCTACGACCGCAGCAATCGTTTAGAGGTAAGTATCGATGGCGGTAAGCCGCAGGTTTGCGAGAATGTCTTCCAGGAGTGGGGCCCCAAGTGGAAGAAGCAGGTGCTTGAGAACCGTAAGGAGTTCGTTCTCACATTCCCGCTTGACCAGTCGCGCCAAGAACATGTTATAACCCTCTCGATCGTTGACCCGGGACAGATTGTCCAGAAGATTACCTACGATTTCAAATAATAACTAAAGATATATGAAACGATTAGTAACGATTTTACTGCTGGCCTTGGTGGTTTTGCAGAATGCGTCGGCACAGCAGCGCCGACCGATTGACAATGAGCACCCTTTATGGATGGTACACATTGACGTATGGTTCGATGCCGACCCGCAGAAAGTTATTGACCTGATACCCGAGGATATCAGGCCCTATGTGTGTATGAACCTCTCGCTGTCGTGTTCATACAATAAAGAGAAGAACATCTACACCAAGCCCCGTTCGGCCGTGAGGACTTATAAGTCTTGGGGCTCTGTCTGTCAGAAGAACGGCATGTGGTTTACCTGCCAGCCTGCCAGTGGTGGACATACCCATATCCAGGATGATGATTTGGTTACTTTTGAGTATTTCTTCAAACGCTATCCCAACTTCTTGGGATGGAACTATGCCGAACAGTTCTGGGGCTTTGGTGAGCCGGGAGACAAGAGTTCATCGACGACAGCCTCCCGTTGGGCATTGTTTGCCAAGTTGGTGGAGATGTCCCACAAGTATGGCGGTTTTCTGACCGTCAGCTTCTGCGGTAACATTTGGAGCCACCCGCTGAACCCCATCGGTGAGATGAAGAATGAACCGAGACTGCTCGAGGCTTGCAAGAAGTATCCCGAGTCCATCTTGTGGCTGTATAAATATACGACCGCCAGCTGTTTCTACAATAACGAGAGCGTGACGATTGCTCCCTTCATCTCCGGTCTTGCCAAAAACTACGGTGTCCGCTACGACTACTGCGGATGGGAAGGTGCCATGAGCGACCTGATGGGCGAAGGCAAGTGCAAGTACCCTGGTGCTGCCGGTATCGGTACGGTGATGGAACAGACGGGCATCAATGGCGGTGCCGTCTGGGACGCTCCTGAGCTGACATGGAAGAATGGCAATAACTATGGAGAGGGCTTCTACGAAACCAGTCAGAAAACCGTCGATACCTATTCCCGTCGCAACTGGACTGCTTCGCCCCACATGAAAGCCATCTGGATGGATATGTTCCGCAAAATCATTGACGGTACGCTGCGCATTCCCACCCGAAAGGAAGTGGTGGACCGCACGAAAGTGGTAGTGGTGAACGATATGAGTACAGGTAGTGACGAAGACAAGTATGCTACCTGGGCTGACCTCTATGACGGTATCTACAAGCAGGATGATCCCATGAATACCGCCTATTACAATGGTGGCTATTATCAGGCCTATAATGGTCAGTTCATGGCCAACTACTGTTACTTCAAGAAGACAGGCCGCTATGCGACCATTCCTCTGACGCTGGAACTCTACGACGACCTGGCCAAGAGCATCCCCGTGCAGGTGCAGAAGTCGAAGCGTAACCAGCAGTGGAGCACCATCCAGCAGAAAGTGGACGAGTTCAATGCCCAGTATCCTGAGATATCAAAGGGCGACCTCTTTGTAGCCCGTATGGGTAACCAGCTGGTCACCTATACCCCGTACTCCTATCTGAATGGCAAGACAACTGCCGAGGGTCGCATTCCCCTGAACTACAACACCTGCGACTCGATTATCCTGAACTACGGCAAGCTGTCGAGCGGTGTCATCCGTGAGTACAACGACCACATCGACCTCTACCTGAACAACTTCCGTACGGACACTACCACACTGGTGAAGGATATCATCACCATCAAGGGAGCCACTGCAGAGCCGACCTATACCAAGCAGAACCGGGAGTCGGCAACAAGCGTGGTTACGAAAGACTGGGATGCCGAGCATGGTATTTTCACCCTTACGGTAAGCCATAAGGGAGCGATAGACGTCACTATCCAATGCGGTGGCAACAACAGTCGTCCTGCCACAGAAGCAACCAGTCCGCTGCCCATTCCCCAGCAACCTGCCGAGAGTCATCTGCCCATCGTCATTGAGGCTGAGAATATGGACTACAAAGGTATTTCTGGAATTTACACGACTTCCAACGGTAGAGTTACCGATGATATGAACGAGTTCGCTGCTTTGGGCTACATGGCTTTGAACGGGACCAACACGAAGGCCTCGTTGCGTCACCAGTTGGAACTGAAGCAGGCCGGCGACTATATCATTGCCGTACGTTACTGTAACACGACTACCGCTGGTAAGATGGAAGCTGTCGTGAATGGCGAGACCAAGACCTTCGATATTGAGAAGGCTGAAAAGAACGACTGGCAGAAGGCCACTTTCACGGCTCATCTGAATGAGGGTGTCAACGACCTGCGCCTGAACAACGTGAATGCTATCAGCATGTTCGTCGACCAGATTATCTATACCCCTGCCGATGCCGAACCCGAGAAGTACCTTGTCGTTGTTTATGATGCCCCGTTAGGTAAGGTGACCAGCGATGTCAGCGAGGCTGTCGAGGGACAGACCGTCACCCTTACCGTAGAACACGAAGAGGGTTGTGCTCTGAAGGAATTGCGTGTCGTCAATGGTGTCTACTACACTATGGAGAAGACTATAGAGGTGACGCCAGATGCCACCAAGATAACGTTCCAGATGTTCGACGACAATGTGGTGATACAGCCTGTGTTCGAAGATATTTCCAATTACAAACTCGATTTCACCTCAGTGGGTGCATTGAGGATTCCCCCCGGTTGGCGCTGTGTGCAGGAAGGCAACGTGGTTCACGAGTATCCCACCATGTACTCAAAGGGCGCTCGTACCATCAATGGTCTCAATGGCTTCCAGGGCAAGGCACTCTATTGGTTGGACAACTGTGCCGAGTATGGTCGTCAGGCAGCTTATCCTTTGACACTCGAACCGGGAACTTACAAACTGGCGTTTAACATGGCAGCATGGAAGGGAACTCCGAACTACAAGGCAAGTATCCTGAATGCCGCAGGTAGCACCATAGCATCGACAGATGCCTTGACCGCTGCGCCCAATGCCAACGAAGACAAGACAACTGACCTCTCATCGGCAGAGCGTCATGAGTTGACCTTTACGGTCACGGAAGCTGGCAACTACATCATCAGCTTCACAGGTGAGAATGGCGGTACCGGCGATTTTCTGCTCTTGGCGTGCCAGGTCTATGGCGTCGATCCGACAGGCATCACTCTGATGAATGAAGACGGAACCCAGTCGGCTGTGATCTACGATTTGTCTGGTCGCCGCCATGAAGGATTGGTGCGCGGACTGAACATCATCCGTACGGCTGACGGTAAGACCAAGAAAGTATATGTCAAGTAAGAAGAGGATATGGATGGGGATTACTGCCATGCTGGCTGTCACTGCTGGCATGGCCCAGCCCCACTTCAGTCTGCCTCATGGGCTGTATGATGAGAGCAGCATCAACGTGGCCATCACGCCCACCGATGCTGCTGCTGTTGTGTATTACACCACTGACGGCAGTACGCCGACAGTGGAAAGTACCCTTTACACCGGTTCGCTGACACTGACCAAGACGACCCTGCTCCGCGCCGTGGAAGTGAAGGACGGGGAGTGCTCGGCCAGTTTTACTGCCAGTTATATCTTTGTCAGTTCGGTACTGAGCCAACCCAACAATCCCGAGGGCTATCCCGACACATGGGGCAAGTACACGGAGATAAGTGGTACGGCTATTGCCGACTACGAGATGGACCCCGAGATGACCAACGACCAGACGCTGCGTCCCAAGATTATCGAGGGCCTGCGCCAACTGCCCATCCTTTCCGTTGTTTCCGACAAGGGTAACTTCTTCAGTCACGAGAACAACGAGGATATCGGTGGCATCTACATCTATACCGGTCCCCCTGTGGGCGACAATACCGGTAACGGATGGACGCGTTCCTGTAGTGCCGAACTCTTTGGCGGACCCCAGCACCACGACCTCAGCATCAATTGTGGCGTCAAGCTGCACGGAGGCCATGGTCGTCTGGCCGAAAAGAACCCCAAGCACTCCATACGTCTGGTGTTCAAGAAGAAGTATGGCCCTTCCGATTTGGAGTACAATCTCTTCGGTGACGGCGAACCCGACAAGTTCAGTCAGCTTGTCCTGCGCTGCCATTTCGGCAATTCCTGGCAGCACTGGCTGGGCGACAATCGAAACAAGGCGCAGTACACCCGTGACGTCTGGACACGCCGCATGCAACGAAAGATGGGGCATACCAGCGTCAACGCCCTCTACGTCCACCTCTTTCTCAATGGCATGTATTGGGGCCTCTACAACATCGCTGAGCGAGTGGACGACCAGTATGGCAAGGACCATCTCGGTGGCAAGAAGACCGACATCGATGTCATCAAGATAGAAGAGGAGGGGGGAAACCATATCGAGGCCTCCGAAGGAACTCTCGATGGTTGGAACGAGTTGCTCTCCGCTGTCAACGCGGTCAGCAAAGCCCCCAGCGACGCGGAAGCCTATTCCAAGGTAGAAAACCTTCTCGATGTCGACAATTTCATCGACTATATGCTCATCAATCAGTATGCCGGCAACACCGATTGGGACTACCACAACTGGTACGCCATCCGCAGCAATGCCCAGGGCGCTCCCGGCTTCCGTTTCCTCTGCTGGGACTCAGAACTCATCTTCGATAGTGCTGATGAGAATGTCGTCAAAAAGAACAATGCTAATGCACCCACTGGCATTTTTAACAAGCTGCTGAAGAACCAGCAGTTTGCCACCCGTTATTGGAATCGTGCCAAAGAGGTGCTTACTGCCGATGGACTGCTTGGCCAGCATTCCGTTGTCGAGGTGTGGGACAGTCTCTACAACACCATCTCGTCCGCCCTCTATTGCGAGGCGGCACGCTGGGGTGACTACCGCCGCGACGTCCATCCCTATGCTTGGGCTGGGGAACTCTATACCGTCGACAATCATTATACAAAGGAACACAAGCGGCTGCGTAACCAGTATTTCCCTGTGCGCACCCAGCGTGTTTTCAATCAAATCAAGGCTTACCTCCCTGCGACCGTAGGCATCCGCGAAACCATGAAGGATCAATGCTCGGAAAGTCAATGGTATGATTTGAACGGGCGACCCGTTGTTTCTCCCTCCCACGGCCTCTATATCCGCAACGGCAAGAAGTATCATGGAAAAGAGAAGTAAGAGGTGAGGCCGCAGGCAAAGGGTTCGGCCATTGTCGGTATAGCCTATCGTCTATAGGCCATAGATGGCCTTTCGGAGGTTCTGGGGTAGGGCGTTACGGTTTAGGAACAGATAGGTGGTGTTCAGCGCCATGTAGTCACGCGACATATACCAGATGCCTTTGTACTGTCCGCTCTCGCCCCATGAGTTTTTCACCATGTAGTAGGGCTTGCCCTGTTCGTCAACAGCCTTTCCGTAGACAAGCATTACGTGGTCGTACGTCATGCGCCAGTCGTCCCACTGTTCCTGTCGCAGCTGCTGTGTGGGCTGCACGCTGTCGGGCAGCATGGCCAGTCCTGTACGCGTGAAGTCGCCTGATACGTCACCTCCCCAAGCCACCGTGTAGCCTGCGTCTATCGCCTTGTCCAGCACGTCCATCAGGTGTTCGATGGGTATGTTGAAACTCGGCTTTAGTCGCCATTTATAGGGAGCCTCGATGACAAACCACTGGTCAAAGGGATGGTGCGTGTAGCTTGTCAGGCTCACGTATTCATTGAGGTTCAGGCCCAGGCTTTTGGCAAACGACTTCGGTGTGTACGTCTTTCCCTCGTACACGAACGACTCAGGACAGCGTCCCAAATAGCGTTCGATGACCGCCTGCACGCTGTCTTGCCAATGAGGTAGGGGAGCCTTGGCATCCTTGACCACGATGCTGCTCACCTTGTTCTCCAGCTCAGGGAAGAACACCTTGAAGTTGGCCAGCGAGTCGCCCGTCAGCGAGCCGGGTGCCGGCATAGCGTTCTCTGGACAGATGCCGTACTTCTGAATCACCTCCAGCACATCGTCGCACGACCCGCCCTGCGAAATCTGGCTATAGCCGTGCATCCGCACATAGTGTGTGGCACAGTCCATATAATCCTTGTTCACCACGAACATCTCGCACAGGTCGTAAGTTCTACCCGTCTGTCTCAGAATCTCGCTCTCGAAGTATCCCAACGTGGCGTAAGCCCAGCAGGTGCCGCTCCGCCATTGGTTCTTCACGCTCGTTATCGGATTCTCCTTCACCGTCGTGAACGTCTTTTCTACTTGCGAGGCTATTGCGCCCCGCTGAAGATTCTCCTGTGCCGATGCCGTCGTTGCCATCAGCATCGTAGCTAAAATGGATGTGATAATGTGCTGTTTCATATGTATATATAACGTAAATATTGAAGATTTATTTTAAAAAGATATTTGTAATTGAGATCCTATTGATACCCTGCTTATTGCGTAATGAGGCTGGGCTCCGTTTTTGATGAGATTACGGCTCATCCTCGACGAGATTACGGCTCACTCTCGATGAGATTACGGCTCGTTATTTCTTGGGTTGAAAGTCCAAGATTCACCGATCGGAGATTCATGGTAATAGAAAGGCGGAAAGTAGGAAAGTAGGAAAGTGGACATTAAGCATTTTCCCGGAGTGCGGAAGAGAGACATTATAAGTAGAAGTTTTTTTTAATTCTTATTATTATACTATTATTATTACTATTAATATTAGTAGTAGTATTACTACTATTATTTATTATTAATATTATTATTACTACTTTAAAATCTATTTTATTTCTATTCTATATCATCTACCTTAGAAATACCTTAATGTCCACTTTCCTACTTTCCTACTTTCCTACTTTTTACCCCTTTTATTTGGATTCTTCAATTATTCTTTGTATCTTTGCCTTCAAATAATAGTTGTTATGCCAAAGATATTCGAATATTTCGGTTTTATATTCTATTTCTACTCGAATGAGCATGAGCCAATTCATGTCCATGTAATACATGGTGGAAAGGAAAGTATTTTTGACATCATCATGATGAATGGAGCATTGGCTGGTATTTCTGTCAGAGAAAAGAAGGGTGCAGAACCATTGACAGAAAAAGACAAACGGACAGCAGAAGATTTCATTCGCAAATATCACAAGAACATTATCGAGAAATGGGTAAAGTTCTTTGTGTTGAAGCAAAGTGTACGTAGTACGAATATTAAGAAGAAATTGTAAGGAGGATACGATATGGATAACATTCACATTATCAAAGCAGAGAATACAGGCAACTTGACAGTCAGCCTGACATTCAGCGATAATTCGAAACAGATAATAGATGTTGGCAGCTTTATCCGCCGCCATCCTCATCCACAGTACAACAAGTACCTTGATCCCAAAAAGTTCAGTCGTTTCAGCATAGAGAACGGAAATATCGTATGGGGAAAAAATTGGGACTTAATCTTTCCTATTGAAGACTTGCACGCAGGTGCGATAGTGTAATTTTGAGGGAGCTGCCCTTGTGTGACTTTTCAGAGTTTCATCCTGCGCCAGATCCAGTTGGGAATAAGTCGCCAAAAGAAGGTCAGCACTCGATAACGGGCATCGATTACCCGTATATGGCGTTTGCTGATGATACTGCTGACAATGTCACGTGCCACGGCTTCTGGTTTCATCAGCATAGGATATTTGAACGTACCACTGAGCAATGCCGTGTCAACGAAACCAGGACGTATATCGGTGAAGCGGATGTTCAGTCTACTTTGGTGGGCTTGTTGCTCCAATGCCTGCAAATAGGTGGCTTGTAGGGCCTTGGTTGCAGAATAAGCAGGCGCAGGCCCAAGTCCCTTTGTGCCGGCAATCGATGTGATGGCAGCAATATGTCCTTCACCTTTCTTGGCAAAATACCTGTATGCTGTGCCAATCATCCTTGTGAAGCCGACGGCATTTGTTTCCATCGTGCTCAGTTCGATGTCTGGTTCCAACGTGCGGTTCTGCTTGCCGATGCCTGAAGCATGGAAATAGAGATCCATACCTCCAAGTTGGTCGATTAATGATAACAGCCGTTCTTCTGCATCGGACTTCGTCACGTCAATGGTCATGATTTCGATACGCTCAGGAGCCGTTGCCTTCAATGCTTGCAGCGGTTCCTCGCGTCGTGCGGCTATTCCAAGGTTCCATCCGTCGGAAAGCAGCCGCTTCGCAACCTCCAGTCCTATACCCGAACTGGCACCAACAATGATAGCTTTCTTATTTGACATGCCGTAAAAACATTATCGCTTGTCTACGTATTCGACGTTCTTGTATTGTTGGCGAGGGAAGGTGAACAGGCTGTCATCGACGCCGCCTAACTTGAAGTCGCTAATCTTGATGGTGGTGTGGAAGATACCCACTTTAATACGGATGGAGGTGGGGTAGTGGGTCTTGCGGTCTAACATGACACGGGCTTCCTTGATGCCTTTCACACCCTTCTTGGCTTTCAGCGTGATGGCAAGGCCATTGTCTTTCTCATCCTTGATGCTGTAGGTGTAGTTGGAGGGTTCGAACTTGAACTTGGTAGCGTACTTGTCGCGCTCATCGGAATGGGAATTGAAGATGGTGACGCGATTCTTCTTGCGCTCAAGGCGATAGTAGGTGACGTCGTCGTTCCAGGCGATATACTTCTCGTCAATGAACTTGCTCTTCTTCTGTTTCATCCAGATGGTTCCCTCTGTCTTGTAGATGCCGATGATGTTAACCTTATAATGCAGACTGCCGCCTTCGTCGCCATACAACCTGTCGTAGATGCTCATGAAGATGCGACGGGCTTGCTGGGAATTGGGCGTCTCGTGGTCATCAGCCAGGGCGGGAAGGGCGAATACCGCCCAGAATATAGCTGTAAAAATCAACAATTTTTTCATAACGGGCGCGAAGGTACATAAAAAAATCCATAACAATGCGTTATGGATTCTTTTTTTAAGAATAATTATTTCATTCCGCTCACTTAACCGGAATCTTGACCTTCGGTCGAGTTTCATCACGTTCGGGAATGAGAAAATAGATTTTTTATTCCGCTCACTTAACCGGAATCTTGTCTACGCGCTTTTGATGGCGGCCGCCTTCAAAGGTGGCTGTGAAGAACTCGTCCATGATTTTTGCGGCCATGTTGTTGTCGATGAAACGACCGGGCATGACGAGCACGTTAGCATCGTTGTGCTGACGGATGAGATGGGCAATCTCAGGAATCCAGCACAGTCCGGCACGGACACCCTGATGCTTGTTGAGCGTGATGTTGATGCCTTCACCGGAACCGCAAATGCCAATGCCAGGATAGACCTCGCCACTCTCGATACCTTCAGCCAGTGCGTGACCGAAGTCGGGGTAGTCGACAGATGCGTCACTCCACGTGCCATAGTCCTTGTAGGGATAGCCGTGTTCTTCCAAATACTGGAGTACGAATTTCTTCAATGGGTAGCCTGCGTGGTCACAGGCTACACCGACGGTTTTTACTTCCATATTTTCTTATTTCTCATTTCTCATTACTCATTTGAGCAGTGCCTTGACCTGATCGTAGACGTTCTGGCCTGTGAAGCCGAGCTTCTCGTCGAGCACCTTGTAGGGAGCAGAGAAGCCGAAGCTCTCGAGACCCCAAACGGTACCGTCGGCACCTACCAGACCTTCGAGGTTGACGGGCAGACCAGCGGTCAGACCGAACTTCTTCTTGCCTGCGGGCAGAACGCTCTGCTGATACTCCTTACTCTGTGAGCGGAAGAGACCCTCAGAAGGTACGCTGACGATGCGAACCTTGATACCGTCTTCGCGGAGCAGCTTGGCACCAGCCTCGAGGGTTGAAACCTCAGAACCAGAAGCCAGCAGGATGACATCGTAGTTCTCGTCTGAACCAGCAACGATGTAAGCACCCTTGGTGGCCTGACTGTAGTCGTTGCCCTCGGGCAGCATCTCGATATTCTGACGTGAGAAGATGAGAGCGGTTGGGGTATCGACGTTTTCCATAGCCATGCGCCAGCAGACGGTGGTCTCCTCGGCATCGGCAGGACGTACAACGAGTACGGAGTTCTTGCCGTGGTGGTTCTTCAGCTTCTCCATGAGGCGAATCTGTGCCTCCTGCTCAACGGGCTCGTGGGTAGGACCATCCTCACCTACGCGGAATGCATCGTGCGTCCAGATGAACTTGACGGGGAGCTCCATAAGAGCAGCCATACGTACGGCGGGCTTCATGTAGTCGGAGAATACGAAGAAGGTACCGCAAGCGGGGATGACACCACCGTGGAGGGCCATACCGATACAGCAGCATGCCATGGTGAGCTCGGCAACGCCGGCCTCGAAGAAGGCACCGCTGAAGTCGCCGCGGACGATGTCCTTGGTCTTCTTGAGGAAGCCGTTGGTATTATCTGAATTGCTCAGGTCGGCTGATGCGCAAATCATGTTGGGCACCTGCTCAGCGAGCTGACCGAGAACAGCTGCAGAAGCACTACGAGTAGCGCTGCCAGCCTTCTGCTCAACCTTGCTCCAGTCGATAACGGGAGCCTTTCCGCTGAACCACTCCTCGAGCTGGGCAGCCTTCTCAGGATTTGCCTGGGCCCAAGCAGCCTTAGCAGCATAGCGCTCAGCAACAATCTTCTTCAGCTCCTCAGCACGCTTGGCGTAAAGCTCCTTGACTTCGGGGAAGATCTGGAACGGGTTCTCAGGATCAGCACCAAGGTTCTTCATGGTGTTGATGTAGGCATCGCCACCGAGAGGAGCACCGTGGGTTGCACAGTTGGACTCGTAAGAGCTGTTGTCTGCCTTGCGGGCACCCTTACCCATGATACAGTGTCCGATGATAAGGCTCGGACGCTCCTTCTCTGCCTGAGCGTTCTTGATAGCCTCGCGGATCTGGTCGACGTCGTTACCGTCAATCTTCTGAACGTACCAGCCCCATGCCTCGTACTTCTTGGCGGTGTCCTCGCAGGTCACTACCTCGGTCTTGGTGGACAGCTGGATGTCGTTGGCGTCGTAGAACATGATGAGGTTGTCGAGTCCCAGATTACCGGCAATACGTCCGGCACCCTGAGAAATCTCCTCCTGTACGCCACCGTCGGAAATGTAAGCATAGATGGTCTGACCCATGACCTCGGCACCGAGCTTGGCCTTGAGGAACTTGGCGGCAATAGCGGCACCGACGGCGAAGGTGTGACCCTGACCGAGAGGACCGGAGGTATTCTCAATGCCACGGGCGAGTTCGCGCTCGGGGTGACCCGGAGTTACTGAACCCCACTGACGCAGGTTCTTCAGGTCTTCCAACTCGTATTTGCCGATGAGGCAGAGCTGGGAGTAGAGCATAGGAGCCATGTGACCGGGATCGAGGAAGAAACGGTCACGACCTTCCCATGCGGGATTCTCGGGATCATAGACCAGGAACTCGGAATAAAGGGTGTTGATGAAGTCAGCACCGCCCATGGCACCGCCGGGGTGACCCGATTTTGCCTTTTCTACCATTGAAGCAGCCAAGATACGGATGTTGTCGGCTGCAAGATTCATAATTTTGTTGTCGTTCATAAAAATAATTGATCTATTGTTAGATATAAAGTGTTATTGCTCTTGATAGACAAACTATCTGCAAATTTACAAAATATTTTCCAAACAATAGCCTTTTTAAGTTATTTTATAAACTTATTAATGGCTTTTTGTGCGTAATGATGCCCTAAGGCTATGAGCTTCTCGGATTTGTCGTAATCGAAAGTGCCATAGCGCTTGAGCTGGATGTCGATGAGCATGTCGGGTTTTGTCACTTGTGCCATGAGTTTGGAGTTCTGACGTATCATGATGCTGCTGGAGCGTGTCAGCAGAGTGTAGTAATTGAAATCGGGCATGTCGGGGATGAGCTTGTTGATGATAAGCTGACTCAGGGACTTGTCTTTCAGACGACGTTGCTTAATGAAACGCTGTAGCTGGCTCTGGCCCTGGAAGTCGTGGCCGCTGACATCGACACCCACCAGAATGTCGCCACGACGACGGACAACCCTGTTGAGTGGTATGGGGTTGACGATACCGCCATCGATGAGTACCATGTCGTGGATGCGTACAGGCTCGTAGTAGACCGGTAGCGAGATGCTGGCACGGATGGCACCGAAGAGACTTCCCTTGCGGAAGGTCACTTCGCGTCCGTTCTCCCAGTCGGTGGCTATGGCGCAGTAGGGGATGGGTAAGCCCTCGATAAGTGTGTCGGGGACGATTTCTTTGATGGCATCGATGATGCGGTTGCCCTTGACCAGGTGGTTAAGACTGAATGAGAAGTCGGTGAGCTCGACCATCTTGCGCTTGTCGATGGTCTTCATCCACTCGCGGAAGTCCTTGAGCTTGCCGGCAGCATAGACGCCACCAATGAGGGCGCCCATGGATGACCCTGCAATGGAAGTGATGTGAAAACCCTGCGACTCGAGTTCCTCGATGACGCCGATGTGAGCCAGTCCACGGGCACCGCCACTCGACAGTACTAGTGCGACATTACGTTTCCTGCCTATATTCAATATCATGGGTGTAGATGGGTTATCAGTTGTTGAGGGTCAGCACCACAAGACTCTTGGCGGGGAGCTTGACGGTGAGGACTCCTTTCTTGAGTTTGGCGTCCTTGAACTCCGCAGGCACAACCTTGTCAGGATGTTGGAAGTCGTTGTAGTCGGCAACGTTTCCTGAGGTCAGAATGCGGCCAGAGACCTGACGCGCCGTAAAGCCCTCGAGGACTATGTCGATGACCTGGGACTTGTCGAGCGACACGTTGGTGAGTGCCACCACGATGTTGCCGTCGGCAGTACGTGCTGCCGATGCCGAGAGCAGGGGCAAGGTGCGTGTGCCAGTCTTGTCATCGGCTTTCTCCTTGAAGTAGGCCTTGCTCACCTTGATAGTCTCGCTATGGATGTCGATGGGCAGATAGGTAGCATCTTGGAACGGAGTGTACATCTGGAACACATGGTAGGTGGGGGTGAGGACCATGTGGCCCGTACCCTGCTGGTCGGTGAGAATCATGGACTGCAGGACGTTGACGACCTGGGCGATGTTGGCCATCTTGACGCGGTCGGTGTGACGATGGAAGACGTTGAGCGACAGGGATGCGACGAAGGCATCGCGCAGAGCGTTCTGCTGATAGAGGTGACCGGCAATGGTACCCGGTTCCTCGTCCCACCATGTTCCCCACTCGTCGACAAGAAGGCCAATGGAGTTCTTTGGGTCGGCTTTGTCCATGATAGCCTTGTGTTTCTGGATGACCTCCTCAATCTCGAGACACTTTGCCAGAGCCCAGTAGTATTGGTCGGTGTCGAACTGGATGGCAGAGCCCTTGGAACCATCCCAGCCCGCGCAGGTATAGTAATGGAGTGAGACAGCCTGCATCTGACGGCCGATTTTCTCCATGAGCACCTCGGTCCACTTATAGTCATAGTCGCTGGCACCGCTGGCAATGCGGTAGAGACGGTTGCCGGGCTGGTCGCGCAAGTAGGTGTTGAACTTGCGGTACTCGTTGGAATAATATTCGGGGGTCATGTTGCCGCCACAGCCCCATGCTTCGTTGCCTATGCCGAAATATTTGACATGCCAAGCCTTGTCGCGTCCGTTCTGACGGCGCAGACGAGCCATCGGAGTATCGCCATCGCTTGTCATGTACTCCACCCACTGGGCCATCTCCTTCACCGTTCCTGAGCCTACGTTTCCGCTGATGTAGGGTTCGCAGCCCAGCATTTCGCAGAGGTTGAGGAACTCGTGTGTACCGAAAGAGTTGTCTTCGATGGTGCCACCCCAATTGTTGTTGCGTAGAGAAGGACGCTGCTCCTTAGGTCCGATGCCGTCCATCCAGTGGTAGTCGTCGGCGAAACAGCCTCCAGGCCAGCGCAGGACGGGAACTTGCAACGCCTTCAAGGCTTCGAAGACATCTTTGCGATAGCCTTTGATATTGGGGATAGGGGAGTTTTCCCCAACCCACAGGCCACCGTAGATACAGGAACCCAGGTGTTCGGCAAACTGACCATAAATCTCTTTATTGATTTTCTCCTTGCCTTGGTCGGCATGTAGCGTGGCCTTGATGTTTTCACCTGCCATGGACAAGGTTGCCATGGCGAATAGAACGATTGTTGTGGATAATAGTCTCATCATGTTGTTTTCTGTTTAGTTATACCTTAAATTGTATATTTACCTTATGATGTATGAAGAGTACATCGTCAGAGACGGATGCCTATCAAGGCATTGATGTACCAGTCGTAAAGCTTGATCTTATTGTCGTCGAACTTGTTGTGGAAGTAGTTCCACTGGCCATTGATGTTGAAATAGAAGTTGTTCCAGTTGTAGACCACGGAGAAATGGGCGTCGAGATTAAACGACACTTTGCTATGGCGGACGGCTGTACCTGTTTGGTAGAGAATGACATCGTCCATCCAGGAAGTGTCGTTCAAGTCGTCGGGATAGGCTTTCTTACCAGTGGGCGAGATTTCACCTTCAGAGAGGAAAATATCGTAGTTGGACTCGTATAAATACATCTTAGTGTGGTTGTATAACACCAGCATGGGTATGGCCGTGACGTTGAACAACAGGTTCTTGGCAGGTACCCAGTTGTAGGCATAGCCCATACCCAAGGCACCTTCATCGATTTTGACACGGCCGATGTTGCTCATGAGCTGGACAAGGGGGGCATTGAGCCATTGGGACATGTTGAACGACGTATGGAACCACATGGCACCTGCCACGAAGGAACCTGCAGACCGAATCTGCTTAACCGACTGGTCGTAGGCAGCTGAATAGGAAAAGCGTTTGCCGTTGAGCAAATAGTATCCGTCAAAAATGAGGGAGTTGACAGAAATGTCATCGAAAGCCATTGCATCCTTTTCGTACAAGTCATAGGGGCCAAATTCGTCGTTTCCCCACATATGGGCATCGAGTCTATCAGTAGTGAATTTGCGTAAGCGCAAGTTAAGACCATAGTTGTAACCACTGACACTCAGGGCCAGATTACGGCCGTTATTGCCGGTGATCGAAAAGCTGTAGCCCAGTCCGTAGCCGCGGTAGCCTAACCACACTCCAATGGATGTCGATAGCCTCGGGTTGAACGAAACTTCGGTGTTACTCACGCCATTAATGCCAAGCATGGCCATTTTCTCGGCTGACACCATGCTCGTAGAAATCAAGTCCATCTCGTTGCAATTGTATTTGAGCACGATTTGCCAGGGTTTGGCTGGGACTTCGATATAACGCTTGTCTACCCCTCTTTTTGTAATGGTATCGATGTATGTCTCTAGCTTTTTAACGGAACGAGTCATCTCCAGCTTCTGTTCTTGAGCCAGAGAGGGACCAGCGTACAGCCATACGGCGAGAATTATTACAAATAACCGTTTCATGCTACAAATGTACGCAAAAAACTTGAAATAGAAGCTTGTGGAGATAAAAAACTGAAAAAAAAAGAAGTCGGCTTGCGGAAAACATCTCCGCATGCCGACTATAATAATAGTGGTTGCAATGTCTGCGTGGTGTTATTTGTTGTCGACAGCACACTGTTCGACGGGCAGACAGCGCTTGTAGTTCTCGATGTACTTCTCGAAGCCGGCAACGTCCTCGGCTGTCGGTGCTATGCTGACACCTGCGTTACCAGCGAAGATGACCTCCTCGAGGTAGTCGGCGAGGTTAAGACCTTTGGGGTTGTTGACGACGAAACCTGCCAACAGGGCTATACCCCAAGCGCCGCCTTCGCCAGCAGTCTCCATGACCGAGATGGGGGAGTTGAGGGCAGCAGCCAGCATGCGTTGACCGACACCTGGTGTCTTAAAATAGCCGCCATGCCCTGTGATACGGTCGACCTTTACCTGTTCTTCCTTAAGGAGGATGTCGTTGCCAATCTTCAGTACGCCGATAGCTCCATAAAGGTTGGCACGCATGAAGTTTGCCAGGTTGAACTTGTCGTTGGCAGAACGGACAAAGAGCGGACGACCATCGGCAAGACCGGTGACCGGTTCGCCTGATACGTAGTTGTAGGCCATCAGACCGCCACAGTCAGCATCACCCTCAAGTGCTTTGTTGAAAAGCTTGCCGTAGAGCTCGTTCATGTCGACGGGAACACCCAGCAGCTGCTGGTACTCCTTGAATAGTCCTACCCAGGCGTTGATATCGGAGGTACAGTTGTTACAGTGTACCATGGCCACGAGGCTGCCGTCAGGTGTGGTCACCATATCAATCATCTCGTAGGGTTTGGACAGCGGCTTCTCCAGTACTATCATCGAGAACGACGATGTGCCGGCTGAGACGTTACCCGTGCGTTGCTTGACAGCGTTAGTGGCTACCATGCCCGTACCTGCGTCGCCTTCGGGAGGACACAGGGGAATGCCTGCTTTCAGATGACCAGAGACATCGAGTTTCTTAGCACCTTCAGGTGTCAGAAAACCGGCATTTTCTCCTGCGTTTAGTGAACGAGGCAGTATGTCAAGCAGGTGCCAAGTGAAACCATAGGGAGCGATGAGTTCATCGAACTTGCTGACCATGGTGGCATCGTAGCTCTTGGTGGCGGGGTCGACAGGAATCATGCCCGAAGCGTCGCCGACACCCAGTACGAACTGCCCTGTTACCTGCCAGTGGACATAGCCTGCCAGGGTTGTTAAGTACTTGATATCGCTGACATGCTCCTCGTTGTCGAGAATGGCCTCATACAGGTGGGAGATTGACCAGCGCAAGGGAATGTTGTAGTTGAAGAGCTCGGAAAGCTTGGCTGCGGCCTTGCCAGTATTGGTGTTACGCCATGTGCGGAAGGGTACCAGAATCTCCTGCTTCTCGTTGAAGGCCATGTAGCCATGCATCATGGCAGAGAATCCAATGGCGGCAAGCGACTCTATTTCGCAATCGTATTGCTTCTGCACATCCTTGCGCAAATCGGCATAGCAGTCTTGCAGTCCATACCAAATGGCCTCGGTAGAGTAGGTCCAAAGACCGTCAACGAGCTGGTTCTCCCACTCGTGTGAACCTTGTGCAATGGGCTTGTTGTTCTCGTCAATGAGAACAGCTTTGATACGGGTAGAGCCAAACTCGATACCGAGGATGGCTTTACCGCTTTCTATTATTTGTTTTGCTGTCATAATCTTAAATTAGAAAATCAAATAGTTGTTATTTCAGCGCCTTATTGAGCATGAAGTAAACCTCGTTGTTGCGGAGCGTCTGCTTGAAATCGAAGGTGTTGGTCTGCTTGTTGATGCGGACGTACTCGATGCCGAGCATCTCGGCGAAGTCTTCCCAGTATTCCTCGGTGATGTCGTAGGAGAAGGCGCTGTGGTGGGTGCCACCGGCCAAGATCCATGCGCCAGCACCAATCTCAAACGTAGGCTGCGGTACCCAAAGGGCGCTGGCCACGGGCAGGTTGGGCATGGGTTTCGGCTCGATGCACTCTACCTCCTGGCTGATGAGGCGGAAACGATTGCCGAGGTCAACAACGGTGGCTTTGATGCCGCGGCCAACCTTTGAGGTAAATACCAGACGGGCAGTCTGCTCCTTGCGGATGCCGATGCCGAGGAAGTGGACTTCGAGTTTGGGTTTGTCGACGGCGATAAGCGGACAAACCTCGAGCATGTGGCTCTGGAGGCATGATGAACGGTCGCCGGCGAAATTGAGCGTGTAGTCCTCGAGGAAGGAGCAGCCAGTAGGCATTCCCTGCTGGATGACCCATAGTGTGCGGTAGAGGCAGGCAGTCTTCCAGTCGCCCTCGGCACCAAAGCCGATACCCTCGGCCATGAGACGCTGTGAGGCCAGACCAGGAATCTGGTCGAAGCCACAGAAATCGGGCTGTGAGATGTCGGCGTCACCCAAATCGTCAAAGTTGGTGGTGAAGGCTGTAGCGCCTTCGTCCTTGAGAACGCGGCGCAAGGCTATCTCTGCCTTGGCGGCATTGCGTACCTTCTGCCAGTAAACCTCTTCGCCAGACTCATCAATCTTGATGGTGTACTCCTGCTTGTAGGCCTCGACGAGTTCGTCAACCTCAGCATCGGTGACTTTTTTCCAGTAGTCCATGACGGACGAAACAGGGTAGTAGTCGACATGGTATCCCAGACGCTGCTCGAACTCTACACGGTCACCATCTGTCACGGCAACATTGTTCATGTTCATGCCGAACATGAGGCAGCGTACGTTATGGGCGTCAGCTACGCCGGCGGCAACGCGTGCCCATACGGCAACCTGCTTCTGTGCAGCCTCGTCCTTCCAGTAACCGCAGACAACCTTGCGGGGAACGCGCATGCGTGTGCAGATGTGGCCGAACTCGATGTCGCCATGGGCACTCTGGTTCAAGTTCATGAAGTCCATGTCCATGGTTTCCCAGGGTATCTCGGCGTTGTACTGTGTGTGGAAGTGAAGCAGTGGCTTATGGAGTACCTGAAGACCTTTGATCCACATTTTTGCGGGCGAGAAGGTATGCATCCAAGTGATGATGCCTACGCACTTGTTGTCGTTGTTGGCAGCGAGCATCACCTGCTCAACTTCCTTAGAGCTATTGGCAGTGCCTTTATATACTATCTTAATAGGTATAATGCCAGTGGCATTTAGTCCGTCGACCATCTCCTTGGAGTGTCCATCAACAGCAACTACTGCATCACCTCCGTAAAGGAGCTGTGCACCAGTTACCCACCAAATCTCATACTGTTCGAATGCTTTAATCATAGTCTGTTTTTTTTTTAATTAATGAATAGTCTGTATTATTTTTTCTTCTGGCCATAGTAGGCATTAGGACCGTGCTTGCGGCTGAAATGCTTCTCTACGAGCAAAGGATTCATCGTGGTCTGTGGATTGACACAGAACGAAACGAATGCCATCTTGGCAACCTGTTCAGCCACAACGGCATGGTAGACTGCTTGGTCGGCATCCTTTCCCCAGGCAAAGGGACCATGGTTCTTGACTAGGACGGCGGGAGTATGGACAGGATTGATGTTGTCCTTTTTGAAACGGTTGACAATGACCACGCCAGTTTCCTTCTCGTACTCGGGCATCTGTTCGGCCGTCATGGAGTCGGTACAGGGAATACAGTCGTGGAAATAGTCGGCATGGGTAGTGCCGATGTTGGGAATGTCTTTGCCAGCCTGAGCCCATGCCGTGGCATAGGTTGAGTGGGTGTGGACGATGCCACCCAGTTCAGGGAATGCCTTATATAATATAAGGTGTGTCGGTGTGTCGCTTGAAGGATTGAGTTCGCCTTCCACAACCTTGCCTGTCTCGAGGTCGACAACGACCATATCGGAGGCCTTCATGACATCGTACTCGACACCAGAGGGCTTGATGACTACGAGGCCCTTCTCACGGTCGATAGCCGAGACATTGCCCCAGGTGAATATCACGAGATTGTGTTTTACAAGGTCCAGGTTGGCCTTGAAAACTTTCTGTTTCAGTTCTTCTAACATAATGTTCTACAGTTTAAAATTGGGTTCTAATGAATATACTTTTTTATTGAAGCGATAGAAGGCGGCACCACGCTTAGAACTCTCCTTGTCGATGAGGTCGGTTTTTTCGATGAAGTCCATGTCCTTGATACGCTTACGGAAATTGCGTTTATCGACTTCCTCACCTTTCACTGCTTCATACAGTCGCTGGAGTTGCGTCAGCGTGAACAGGTCGGGAAGGAGCTCGAAACCTACGGGTTCGGTATGCATCTTCTGGCGCATGAGTTTGCGCGCTTTCTCCACCATCACGTTGTGGTCGGAATAGAGATGTGGCATTTCGTCAACGTTAACCCATTCAACCTGATGCTCTTTCAGCAGATGCTCATCGTAGTCCTTGACATTGATGAGGGCATAGTAGGCAATTGATACCACCCGCTCGCCTGGGTCGCGTTTGACGCTGCCGAATGCTCCCACCTGACGCATATAGACATTGCGCATACCCGTCAGCTGATAGAGAGTGCGGTCGGCAGCCTCGTCTATGCTCTCGTCGTTGCGAACGAAACCTCCGTAGAGGCTCCATTCGCCACGGCCAGGATCCATTTGCCGGCGACCGATAAGTATCTTTAGCTTGTTGTCATCAAAACCGAAGATGATGCAATCGACGGCTAAGAAGATTTTCTGATGCTCAAAATAAAATGATGTCATTTGGGCGTTTACCAGAAATAGATGTAGAAGGCGACTGTGATGCCAAGGATGATGAAGCTATGGATAATATCCCACTTATTCCAAGATGCACGCGTAGCAGCACGCTGCTCAGGAGTCGACGTACCAAAGACGAGACCCTGGATCTTTTGTTCGTCAGGAGCCTTCGTGAGCAGTGATACGATGATAACTATCAGACAGCAGACAACAAGCATGACACCACAGAAGTAGAGCCAGTTGAAGTCGAAGAATACAGCCTTGAACCAGCTGTCGGGAGCATCAACGGCATTACTATAGTAAACCTTGGCGCCCAGACGTGTCAGACCGATGATGATGCCGGAGAGCAGACCCCACATACCACCTTCTGTAGATGCTCGTTTCCAGCAGATACCCAATAGGAAGGCAGAGGCAATGCCGGGAGCAAGTACCGACTGAACGTCCTGCAAGTAGTTGTAGAGCACATCACCTACTGAGCGCATGATGGGAATCCAGAGGATGCCGAGGACGACAATGACCACAGTAGCCACTTGGCCGATGCGTACAAGCTGCTTCTCAGGAGTCTCAGGCTTCAGGCGCTTCCAGAAGTCGATGGTGAACAGCATGGCTGAAGAGTTGAACAGAGAGGCCAGTGACGACATGAGGGCAGCCAGAATACCGCAGACCACCAGACCTTTCACACCGGCAGGCAGGATTTTTGCCACAAGGGTGGGGAAGGCAGCGTCGGGTGTTGACAGGACGAATACTTCACCGTTTGGCAGTGTGATACCCTTGGTACTCATTGCGTAGGCAATCATTCCGGGAATAAGGAACAAGAATACGGGACAGAGTTTCAGGTAAGCACCGAAGATGGTACCACGGCGGCTTTCTTTCTCGTCTTTGCCAGAGAGCACACGTTGTACGATAAACTGGTCGGTACACCAGTACCAGAAACCGATGACGGCAGAACCCACCAGTGCGCCGAGCCAAGGATACTGAGGATCGCGTAGGTCACGCATCAGGTTTGTCATGTGGTCGCCATATTCGTTGACCGTCTGGATAGAACAGGTTGCCATCATCTCATCCCAGCCACCAAGGGCTTTGAGGCCTAATACGAGGATGATGAGTGAGCCCAGCAGCAGGATAGGTGTCTGGAGTACGCTGGTATAAAGCACGCTTTTCATACCACCGAAAACAGTATAAAGAGCGGTGATGACCACCAGTCCGATAGCGGCAATCCAGAAGAAATCGATGCCCCAGAGTTCCTTGATACCAAAGACCTGCTGGAATACGAGACCACCGGCATAAACCGTGACGGCCACCTTAGTAAGTACATAGGATATCAGAGAAATAACAGACAGAATGGTGCGTGACTGCTTGTTGAATCGACGCTCCAGAAATTCTGGCATCGTGTATACCATACTTCGGGTATAAAAGGGAACGAACACCCAGCCGAGAATCAGAATCATCCATCCTTGAATCTCCCAGTGGGCCATAGCCATACCGGAAGAAGCACCGGCACCTGCCAGTCCGATGAGGTGTTCGGAACCAATGTTTGAAGCAAAGATACTTGCACCGATAGCTACCCATGTAGCATCTTTACCACCTAAGAAATAGTCTGCCGAGTTGTCGTTCTTCTGTGAGACGACCCAAACTACAACGCCAATCAACGCACAGCAGAAAACGCCAATGACGATCCAGTCTAATATTGCCATAATATGTTTTTTTGTTTATTAATTACTTGATAGAGAATTTGTAGGCTGCATGGCTGAAATACTTCTCGCCTGGATTGAGAACAGGCTGTACCCAGTCTTTCTTGTTAGGACTATCGGGGAACTTCTGGCTCTCTAAGCAGACGCTGACATGCTGAGGATAAGGACCGTGCTTGTGCTGGATGTTCACCTCGTTGCCAACACCTTGGAAATTACCACTATATACTTGAACGCCGGGCTCGTTTGTGTACATCTCCATGAAGATACCTGTCTTGGGAGAGTAGAGACTTGCGCAGACCTGCGTGTCGTCACCCTTGCCGTCCTTATAGGTGTTGAGGCACCAGTTGTGGTCGTAACCAGAGGCATTCTGAATCTGATCGAACTGTGACTTGATGCTGTCGCCGATGGCATGGGGTGTGCGGAAATCCATGGGAGTACCATCTACTGGCTTGATTTCACCAGTGGGTATGTACAGCTTATCGGAAGGTGTGAAGTTGTCTGCATTCACATAAAGCACCATGTCATAACCAGGCTCGGTGAAGTTGCCGCTCAGGTTATAATAGTTATGATTGGTTTGATTGATAATGGTCGGTTCATCGGTTTCAGCCTCCCAAGTGATGTCCAGAGTGTTATCAGAAGTGACGGTATAGGTGGTGATGGCTTTTACTTTGCCGGGGAATCCGTTTTCTCCATCTTCTGCCACAATGGTCAGCTTCAGGATGGAGTCGCCAATTTGTTCGGCTGTATATACTTGATTCATCCAACCTGTGGTGCCACCACCGTGCAGACAGTTGGGACCGTCGTTCTTCTTTAGGTAATAGGTGCTGTCGTTCAGCGTGAATGTTGCTTCCTTGATGCGGTTAGCATAACGACCTACGCTTGAACCATAGTCAGTAGGAGAGTTCAGTGTGTCAGCATATTGGGCGATGTTGTCGAAGCCCAAGACCACATCAGTGGATTTGCCGTCCTTGTCGGGAACAACCAAGCTGACTACGCGGCCACCATAGTTTGTAATGCATACTTCCATGCCATTGGCATTTTTCAGGGTGTAGAGCTTGACAGGTTTCTCATTGATGAGAGTGTCAAACTTGGCAGGGTCAAGACCTGATACCGTCAGTGCCTTCTGCTCACCAGATGCACATGCAGACAACAGTGCTACAGCTACTGTCATACCTGCAAAATAATTCTTCATGTTACTCATTGTATAAGAATTGTTTTTAGTTAGTTTTAAATTAGGGTGTAAAATTACACATTATTTCCATAATAACCATAAAAAAACACTGAGAATTTTCTATCCCAGTGCTTTTTTACACATTTTTAAGAATTATTCCACATCAGTGAAAACGATGATGGAATTGAGCTTAAAATGTATTAAGGATTAGCACACCTTGCGTGATCCGTCACCAATTACGACGTCGTAGACTTTCGGTTCGTGACCGTACTTTTCATTGAAGCGCTTCTTGGCGTCGGCAATAAACTGCTTATAGAGGTCGTTACGGACCAAGTTGATGGTACAGCCACCGAAGCCGCCGCCCATGATACGGGAGCCCGTAACTCCATTGTCCTTGGCAATCTGATTGAGGAAATCAAGCTCTTCACAACTGACCTCATAGTCTTTGGACAGTCCTTCATGAGTTTGGTACATCATTTCGCCAACCTTTTCGTAGTCGCCATCGTTGAGGGCATCGCAGACTGCCAGCACACGGTCTTTCTCACCAAGCACGAATTTGGCACGCTTGTAGTCCTCTTCGCCAACCTCGGAACGAACTTCATCAAGCTGTTCCCACGTACAGTCGCGCAAAGTCTCGAACTTACAATCAGGATGCTTGGCCTGAATGTGCTTGACAACGTTCTCGCAGGAGTTGCGGCGGTCATTATATGGTGAGCCTGCTAACTGGTGCTTGACGACGGAGTCAAGCAGTACTAAACGATAACCATCTGGTTTGAACGGGAAATACTGGAACTCACGGCTACGGCAGTCGAGGCGCATCAGGCAGCCTGCCTTACCGAACACAGAAGCAAATTGATCCATGATGCCGCAGTTGACCCCACAGTAGTTATGCTCGGTTGCCTGGCCAGCCAGTACCATATCCCATTGGCTTACTTGATTATCACCGAATATGTCGTTAAGTCCGAAGGCGATGCAACTCTCCATTGCTGCGCTTGAAGACATGCCAGCACCGAGGGGAACGTCTCCGGCAAAGGCAATGTTAAATCCTTTGACAGGAACGCCCAACTTTGTCATTTCCAGTGCTATACCATAAATATAACGAGCCCATGAGGCGCGGGGACCGTTGGGATCGCTGAGTTTGAAGTCGACACGGTCTTTCAAGTCAATGGCATAGGCCATGACGGTATCTTCTGTGCCATTGGCGCGTATCTCGGCCATAATACCCTTGTCAACAGCGCCTGGGAATACAAAGCCGCCATTGTAGTCGGTATGTTCGCCGATGAGATTAATACGGCCAGGAGAGGCATAAACATTTCCAGTCTTTCCGTCAAAATGCTTGATGAATCGGCTTCTTACAAATTCAATTTCCATCATAAATGTAAATGTAGTTTAGTATATAATAGTATGATTTCTTACTTTCTGTCTTCTAAGCCGATGTAACTACCCCAGTTGCAGAACCAGAAGATGTAAGCATAATAAACGAACATGATGCACATGGCTAAGATGACACCTGTAATATCGACTACGGCTCCCATGATGGGCATCAGAACTGCTGCGCCGATAACACCGGTATTGATGATACCTGAGGCAGCCTTGGTGTGACGGCCCAGGTGCATCAGACCCAGGTTGAAGATGAGTGGCCACATGACAGAATGGAACAAACCTGCAGCCAGCATAAACCAGATACCGATAATGCTGCTGGAGAACAAGAGTGACAGCAGGATGCACAGCGCACCGAGGCTGACGCAGCAGGACAGCACCATGCGGGGCTTGAACTTGGTAAGGATGCCTGCACCGATGAAACGGCCCACCATCATGCCTCCCCAGTAGAAGGCCAGGAAGCTCGTTACGGTATTGCTATCGGTTTCACCTAACAGCTGGAAACGATAGGGCAGCATGGAGGGGACGCCGATTTCAACGCCCATATACATGAAGATGCCCAGTGCGCACAGCCATACGTGAGGATAGGCAAACACGGTGCTCTTCTCGGCAGGATGCTGGTTGAATTCCTTGCTCTGGGCGCCTTCGTCAATCTTCGGCAGCTTTAGGAAAACCAGCACCAGACAGATGAAGAGTGTGAAGATGCCTAATCCCATGAAGGGGCCGGGCACCAGCTCGGGAGTCGGAATCTCTCCTGCCAGGATAACACTAGTAATAAAAATAGGTGCAACGGTCGTCGCAACTGAGTTTAATGCCTGCGACAGCGTCATGCGGAACGCGCTGCTCTCAGGCTTACCCAACACCATGACGTAAGGATTTGCCACGTTCTGTAGCATCACCACACCCATTGCTACCAGGCACATGGAACTCAAGAATATAGCGTAGACGCTGACATTAGCGCCAATAGCCCAGTCGATGCCTAATGAGTTGACAACAAAGCCGATACCGGCTACGGCTAAACCAAGAATGAGGGTTGCCTTGTAGCCAATCTTGCTCATCAACAGCGAGAAAGGAATGGCCAACAGGTAGGCTCCGTAGAAAGCGGAATTGACATACTGTCCTTCCTGGGCTGACAGGTTGAAAGCCTTCGAGCAGAAGTCAATCATGGAGTTGTTCATTGTCGTGATGAATCCGATGAGGAAACATACGATGAACACAACAATGAGTGCAAATGTGTAGTTTTGTGCTTGATTTTGTTGCATAGTTTTATAATGCTTGCGATAACACCTTAACTTTATTGTTTAACGCCGAAACGGTAAATCGTCTTTTGCTTATATTGCTGACCAGGGTTCAGCACAACAGACGGGAAATAAGGACGATTTGGAGTGTCGGGGAAGTGTTGTGCCTCTAAACAAACTGCAGAACGATGTGGGAATGTGGCTCCGTTTGCACCCTTGTAATCACTAAGGAAGTTACCTGTATAGAGTTGCAGACCAGGTTCTGTGGTATAGCACTCCAGAGTGCGTCCGCTCTTTGGATCAGTGAGCTTGGCAGCCAGACTCAATTCTCCCTCTTCTTTCTTGTTCAGTACATAGTTGTGGTCATAGCCATGACCGAACTTAATCTGCTCATTGTCAGCGTCAATCTCCTGACCAATAGATTTTGGCGTACGGAAATCGAAGGGTGTCCCTGCTACCTTGAGGATTTCACCAGTAGGTATAGCCGTGTCATCGGTAGGAAGATAGAAGTCTGCATTAATCTCGCAAATCAGGTCGTCAATTCCTGGAGTTGGGTCTGCCGTACCTGCCAATGAGAAGAATGCGTGGTGGGTTAAGTTGACAATGGTTTTCTTGTTGGTTGTTGCCAAATACTCAATCACCAACTCGTTGAGATCAGTGAAGGTGAATTCTACCGTTACGTCGAGCTCGCCAGTATAACCTTCCTCACCATAAGAGGAGATGCGGTGTAGTGCCAATGAACGAGGACCCATCTGACGGGCATCCCAAACCTTACAATTGAACCCCTTGGCGCCACCATGCAGATGGTTAGGGCCATCGTTCAAGGCCAGTTGGTAGTCCTTGCCGTTCAGGGTGAACTGTCCTTTGCAGATACGGTTGCCCCAGCGTCCTATCAGCGTGGAGAGGTAAGGTTCTTCACCGCTGGTGAGCTGCTTGATATTGGCATGACCTTCAATAACATTGGCCACGTTACCGTCCTTGTCTGGGACCATAATAGCAACAATAGCGCCTCCATAATTTGAGATCGCAACTTCATAACCTTTGCGGTTCTTCAAAATGTAGAGATCCGTTTTCTTACCGTTAATTGTGGTCTGGAAATCTTTACGATTCAGACCACACAAATTCGCATTTTCCGTTGTGTTAGCCATATACGTTTGATTTTTTAGTTACTAAAATTCTAATTTGCAAAGTAACCGAAAAAAAACGAGAATGACGAAGGAAACCTTTAAAAAAACGTTTACAGGAGTGTTAAAAACAACTAAATACAAGTTTTGAGGAAATCGCCAACAACATAACTTGAACCTCCAACGAAAATAAAATCCTCCTTTGTCGCTGCATTTTTAGCTGCTTTATATGCCTCACGGACAGTAGGATAGGTGTTCCCAGAAAGATTCTTTCTGGCTGCCATGGACTGCAAAGTTGTCGCATTCATTGCTCTTGGCGAGTGGGGTTGTGTGAAATAATAAATCGCATGCTCAGGAAGCAATTCAAGCACACCATTGATATCTTTGTCGTTGACCATGCCAAATACAATGTGCAGTTGATGGCACCTGATAGCCTTGAGTTGTTGGCTCAGATATTGCCATCCTCCTACGTTATGGCCGGTGTCACATATAACCTGCGGAGACGTCTGGATTATTTGCCAACGTCCCATCAGCCCCGTATTAGCAGCAACGTTCTTCAGGCTTTCCTGCAACTCGTAGTGACATGTTTTGTGAGTTTTCTCGTTGTCGTATTGGCTAAGAAACCCTTGTTTTACTAATGCTTCCAGCACATGCATCACCGTATTCAGGTTTTTGGGTTGGTACAAGCCACCAAGGTCACCGTCCAATTCGCCGAACATCTTTGTGACGTAATGGATGCCTCCTTCTGGTTTGAATTCTGCACTTATAACAATGGGGTCATCATCGGCAAACACTATTGGAGTGCACATCTCCCTTGCTTTGGCTTCGAAAACAGGGCGTGTTTCGCTATTGCTCTCTCCGATGATGACGGGTACGCCTTTTTTTATTATACCAGCCTTCTCGGAGGCAATCTTTTCCAACGTGTCTCCTAAAAATTGAGTATGGTCGAAACTGATATTTGTGATAACGGAAACAATAGGGGTGATGATGTTGGTGCAGTCTAATCGTCCGCCCAGTCCTACTTCTATGACGGCAATGTCAACTTCTCTGTCACGGAAATACTTGAAAGCCAAAGCTGTAGTGATTTCGAAGAAAGATGGCTTGAGTGGCTCAAAGAAGGCTCGTTCCTTTTCCACGAAATCAACCACGTATTCCTCGCTGATAGCTTTTCCGTTGATACGTATACGTTCACTGAAGTCTACGAGGTGGGGTGACGTATAAAGACCTACGCGATAACCACATTCCTGAAGAACGGAAGCAAGGGTGTGTGACACGCTGCCCTTACCGTTGGTTCCGCCAACATGGATAGTAGCATAGCACTGGTGTGGGTGTCCAAAGTGTTCGTCCAGTGCAAGTGTGTTACTTAGCCCTTCCTTATAGCCTGATGCCCCTTGCCGTTCAAACATAGGCAGCTGGTTGTATAGATACTCGCAGGTCTCTTGGTAATTCATTCAACTGAAGTAGTTTTTAAATTTTTGGAAGATGCTTCGCTTTGTAGCCACATCGCCTTTGAAATTGTCGCTGTTGCGGAAGTTTTCTATAGCTTCTTTTTCTTCGCGTGACAATTCCTTGGGGATATACACACTGACATTGACCACTAAGTCGCCATTACCACGACCATAGCCTTGAACGGCAGGAAGACCTTTTCCACGCAGACGCATGGTTTTGCCAGGCTGTGTTCCTGGTTCCATTTTTACTTTCAGACGGGTTCCTTCTATGGTTGGTATTTCAACTTCACCGCCAAGTGCCGCTGTAGGGAAGTCAAGCAACAAATTGTATATCAAGTTGTTGTCGTCACGAATAAAGGTGTCGTTTTCTTCCTCTTCGATAAACACTTGTATATCGCCGTTAACACCTTTGTGCTGTCCGGCATTGCCTTTTCCAGGGACGTTGACAATCATGCCCTCCGCTACACCGGCAGGAATTTTGATTTCTACAACTTCTTCGCCCTTTTCTACACCTGTTCCGTGGCAGTGGCTACATTTGTTTTTGATGATGCTGCCTTCACCGTCGCAAGTGGGGCAAACCCCTTGGGTCTGCATCATTCCGAAAATGCTTTGTGTTGTATGGGTGATGACGCCGGAACCGTGGCATGTAGGACAAGTTTCATTTGTGCTGCCATTCTCGGCACCAGTACCGTGACAATGTGAGCATGTGATGTCCTTGCGCACTTTGAACTTTTTGGTAACGCCGTGGGCAATCTCGTCCAGCGATAGTCTCACTTTCAGTCGAAGGTCGCTACCACGATGAACCTGAGGACCGCGCTTTCCACCACCACCAAAACCACTAAAGCCTGCATGGCCACCGAAGATGTCGCCAAACATGGAGAAAATGTCGTCCATGTTCATAGATGTTCCACCGAATCCGCCGAATCCGCCGGAACCTCCCGGACTGCTGAATCCGAAGGTGTCATATTGCTGTCGCTTCTGCGGGTCATGCAATACATCGTAGGCCTCAGCAGCTTCCTTGAATTTTTCTTCGGCTTCTTTGTTACCGGGATTACGGTCAGGATGATATTTAATGGCGATGGTGCGGTACGCCTTTTTAATTTGATCTTCTGTGGCGTTTTTGTCTACGCCAAGCACCTCATAGTAGTCTCTTTTTTGTGCCATTTTTGTGTTATTGTCCTACTGCCACTTTTGCGTGGCGAATTACTTTATCGTTCAGTTGATAGCCTGTTTGCAGGCAGTCGATGACTTTACCTTTTTTATCGTCGCCCATACCAGGAACCATGGCAACGGCTTCGTGTAAGTCTGTGTTGAAGTCTGTACCATCTGTGTCAATTTTTTTCACGCTAAGACTTTCAAGAGCTTTTATGAATTTCTGGTAGATGAGTTCCATTCCTTCCCGCAGTACACAGGGGTCATCGGTTTTCTTTCCGTTTTCTATGGCACGTTCCATGTCATCAATAACGGGCAGAATAGCCAGAACGGCTTTTTCGCCTCCGTTTAATATCAGTTCAGCCTTTTCCTTCAACGTACGCTTTCGGTAGTTGTCAAATTCTGCAACAGAACGAAGATACTTGTCTTTTAACTGTTCTATTTCTTCTTGCGCAGCCTCCAACGGGTCTTTTTCTGTTTCTGACTCGCATTTTTTTGCGTTCTCTTGGGCTTCAGCATTCTCTTGAGCTTCGGCATTTTCTACACTATCGAGGTTTTCTTCCTCTTCCATGTTTTTTATTTCTTCTTCTTTCATAGCGATATTGATTTTTAGTGCCTGACTGCAAAAATTGTGCCAATGTTATGCATACATCTCGGCTTTCTTTGCTTTGATAGCTTCATCGTATATGTAATCATCATAAGTTGTCAGTTTGTCAATAGTTCCTTTGGGAGTCAGTTCAATGATGCGGTCGGCCACTGTGTTGATGAACTCATGGTCATGTGAGGCGAACAAAATGTTGCCCTTGAATGAGATGAGGTTGTTGTTGAAAGCCTGAATAGACTCCAAATCCAGATGATTGGTTGGAGTGTCCAGTATTAGACAGTTTGCATTCTTCAGCTGCATGCGTGCTATCATACAGCGCATTTTCTCGCCACCACTGAGCACATTGACATGTTTTAATACGTCTTCTTCCTTGAAGAGCATGCGACCCAGGAATGACTTCATCATCACCTCATTGCCTGTACCGTATTGGCTCAGCCAGTCAACCAAGTTCATTTCCGTCTGGAAGAACTCCGTATTGTCCAGTGGTAAGTACGCGGTAGTGATGGTTACGCCCCACTTATAGGTTCCTGCATCAGCTTGACGGTTGTCGTTGATAATCTCAAATAGTGCAGTCATAGCTTTAGGATTATGCGACAGGAAGACTGTCTTCTGCCCTTTCTCTATGGTGAAACTGACATTGTCGAAAAGCACAGTTCCGTCAGCATCTAATGCTTTCAGTCCTTCAACTTCTAAAATTTGCGTGCCAGGTTCGCGCTCCATGGAGAATATGATACCAGGATATTTGCGCGTTGATGGTGTGATTTCTTCTACGTTTAGTTTCTCGAGCATTTTCTTGCGCGAGGTCGTCTGCTTTGACTTGGCTACGTTGGCAGAAAACCTGCGTATGAATTCTTCCAGTTGCTTACGCTTCTCATCGGCTTTCATCTTTTGGTTCTGTGCCTGGCGTAGCGCCAACTGTGACGATTCGTACCAGAATGAATAATTGCCTGAGAACAATGTCACCTTACCGAAGTCTATGTCTACAGTCTGGGTGGAAACAGCATCTAGGAAGTGACGATCGTGCGAAACGACCAAAACACATTGCTCTAGGTTGGAGAGATATTCCTCCAGCCACTGGACAGTATCCAGGTCAAGGTCGTTTGTGGGCTCGTCCAACAGCAAATTGTCGGGGTGTCCGAATAAAGCCTTGGCCAACATAACACGAACCTTTTCGTTATTTGAAATCTCAGACATCTGTTTGTAGTGTTGGCCCTCTTGTACACCCAGGTTCTGAAGAAGTTGGGCAGCCTCACTTTCTGCTTCCCAACCGTTCATCTCAGCGAAAGCCATCTCCAGATCTGCAGCGAGTACACCGTCTTCTTCTGTCATCTCTGCTTTCGCATAGAGTGCCTCACGTTCCTTCATGTTCTGCCATAGTGGCTGATGTCCCATCAGCACCGTGTTCATGACTGAATAGTCATCATATTTGAAATGGTCTTGTTCCAATACAGATAGACGCTCACCCGGCTGCATCTCGATGGTGCCCTTGTTGGGTTCCAATTCGCCGCTGATGGCGCGCAACAATGTTGATTTGCCAGCACCATTTGCACCGATGATGCCGTAAATGTTACCACTAGTGAACTTCAGATTAACGTCCTTGTAAAGGGTCTTTTTTCCAAACTGAATTGCTAAGTTTGTGACTGTTATCATCTTTTTCTAATACCTTATTTGTTATTAAGCGTGTGCAAAGGTACAAAAAAGTTTTGAGTTAAGGGCTCTGAGTTTGAAGAAATATGGTTTTTAGTTGTTTTTTCTGCCAATTTGTCGTCATAAGTTAATTTTTCTTTGAGCGATAAACATCAAACTCCAAACTTTTTATTAATTTTGCACCCATGGAACAAAAAATATGTATATTTACTGGGGCACGTCCCAACTTTGTCAAGGTGGCACCCATCATCAGGGCCATAGGGCATACTGAGGGCATCAGCTATCGGTTGGTATATGCAGGTACGGTGGATGACCCTACATTGGAGTCTTCTTTGTTCAGCGACTTGCAAATGCCACGTCCAGATGTCTTTCTGGGTGCGGATTGTGAAAATCTGAACGAGCTTACCAGTTGTGTCATGGCCTCTTTTGATCGTTATTTGGAACAAAACACAACAGATACCGTCATTGTTGTCGATGATTTGGCATCGACCATGGCTGCAGCCATTGTGACTAAGAAAAGAGGTTTGAGACTGGTTCATCTCGTAGCTGGTACACGCTCGTTCGATATTCGTATGCCTAAAGAAGTCAATAGATTGGTAATTGATGGCTTAAGCGATTTGCTATTTACGGCTGGTTCTGGTTCAAGTAGTATTGCTACGCGCGAAGGTGCCGAGATGCACAAGATTTATATGGTAGGTAATATCCTGATGGATTCACTTCGCTACAACAGTAAGCGTTGGCAGCGTCCGGCATGTCTTTGTGGCATTGACGATGGCCGATATCTGGTGCTGACGGTCAATCGACGAGCCTTATTGGCTGACCAGGAGAATCTGACGCGCATGCTGACGGTTATTAGCGAGGTGGCAGGAAACATTCCTGTCATTGCTCCACTTCGTGCTCCTGCTTATCGTGCAGTACAGGATTGGATGAATGATTACCCTCAATCGTCTGCCTTCAGCCTTCAATCCTCACTTAGCTATCTTGAGTTTGGCTATCTTACTTCTCATGCTATGGGCATCATAACAGATTCTGGAAACGTGGCTGAGGAGGCAACATTCAACAAAGTTCCATGTATTACGCTGAATAGTTATACTGAGCACCAGGAGACTGTCAAGGAAGGAACAAATCTGCTGGTGGGAGAAAATACAGACCTGTTACGTAAATCTTTAACCCAGCTTGTAGCTGGAAGCTGGAAGCAGGGGACATTGCCTGACAGGTGGGATGGAAGAACAGCAGAGCGTATCGTACAAATACTTATGGCATGAAAGCAATCATTGTCTTGTTAGCAGGTTGGCTTGCCGACCTTTTTATCGGCGACCCGTCATGGTTGCCACATCCCGTGGTTTTTTTTGGTAAGTTGATAGCAACTTGCGAGCGTTGGTTAAATAGTGGAAGCTTCCGCCGTTTCAAAGGCGCCTTGACAGCTGTCATTTTGATAGCACTTGTATATATGTCCTTCTACTTCTTGATGAACTGGCTTTATGGCATTAATGTATTCCTTGGAATGGGTGTAGGTGCCGCTTGTGTGTTCTACTGTTTGGCAGGAACTACACTCGTTCGTGAAGTTCGTGAGGTGTTTTATGCTGTCGACCGTTCGTTGGAAGAGGGTAGAATGCAGGTTGCTCGCATCGTAGGTCGTGACACTTCACAGCTGTCGGCACAGGAGGTTCGTACTGCAGCGTTGGAAACTCTTGCCGAGAACTTGAGTGACGGAGTAGTAGCTCCACTTCTTTGGTATATGCTGTTGGGGGTACCTGGTATGATGGCATATAAGATGGTCAATACCCTTGACTCTATGATAGGCTATCGTACGGCACGTTATCGTGACTTTGGTTGTTGGGCAGCCCATATTGACGATATAGCCAACTACCTGCCTGCCCGAATTACGGCATTGCTCATGCTTATTGTGACGTGGCGTTTTGGACTTTTGCCCTCTGTGACGTGGTATGGCCGCGGGCAAGACAGCCCCAATAGCGGTTATCCAGAAGCAGCACTAGCAGGAATCCTTGACTGTCGTTTCGGTGGTCCTCACGATTATTTTGGTGAAAGGTTCGAAAAAGCATATATTGGTTCCAACGACCGTCCGCTGACATTAGACGATATGCATCGAGCTATCCGCATCAACCGTTCTGTTGAAGTGCTTATGGTTGTCATAACCGTCTTCGTGCTTTATTTTATTCATATCATCCATCTTTATTTATGAAGAATTATACATTTCTATTGCTCCTGGTTTTGTTAGCCTCATGCAGTTCACGTAGGCAGACTCATGGTGATGTGCAAGACGCTCTTCAGACAGATAGTGCCATGACATGCCCAGAAGTTAAGTACGCCACAGGTTTTATTGTTCGCGATTCTGCTGGCATTCACTTGTTAACGGTTGGTAAGAAAGATCGTTTTGCCTTGGTTCGTTCTTCCACAACCGTAGTGCCTGAAGGCTATACCAAGGTAGTTGTTCCTATCCGGAGTGTCATTCTGATGACGGCTTTACAGCTATCTAACTTCACCATACTTGATGCCCATGATGTCATTAAGGGTATCACCGGAACCAAGAACCTCTTCGACAAGGATATTATGCAGCGTGTTAAAGACGGTTCCATTGTCAAGATAGGAATGGAGGGTAATGTTGATACCGAGTTGGTGCTGGCTGCCAATCCAGATGTCATTTTCATATCACCTTCCAAACGGGGTGGCTATGATGCTATCAGCGAGACGGGCATTACCCTTGTTCCTCATTTGGGATATAAGGAACTTGACCCATTGGGGCAGGCAGAGTGGGTGAAGTTTGTTGGTATGTTCATTGGCAAGGAAGATATGGCAAATAAGGTGTTCTCAGGCATAGAAAAGCGTTATAACGAGTTGAAGGCGAAAATCATCGAAAGTAAGGATATTCAGCGTCCTACTGTCACCAGCGGCGAGATGCATTATGGCAACTGGCATGCTGTTGGCGGTAAGAACTATCTGGCACAGATTTTCCGCGATGCGGGTGCCGATTACGTTATCCAAGACAATGAGACTGGTGGTGAGAATCTGGAGTTCGAGCAGATGTATGCCCTTGCCGCCAATGCTGACTATTGGCGCATACTGAATAGCTATCCTGGCGATTTCAACTACGAGGCACTTCAGGCCTCAGAACCCCGCAATGCTTTGTTCAAGGCTTTCAAGGAGCACAAGGTTATCTACTGTAACATGAAGCAGACGCCATATTATGAAATATCGCCGGTGAAGCCCGATGTTTTGCTCAAGGATTTTGTGGCCATCTTTCATCCCGAATTTGTAGAGGACGACTATCAACCCACTTTTTATCAATTGTTGCAATGAGACGTTTTTTTTGGTTGACATTGCTTTCATGTGTGGTCATCATCATCCTTGCGGTGGTCAATTTGCTTATAGGTACCGTCCGTATTCCGGTGGCAGATGTCTGTAGCATCCTTACAGGCATGGGCAGCCAATCGGAAATATGGACAAATATCATCCTTAGCTCACGTCTTCCGCAGGTTTTGACAGCTTTTGTTGCTGGTGCAGGACTCTCGGTCAGCGGACTGCAGATGCAGACCGTTTTTCGCAATCCTCTGGCAGGTCCTTCTGTCTTGGGAATTAGTAATGGCTCGGCTCTTGGTGTGGCTTTCGTCGTCCTGTTGTCTGGCAAATTGGGTGGTGTGGCTCTTAGTCGTCTGGGGTATTTGGGCGATGTCGCCATTTCGGTGGCAGCTATAATAGGCGCATTGGCTGTCTTGATGCTTATTGTGTGGATTTCCCAACGGGTTAAGGGCAACGTTACATTATTAATAATAGGTGTCATGTTGGGCTATATGGCTAATGCAATTATTGGTGTGCTGAAATTCCTGGCGCCCGAAGAGGACGTCAAAGCCTTTGTGGTTTGGGGATTGGGGTCTTTCAGCCGTGTTTCTGGTGACCAGATGGTACTCTTTGTTGTTTTGATGTGCATCTTGCTCCCATTAAGTTTCTTGCTGGTCAAACCCATGAACCTTATGTTGCTTGGCGACCGCTATGCTGCCAATCTTGGTATTAATGTCCGACGTACCCGTATGTACATCATTGTCTGCTCGGGTGTCTTGGTCGCTATTGTCACGGCTTATTGCGGTCCAATCATGTTCATTGGCTTGGCTGTTCCCCATTTGGCACGTGCCCTTTTCCGTACCAGCGACCATCGCCTGTTGATGCCTGCAACAGCTCTTTGCGGGGCAGCATTAGCATTGGTTTGTAACTTTATTGCCCGTATGCCTGGTTTTGAGGGCGCACTTCCCGTCAATTCGGTGACGGCTCTTGTCGGTGCTCCTGTTATAGCGAGTGTATTGTTCCGTCGTCGTCAATCAGCAGAATAGTCAGTTTTGCATGTGGTACTAACGGTTTACAATGTTGGTAGCAATGACTGATGACAACGTGGGAAAAAACTTCAATCTTCTCTTTAGGAATTACTTGCCACAATTCGCGGGCAAGAGTATAGTCTGCTGTTGTTTCACAATGAGCCTCCTCTAACATTCGCTTGATGAAAGAACGGTTCATGGTGACGCGGCGACTATGAGTATCCAAATGACCTTCTGCCAGTTTGACTGCTTTTCCCAACATGACACCTAAAATAATATGCCCGATGCCATTCTCTTCTGCTATTTTCAATGTTTCGCCAATGTAGTTGCCATATTCCACAAAAGCTTGATAAGGTAGGGAGGGATAGAGCGTACGAACATAGCGTTCACTTTTGGCACCACTGTTGATGACTACACGGTCAGTACCGCTGGCTTTAGCCACCTCCATGCATTTGCGGATGCTGTTAATGAAAGCCTCTTCGCTGAAGGGCTTGACGATACCAGAAACCCCGATAATCGAGATACCGCCTACTATGCCCAGTCTTGGATTGAAAGTCTTTCTCGCAACTTCTTCGCCGTCAGGAACAATGATGGTAACAGCAACATTCTCTTTGATGTTCTCACGCATCATCTGACGTGGACTTCGGTTGATGGCTGCTTCGCCAGGTGGATAGTCAAAACCAGGAAGTGTAAACCTGCCCACGCCATAACCTCCGTTTATTTCGAAGTGGTCGCTATCCCTGACAGAAGCTCTTATCTCAATACCGTCTGTTACATCTGGATCGTCGCCTGCCTGTTTGATACAGTATGCATAGTCTGCACCATAGCTTACGGCGATATTGATAGTTTCACCGTTTGGCAAGCGTACTGGAACTTCTTTAGGCATTTCATTCTTGACGAGTCGTATGGTAGCGGCAATGGCTGCTGCTGTTGCACAGGTACCTGTTGTAAGCCCGCTTTTTAAGGGAAAGAAGTCGGGTAGCAATTGTTCTACCGCCCGGCGTAATCCATATGGACCATTGACCGTTGTAAACGCAACCTTGTTTGTCGACCATTGAGGTCGTTTCAGTACGATGACGCGCATTCCTTTAGAAAGAGCATTATCGACTTTCTCTTGGAAACCGCCTGATAGTCCACTCTCCTTCATTAGGATAGCATCTGCTTCAATAGGTTCTCCCTGACACATAAAACTTCCGTTGGATGCTATGTTTCCAGAGTAATAGCATAGTTGCTTCTCGTTAGCTCCCTGCTTTTTAGCCAATGATATAGATGACAGTCGAGGTAAGATACGGTATATTACATGAACCCCCTGCGTTTCCAGATGTTTCAGTTTGCTGATGCTTTGTACGCCAGTCGTTGCCAGAAGTGTTTTCATGTCGGCTGGCACCTGACTGTAATCGTCGATCCATGTCAGACGGGAATCACGTTTTGGATAAATACGTTCGTAGCGGATAATGGGAATCTCCAGCTCTTGCGCAGTCTTAATAATGGTCTGGTGCAACTGCAAGGCAAAGGGGTGTGCTGCGTCTATCAGCAGACGTATGTGGTGCTCGTGCAAGAATGATGCCATTTTGTCTGCATCCATGGCGCCGTCCACGCGAATACCATGGTGAAGTGTAATGTCCTGTTCGCCGGTCTTGGTCGAATAATAATACACATGCCCGGCTTCTTCCAGCACCTCTACGGCCTTTCGGCCTTCTGTTGTCCCTCCGAATACCAATATCATGTTCCTGTAACTTTCTGTCATGCAAATATACGATAAATAATTCAAATACCATCGGAAAGTTTAAAATAATCTTGATTATGCATGGCGCATTGTGCATTATTTCGTACCTTTGCACCCAAAATCGAGCAAAATTGAAGATAAAAAGTATATTTATCCATTCTATAGCTCTCTTGTTGTTTGCTGCCTGCGATTCCAAGAAGCCAGCCCCCGTGATCACTCCTTGGGGGCAAATTACTGATACTATACCCGTATCTGACGAGTTCGACCTTGACGATATCCAGCGTAATGGCGAACTCATAGCTCTTACGATGACAGGTCCGGAAACCTATTATGATTATCATGGTCGTCACCTTGGAACCCAATACATGCTTGCTCAGCGTTTTGCTGACAAGATTGGTGTCAGTCTTCGAATGGAAGTTTGTCGTGATTCTGCGGAAATGCTTCGTCGTCTTGATGACGGAGAGGCTGATCTTATTTGCTATCCCATGACTAAAAAGGGTATTGGCTGGCTTGTCGGTAGTGACAAGGATGAATTGAAACGGGAATTGTCCCAATGGTATAAACCCGAGTTTGTTGATGAGGTTAAGAAAGAGGAAGAATTTCTGCTTTCCAACAAGAGTGTCACTCGTCGTGTTTTTTCTCCTATGTTGAATCGGGACGGTGGTATCATCTCTCATTACGACGGTTACTTTCAGCGTTATGCTTCCACTATCAGATGGGATTGGCGACTCATGGCAGCTCAATGCTATCAAGAGTCAACCTTCGACCCCGAGGCTCGTTCGTGGGCTGGAGCTTGCGGCCTGATGCAGATTATGCCATCCACAGCTGACCATCTCGGTTTACCTCGTGCCAATATCTTCAATCCAGAACAAAATATCGCTGCTGCTGCCAAATATCTGGGTGAGCTGGAGCACAATTTTTCAGATATTCGCGAACGTTCAGAACGTACGAAATTCGTACTTGCTGCCTATAACGGCGGTCACTTCCATATCCGCGATGCCATGACCTTGGCTCAAAAGCATGGAAAGAACCCGCACCGTTGGGCTGATGTCGAGGAATTTGTCTTGGGGTTGGCACGTCCGGAGTATTATAATGATCCTGATGTCAAGTATGGTTATATGCGAGGTTCTGAGACCGTCGACTATGTCCGCAAGATACATGAGCGTTGGAATGGTTACCGTGGTGTACGTGCTTCGCGTTCGTCAATTGCTCCCAGTACAACTCCCCAAAAGGCTACTCACGAGCGCAAGAAAAAATACCAGATTAACGAGTCTGACTAACTTTTTTCTTGAGCTTCTTGATGCGGCGTTCGGCTTCGTAGGCATCCGGATACAGGCTAAGGGCCTTTTCGTAGTTGCGGATAGCGGCTTCGCTCATATGCTCTGCCTCGCATTCTTTTCCCAATAGGACATATTCTGCCGCTAGCCGTTTCAACATATCTTTTTGCTGTTGAAGGTCGTTCTCCAGTTCGCTGATTTGTTGCTGTTGCCGCTTAATGATGTTGAGCTTACGTCGAATATAGCGCTGTACGATAGGCTGTTCAATGTCGTATCGTGAGTGAATGGCCAGGAAGAAGTTCTTCAAGAAAGCATCGAAGTCTTGACGGTCGAAAGCCTCAATGGCATCATGGTATTCACGGTCAGCCTTACTTTCATAGATGGCCCTGCGCATGAGCTGACCGTCGTTGTATCGTTGGGCAAATGCAATGACTTCTGGACGTACGAAGATGTCAGAGTGCCTAATAGGTTCTTCTAGGGTAATGCCCTTGAGAGAAGTGCAGCGCGACAAGGCAACATAGGTTTGCCCCCCGGCAAAGGCTCCACCACCAGAGAAGTCAATTTTGACCTGACGGAAGGTGAGTCCTTGGCTCTTATGTACGGTGATGGCCCAAGCCAAGCGTAGTGGAAACTGCTGGAAAGTCCCAAGGAGTTCTTCTTCTATCTTCTGTTCTTTTTCGTTAAAGGTGTAGCGCATGTTTTCCCATAGTTCCTCGCCCACATCATACTCATTTCCATCTTCATCACACACTCCGATGATGCCTTCTTCCTGGTCAATGCCTGTGACAATGCCGATAGTGCCGTTTACCCATCGTTTTTCCTTGTCGTTGCGGGTAAAGATAACCTGTGCCCCAGGTTTCAGCTCCAAATCCATGGGAGCGGGTAGGGAGGAAAGTGGAAATTCTCCTTTGATAGTCCCTTTAAATATTGTGACGCTACCATCCAACTTGTTAAGGTGCTGTTCGTTAATCCAGTCTACCGTGTCGCGGCGGGTGGCGAGGGTTATTTCCAAATATCGGTCGGATTCTCCCTTGGAAGACGCGGAATCTTTAGAGCTATTGTATCTCGAATTAATGGCCTGCAGGTCATTGTCGGTAGCTTGGTTCTGACGGATGCGGTCCAGGAGTGCTATGAACTGGCTGTCGTTTTGCCGGTACACTTTGCGTAATTCGATGCTGACAAGCTGCATCTGTTGCCATACCTTGGCAGAGAAGAAGTAAGCTGAGGCATAGAAAGGCTGCAATAGTCGCCATTCTTCTTCCTTGATGACCGGCTCCAGCTGGAAGATATCGCCTACAAGGAGTAGCTGCTTTCCACCGAAAGGTTCTCGCATATTGCGGCAATAGATGCGTAGCACCTTGTCAATGAAGTCAATAATGTCTGCACGTACCATTGAAATCTCGTCAATGATAATGAGTTCCAATTCGCGCAAAAGCTGTAGTGTGATACCGCTATACTTGAGAGTTTTGCGGATGTTTCGAGGCGAATAGCGTGAGTCGTTGGGCAGTAGAGGATGAAAGGGTAACTTGAAGAACGAATGTAGTGTCTGTCCTCCTGCGTTAATAGCCGCGATACCAGTTGGTGCCAATATGACATGCTTCTTTTGGGTATGTTGGGCGACATAGCGTAGAAAAGTGGACTTACCCGTCCCCGCCTTCCCTGTAAGGAATAGCGAGCGACGGGTGGTCTGGATAATCTGAAGTGCCTGTTGCCACTCTTGATTGTTAAGATCTATCTGTTCTGTCTCAGTATTCAATATTTCGGAATTCAGTCTTCTGCTTCTTTAGGCTCTGTTGCAGCCTGTGGTTCATCGGGTTGCGGCTGTTGCCTACCTTCCTCTTTATGTTCCTTGGGCCTGATAACCTCGTTGCCGAACTCGTCAAGTACCATTTCCATTTCCTGTTCTATCGCCAGGCTGTCAGTTGCAATAGAGTCTGTATCGCGTCGGTGGTAATAGCTGGCACAGGTGTACATCTCAGCACGTACGTCAGCATCCTTGGGTTTGCCGAACTTACCGTGGTATTGCTTGAAAGCAGGGTCGCCCAATACCGATTCAAAGAAATAGCCACAAATGGGCAGAGCAGTACGCGACCCTTGTCCTAACTGTCCTGTACGGAAGTGGATACAACGGTATTCTCCGCCTACCCAGGCACCAGCCACTAGATGCGGGCTGACCCCTACAAACCAGGCATCGGAGTGGTTGTTCGATGTGCCTGTCTTTCCTCCAAACTCAGTATCATTGTATTTTCCCACATAACCCCATAGACTCATACTCGTAGCACCGGGTTCACGAAGTCCGCCCAGCAGCAGTTGCTGTACGAGGTATGCCGAACGGTAAGGTATGGCTTGGGTTTCTGCTGTAGGCGCAGTATATATTTCCTGTCCGTCACGGTCCAGAATACGGGTGACAAGAACAGGTTCGTGCATCTTGCCGTCGTTGGCTACTGTGGCATAGCCATTGACCAGCTCTAAGAGGTTGACGTCGCTACTACCAAGGGTTAGCGATGGGGTGGGGTCAAGCCGAGACTTGATACCCATGGCATGAGCTGTGTTGACTATGCGGTTGATGCCAACCTCTTGGCCTAATTTGACTGCAACGCTGTTAATACTTTGTGCAAATGCTGCCTTGAGTGGCATCGAGTCGCCAGTAAAGTATCCGTTCGCATTCGTTGGTGCCCACGTCACTTCCTTGCCCTTGTCCATGACCTTCATGGCGAAGTAGGAGTCTACGCGTTGGTCACAGGGAGTAAGCCCTTGGTTCATGGCTTCTGTGTATACAAAGAGCTTAAAGGTAGATCCCGGCTGACGCATGGCTGTGACTTTGTCGTATTTCCATGTGCGGAAATCGATGTCGCCAACCCATGCCTTGACATGTCCTGTCTGAGGTTCTATCGACACAAAACCGCAATGCATGAAATGTTCCATATAGCGGATGCTGTCAAGGGTTGAAATCTCTTTTTCTATCGTGCCGTTCTCATAGTCGAAAAGCTTCACATGATGAGGCAGATTGAGATAATAGTCTATAGAGTCCTTGTTTCCGTCATATTTCTGGTTCAGGTATTTATAGTAAGGTGTTTTCTTGGCCAGGTCCTCAATGAAGTTGGGAATCTCCTGATGCCGTTCATCCTGCCAAGGATTGGTATTTCCCCAATGTGAGTTGAAGTTGCGCTGTACCTGGCGCATCTGTTTGTTGGCAGCCTGCTCGGCATATTTCTGCATACGGGTGTCAATGGTCGTATAGATTTTCAGGCCGTCCCTATATAGGTCGTAGCCGTTGTCGTCGCACCATGCCCTGAGATAGTTCTTGACGGCTTCGCGGAAATACTGGGCCTGACCGTCATAGTTGTTCTCCACATTGTAGTCAAGGTTGATGGGTTTCTCGGCCAGAGAGTCGTATTCTTCCTGTGTCACGTCCTTATGCTTCAGCATGTTTCCCAGTACAACATTTCGGCGTGACAATGCGTTCTTTGGGTTGATACGGGGATTATAATAGGTGGTTGCCTTAAGCAGCCCGACAAGTACTGCAGCCTGGTCGGCAGTAAGTTGCTTGGGTGTCGTTCCGAAATAAGTCTTGGCGGCAGTCTTGATGCCAAAAGCATTGGAACCAAAGTCCACGGTGTTGGCATACATGGTCAGAATCTGCTTTTTGTCAAAGAACATCTCAATCTTAACTGCTGTAATCCACTCTTTGCTTTTCATAATGAGCATCTTTACCCCGGGGATATTGCCCAGCAAGCCCGTAGAATACTCTGTTCGTACTCGGAACATGTTCTTGACCAGTTGTTGGGTGATCGTGGAGGCTCCGCGAGCGTCATGATGTACGATGTAGTCTTTCAATGCAGCAAAGACGGCTTGGAAGTCGATACCGAAGTGCTTATAGAACCGTTCATCCTCAGTATCAATCAATGCCCGCCAGAATACAGGGGCCACTTCTTCATATTCTACAGGGGTACGGTTCTCGCTGAAGTATTTTCCGATGAGCTGTCCGTCGGCGCTGTAAAGCTCAGAGGCTTGAATGGTCTTGGGATGCATGATGGTTTGCATGGATGGCGACTTGCCGAAAAGCCACAAGAAGTTGATGTCGACCATGACGAGGTAGAGCAGGAATAGTATGATAAATGAAGCGAAGCCTACACTCGTCTTAACATACCAAGGACGTCCTTGATACAATCCCTTGTACCATTTCCATATTATGTGGTGGATGTTGACAATTTTGTTCGCGTACTTATTCATATTGAGCAATGTATTTCAGTATTTCTTGTTTGTTGTCAGGGTGGAACCAGCACATCTGTGGGTCACGCTTAAACCATGTCAGTTGCTTGCGCGCGTAGCGTCGCGTATTGCCTTTCATACGTTCTATGGCTTCTTCCAATGTCCAGCGTCCATCCAAATAGGCGAACATCTCTTTGTATCCCACAGTATTAAGTGCATTGAGTTCTCGCATAGGATAGAGTCTTTCGGCCTCTTCAGCTAGTCCGTCTTCTATCATTTTGTCCACACGCTGGTTAATTCTGTTGTAGAGTTCTTCACGCTCCCGGTTGAGTCCTATCTTGACTATGCGGAATGGTCTGGCTTTTTGCTGCTGTTTCCGGAAAGAAGTATAGGTACGTCCTGTTTGGTAGCATATCTCCAGAGCATGTATGACGCGCCGTGGGTTCTGTCGGTCTACCACTTCATAGTGTTCTGGATCCAGTTTCTTCAGTTCTTCACAAAGGACCTCCAAACCCATTTCTTGGTAGCGTTGCTTCATTTGTTCCCGTATATCATCGCGGATAGTCGGTATGTCGTCAATTCCGTTACACACGGCATCAATGTACATCATGCTTCCGCCTGATAGAATGTTGAAGTGTGTGGGTTGTGCCTTCATCAGCTCCAGCACGTCTTGCTCGTACATCGAGGCGTTGTAGTAGTCATGTATGCTTTTGTTGCCTACGAAGTAGTGCTTGGCTAGTCGAAGCTGTTCTTCTGAAGGGGCAGCAGTACCGATTTTTAGTTCACGATAAATCTGTCGGGAATCGGCATTGATGATGGGTATGTCGTAGTGTCGTGCCAGCTCAATCGTGAGATCAGTCTTACCCACAGCTGTCGGTCCCGTAATCACTATTAGCGTTTGTCCCTCACTACTCACAACTCATCTTTTAACATTATCTGATCACGCCTCGTTTAGAGTTCTCGATAAACGAGCAGATATACTCCACTTCTTTCGATTGAGGGTATTTTGCCCGTGCTTCGGCAATGCCGTCCTTCAGCACTCCTTGGGCATAAATGATGCGATAAGCATCGTGTATGGCTTCGATGGTTTCGTTCGGGAAACCGCGTCGGCGCAGCCCTATCAAGTTGACGCCGGCATAGCGTACAGGTTCTTTGCCGGCAATGACATAAGGAGGAATGTCTTGTGACGTACGCGAGCCTCCTTGGAACATGATGTAGCTACCCACACGGCAGAACTGGTGGAAGAGACAGGTTGCAGAGATGATGGCAAAATCTTCAATCACCACCTCTCCGGCAAATTTTGTCGAGTTTCCAATGATGCAGCCGTTGCCGATAACACAGTCGTGGGCTACATGCATATTCTCCATCAGCAAGTTTCCGTTGCCCACTACCGTCTTGCCTTTCGAGGCGGTGCCGCGGCTAATTGTTACATTCTCGCGGATACTGTTGTTGTCACCAATCTCGCATGTCGTTTCCTCGCCCTTGAATTTCAGATCCTGAGGCTTAGTAGAGATAGAAGCTCCTGGGAAGAATTCATTTCCATTGCCTATACGTGCGCCGAAGTGTATGGTGACATTGTTCAGGAACTTGTTGTTGTCGCCAATGACAACATTTTTGTCTATCACACAAAACGGGCCAATGATGTTGTTGTCTCCCAATTGGGCTGTTGGGTCTACTACTGCCAGGGGATGTATCTGGTTCATATAACTATGTTTTCTTATTTGTTCTTAACGATTTGTGCTGTGAAGGTAGCCTCTGCCACTACATGGTCTCCGACGAAGATGTAGCCTTTCATCGACGAGATGCCATGTCGTACAGGAGCCAACAGGTCTACTTTGAAAAGCAGGGTGTCGCCCGGTACAACCTTCTGGCGGAACTTCACGTTGTCTATTTTCATGAAATAGGTGCTCCACCGTTCCGGCTCCTCCAGCGTGTTAAGTACCAGCAGGCCGCCGCATTGTGCCATTGCTTCTATCTGCAGGACTCCAGGCATGACAGGCTCCTCGGGGAAATGACCTTGGAAGAAAGGCTCGTTGGCTGTGACATTCTTAATGCCCACAATAGTATTAGCGCCCAACGATATGACTTTGTCCACCAGCTGCATGGGATAGCGGTGGGGCAGCAATTCCCTGATTTTGTTCACATCCATCACAGGCTCTTCGTTGGGGTCATAGATAGGTGCCTGTATTTCATGCTTTCTGATCTCCTTCCGTATCTGGCGGGCAAACTTGTTGTTGATGGTATGTCCCGGTCGCGTGGCAACAATACGTCCCTTGATGGGTTTGCCAATCAGGGCCATGTCGCCTATGATGTCGAGCAGCTTGTGTCGCGTACACTCGTTCTCCCATACCAGCGGCTTGTGCTGTATGTAGCCCAGTTCGGTTGCATCGCGATGCTCAACTTTGAGCATGTCGGCCAGTTTGTCCAGCTGTTCTTGGGAAATTTGCCGCTCGTACATCACGATGGCATTGTCCAAGTCGCCGCCCTTGATGAGATTGGCCTGCAGCAACGGTTCTATGTCTCTGACAAAGACGAAAGTCCTTGCCGGTGCAATCTCCTTCGGGTAGTCCTGTGGATTGTCGAGCGTAGCAAACTGCGAATTGATGAATTTCGACTCGAATGAGCACATGGCCGTAATCGAAAAGTCTTCGTCTGGCAGTATGGTAATGCATGAACCGGTTGAGTCGTCCTTGACTTCAATCTTCTTGCGGATGATGTACCAGTCTTTGGGCGCATTCTGTTCTTCTACACCCACCTCCCTGATTTTTTCAACATACTGGATGGCTGATCCGTCGAGAATGGGGAATTCTGGTCCGTTGACCTGCATGAGACAGTTGTCAATCCCTAAGGCATAGAGTGCCGAGAGGCCATGTTCCACAGTTGACACACGAGCTTCTCCCTTGCCAAGTACTGTACCGCGTTGGGTGTCAATCACATTTTCTGCTATGGCATCGATGATGGGTTCTCCTTCCAGGTCTATGCGTTGTATCTTGTAACCGGTGTTTTCAGCTGCGGGGTTGAATGTTACCGTCAGATTTAAACCTGTATGCAGTCCTTTTCCAAAGAGCGAAAAACTGCCTTTTAGAGTTTTTTGTTTCATATGGCGTATTATTTGTTTTTCTTGAGTTCTTCTATTTCTTTTCGGAGGGCGCTGATTTCCTTATACATATCTGGCAAACGGCGGTAAAGGGCCTTGGCCTTGAAGAAATCCTTCGGGTCCATGGCAGGCGATCCAATCAGCGTTTCGCCGTTGCCCTTGGTGTTGTTGATGACACCACATTGGGCACCTACCATGGTTTTGTCGGCTACGTGGATGTGGCCGGAGAAGCCAGCCTGTCCACCAACCATGCACCATGCTCCGATTTTGGTGGAACCTGCCATGCCAGCCTGTGCCGACATAACTGTGTTCTGGCCGATTTCGCAGTTGTGTGCCACCTGAATGAGGTTGTCCAGTTTGACACCTTCGTGGATGATTGTCTGGCCCATGGTAGAACGGTCTATACAGGTGTTGGCACCAATCTCAACATTGTCTTCAATGATGACGATACCTATCTGAGGTATCTTTTCATAACCTTCTGTATTGGGGGCAAAGCCGAAACCGTCGGCACCAATAACCGCACCGGCATGTATGGTGACGTTTTTCCCAATTTGGCATCCGTCATAGATGGTCACATGGGGGAAGATACGTGTTCCGTCACCTATTTTCACTCCTTCTCCGACGTATGCGAAGGGAGCGATATAGACATCTTTGCCAATCTGAGCAGAGGGCGAAACAAAAGCCAGCGGGTCAATCCCCGTCTTCTTGGGCAGAGACGAAGCATACAGCTGTAGCAGCTTGGCCACGCTCTCATAGGCGTTGGGAACGCGTATGAGCGTAGTGCTGACAGGATGTTCCAGCTCCAAGTTGTCGTTTACCAGCACAATGCTGGCTTTGGTGTCGTAGATGTATTGGGTGTATTTAGGATTTGAGAGGAAGGTTATTGCTCCTTCTTTCCCTTCTTCAATTTTCGCAAAGGTGTGGACGGTGGCCTGTTCGTTACCTTCTACGTGGCCTCCAATAAATTCTGCTATTTGTTTGGCTGTAAATTCCATCATTTCGACAAAGTTTAATAAAACGTCCACAAAGGTACTAAATTTTATTTAAAAACGTTGATAACAAAGGTAATATTTACGGATTTTTTTGGAAAGCAGCTGTACATTTAAGATTTCTGAAGCTTCTGCGATGTCTTTTATCGTTCCATCTTTGTAAAGAATCCCGATGCTGTCGTCTTCTGGGTTGTACATGTCCTTGCCAATTTCCGTCAGGCTCATCATGTAGTGCGTGTCTTCGTAGGCTATGTTCATCCGTTGGGCAATGTTTCTGGCTATTTGGTCGATATACTCTTCTGAAGGAGGTTCTTCGCTGATTTCTACCTTGAACAAGTGACGGTCGGTCATGTCTGTTGCCAGAGTGGCCAAGATGGGGTCGTCGGAGTGTTTCCACGCTTTCATCGAACTCCAGATGTCCGAATCGTCCAAGTCTGCAAAAATCTCCAGCGACCTTTCGCTGTCAACGGTGTCGTGCCGCAGGAAGTAGGCCAGGGCAGGGGGTGCAAAGAGATCATACCCCTTCCTTACCAGGTCGCGTGCCCTGGTCAGCGTGTTTACCAGTATTTTCTCGTAGCCGACAGCGGTCTTGTGCAGATACACTTGCCAGTACATAAGCCGACGGGTTGTCAGGTAGTTTTCTATCGAGTAGATACCCTTGGCGTCGACCACCAGCCTGTCGTCTTTCACATTCAGCATCTTGATGATGCGGGCAGAGCCGATGTTACCCTCCGTCACGCCTGTATAGAAAGAGTCCCGTCGAAGATAGTCCAGACGGTCCATATCTAGTTGTGACGATATCAGCTGGTGGAAAATTTTGTTGGGATATTCGTCCTTGAAGATGCTGATGGCCAATGCCAGCTGTCCCCTGAGGTCGTGGTTCATCTTCTCCATCATCATCAGTCCTATGTCTTCATGCGAGACGCCGTGTATCAAGGTGTTTTCCAGGACATGCGAAAATGGTCCGTGTCCGATGTCGTGCATCAGGATGGCTGCTTGTACGGCTTCCGCTTCCGAGTCGAAGATGTATACGCCTTTCTCGCGCAGCGACTTCACAGCCTCTGTCATCAGGTAGAATGCTCCGAGTGAATGCTGGAAGCGCGTATGCCTTGCTCCGGGATAAACTGCCGAGGCCAGTCCCAGCTGGTTGATACGGTTTAGGCGCTGAAACAACGGATGCTGCACGATGTCGTACAGCAGTCCGTGTTTTATTTTGATAAATCCGAAAACGGGGTCGTTGATGATCTTGTGCTCGTTCATTGGTTGTCAGGTGACATGTCTACGGAATCAAACTTGAATTCGGTTGCGTTCAAGTAACGTATCTCGTAACCTTTCTTGTATTTCTTCATCAGTTTCAGAAACAGCTTTTCTGCCTTTTTCTTCTTTGTGGCGAAAAGAACCATGCTGACGCGTCCTGGCATGTTAAGCGAATCAGCCAGGTAATTGTTCAACTGGCTCGAATAGTGCTCACGTCCCATCAGGAATTTGTTCTTGGTATCAATCCATGCACCTTGTACGTTTTGTATGTCCGTCACATAGACGATGGAATCCTTAAAGGAAGCTGAAAAGCCAAACATGTATATACTATTGGTTTTCAGAGGTCTAGCATGAATTCCTTGAACTGTTAAAACAAGTGTTGCTAATAAAATAAACTTCAGTAGTTTCATTCTCCTAAATATGCTTTTAATATTTTGCTCTTCGTGTTACCGCGCAGACGCCTGATAGCCTTTTCCTTGATTTGGCGTACCCGTTCACGGGTCAGTCCGAACTTGTTGCCTATCTCCTCAAGCGTCATTTCTGGTTCTCCTATGCCGTAGAATGCTGTGATGATGTTCCGTTCGCGCTCGTTCAGCATCAGTAGTGCATTGGCTATTTCGGCACGTAGCGACTCCACAACCAACTGTCGGTCGGCAGAAGGAGAGTTCTCGTTGGGCAGCACGTCCAGAAGTGAGTTGTCTTCCCCGTCAACGAATGGCGCATCCATCGACACATGGCGGCCGCCAATCTGCATCGCCTCGTCAATCTTCTCCTCTGGCAGGTCTATGCGCTCCGAAATCTCGTTGAGCGAGGGCCTGCGCTCGTTCTCCTGTTCAAACTTGTTCAGTAGTTGGTTGATTTTGTTCATCGAGCCTACCTGGTTCAGGGGCAGCCTGACGATGCGGCTCTGTTCGGCAATAGCCTGCAAGATGCTCTGTCTGATCCACCACACGGCATACGATATGAACTTGAATCCGCGTGTCTCATCGAACTTCTCGGCAGCTTTGATGAGTCCCACGTTGCCTTCATTGATGAGGTCGGGGAGTGCCAGTCCCTGGTTCTGGTATTGTTTGGCCACGCTGACCACAAAACGCAGATTGGCTTTTGTCAACCGTTCCAGGGCTGCCTGATCACCTTTTCGGATACGCTGAGCCAACTCCACCTCTTCGTCACTCGACAGCAACTCTTCCTTGCCTATTTCTGACAAGTATTTTTCCAGAGCTTCGCTCTCGCGGTTAGTAATCGATCGGGTGATTTTCAGTTGTCTCATTCGTGGTTTCTTTTAGAGCAATGCAAAAGTAAGGCATTTTTTCGGAATAACCAAAAGAATACCTTACTTTTTTAATAATTATTCAATTTTTACGTGCGTTCTGCTTTTTATTCATTCTGCAGATAGACCACGAAGCCTCCTCGCTTGCCGGTGGGATACATTCCCTTGATGACCAACATTTGGTCCTTGGCGTCCTTGACAGCCTCCTGCAAGTCATCGAAGGTGCGCATGGGAGTGTCGTTTACTGTCTGGATAATGAATCCCTTGGGCACGCCGGCATCTTTCATCTTGCCGCCATTAACCTTCAGTACTTCCAGTCCGTAGCTGATTTCCAGCTGTTTCTTCTGCGAGTCGGTAATGGGGCGTACATCGATGCCCAGCACGTCAATGTCAGCATTCTTCACTACTTTCGTCGTACCCTGCTCGTTCTTCAGAGTCAGCGTTACAGTATTCTCTTTCTTGTTGCGCAGATACTTCACGACCACCTTGTCGCCGGGACGCTTCTGAGCCATGATACCTTGCAGCTCACCGAATTTCTTGACCTTCTGGCCGTCGATGGCTATGATGACGTCGCCCTTCTGCAGGCCGGCAGCAGCTGCTGCGCCGTCGTCCGTGACCTCTGCAATATAGATACCTTCCATAGTACCCATGTCAACCTCATTGCCTTTTTCCTTCTCAGCATCTACGAAGTTGCTGACGTCGCCGCCTCTGATTCCGATCATGGCACGCTGTACGGTACCGTATTTCTTGATATCCTCTACTACCTTATTCATAATGGCGGTGGGGATGGCAAAGCCATAGCCGATGTTCGAGCCTGTGGGTGAGGCCAGCATGGCGTTAATACCTATCAGTTCACCACGGGTGTTCACCAGCGCACCGCCTGAATTGCCTTGATTGATGGCAGCATCGGTCTGAATCATCGAAGTGACACCCTCGCCACCCATCTGACGGGCCTTGGCCGACACGATGCCGGCTGTGACGGTATTGTTCAGTCCCAAGGGGTTACCTACGGCCAACACCCATTCACCAACCTTTACGTCGTCAGAGTTGGCGATGACGATGGCAGGCAGATTACTGGCGTCAATCTTGATAAGTGCCAAGTCGGTGGTCTTGTCGGCACCGATGACGCGGGCTGAGTATTCCTTAGAGTTCTCGTTTAGTGTAACGGTCAGCTCGTCGGCGCCGTCCACCACGTGGTTGTTGGTGACGATATATCCGTCAGCCGAGATGATGACGCCCGATCCTGCAGCGGCACGCTTGGGGGTCTGCACCTGACGCTGGCGCTTGCCGTTATTTCCCTGTCCGCGTCCGAAGAAACCGCCGAATGGGTCAGAGAAGAAGTCCTCAAAAGGATCGGAGTACTCTACGGTCTGTACCTTCGAGTTGATGACCGACTTGATGTAGACTACTGATGGCAGCGACTTCTCGGCTGCATAAGTCAGATCCACAGGTTGTCCTGGTGCTGCTGATGATGCAGGAGCCGACGGGGCGGCTTGTGTTTTGTTGCACGATGCTGCTGAAAATGCTACGACCAGCATCAGCATGCCTGGCATAAAGCTCTTTACAATCTTTTTCATAATCATGTTGTTTTTGCTTAATGTTATTGTATTTGATTCGATTTTTGTTTTCTCGCTGCAAAGATAGGAGCAAAAATTGGAATAGTGACAAAATGTCACGCTTTTTTGTCTTGATTTAACACTTTCCCCCCAACTCTTAACGACAGTTAGAAATTAACGCTTTAAACGTGAAAAAACTGACAAAATTAACAATTTTGCCAGTTTTTAGTTGCTATATTTTAATTATTGGTTGATTATCTCGCAGCTACATACTTGTGCAGGGTCTTACGCACGGCACCATTGCCTGCAAACAGTTCCTTTACCATGCTTTCTATCTGTTCTCCCAGTCCTGCTTCGTAGAGGTCCAGTCCGAAGACGTCTTTGCGGCTGTAGAGCTGGCGCAGGCAACTGTAATCCTGTTCTTCCTTGCCTACCTCCAGGGGTGCCACGATGGCCTGCAGCTCGGCCAGCATAGGATCGGGAGACGGCTCGAAGGCAGTTCCGTCGTCCTTGATGCCCTTCAGGTAGCGGGCATAGCCTGCCAAAACCAACGGAATCAGTTGCAGGTTGCTCATGTCCAGTCCGCGTGCAATATACTTCTTGATGGTTTCGCCGAAACGGATGGGCAGCTTCTGGCTGGTGTCCATGGCGATGCGCTGTGGGGCGTCGGGCATGAAGGGGTTGGGCAGACGGCGGTTGATGACGGCGCCAATGAATTCATAGGGATTCAGCACGCCTGGGTCTGTCACGACGGGCATGGCCTCCATATAGCCAATCTTCTGGATAAAGGCACGGAGGTCCTCGTCAGCCATCTCAGCCGAAATAAGGGTATAGCCCAGCATGCAACCGTAGATGCTCATGGCCGTATGCAGCGGGTTCAGACACGTTGTCACCTTCATGGTCTCAACCTTGTCCACGGTGTCGCGTGTGGTATAGAGCGCACCTCCGAGGTCGAGTGGGGGACGGCCGTTGGTGTAGTTGTCCTCGATGACCAGGTACTGAACTTCCTCAGCATTGACAAACGGAGCGGTGAATGTATGGCGTTCGGTCTCGATGTAGTTATTGTCCTCGAAACCGTCAGCTGCCAGCATCTCCTTTACCTTCTCGTGCGGACGCGGGGTAATCTTGTCAATCATCGACCAGGGGAAGGTGATCTTCGTCTCGTCCTTCAGGTAGTCTAGGAAAGCCTTGTCGATGAGTCCGTCCTGTGCCCAGCGCTCTGCGTAGGCAAAGACACCTGCCTTAACCTTGTCGCCGTTGTGCGAGCAGTTGTCCATCGACTGTACGGTCAGGGGCAGCTTGCCTGCCTGGAAGCGCTCATACAGCAAGGCGCAGACCTTACCCATGGCGAACATCGGGCTGAGTCCGCGTGCCAGGTCGGCTTCATTGTAGGTGTAACCCTTCTCGGTGATGGTGAAAGATATCATCTGGAGGCTCGGGTTGCGGAATATTTCCACAAGTCGCTGCCAGTCGGCGAACTGCGGGTCGGCCTTCAGGGCTTCTGTCACGCTGGCAATAACCTTCTTCTCGATGGTGCCCGTAGACTGCAGGCTGACCAGCAACGACAGGTTGTTATAGGGTGTATAGGCCTTGTCTACCACTTCGAAGTCGAACGTCTCGGCCACAATGACGCCGCGGTCGTACTTGCCGGTGTTCAGGGCATCGTTCAGAATGGCTGCGGGGAAGGCACGGAAGATGTTTCCGCCGCCAAAGTGTACCCAAGTGGGTTCTTTGGCTGTCTTCTCGCGAACGGCCTTGATGTCAAATTTAGGAAGCAGATACCCCTTGGCTTCCCACTCTGCGGGATTAAACTGTCCGCTCAGTATGTCATTCAGTTTCATAATAATGATGTTTTATTCAACACAGAGATACAGAGGTACAGGGTTATTTTTATACTCTATATTTTATCTCTGTGTCTCTGTATCTCTGTGTTGATCAATTAATCGAAGAATCCAGGTTGTTTGTACTCTATGCCTTGCTCGCGGTCAACGGTGGCAAGGATGCCCTGCACCTGTCCTAAGGCGAACATGCGTCCCAGAAGCGTGTAGCCGGCATTGTGCCCGTGGCTGCTCTCGTCCATGATGCCGCCAGGATTGTCGGTGAACGTCATGCCGTGGTCCACGCGCATGGGCAGCTGTGGGTTCTCCTGCTCGAAGATGCGGCAGAGCTCGATGATGTCGGCACGTCCGCCCAGATGGCTAGCCTCGGTGAAGTCGCCGTTGGGGAAGATGTGGCACGAGCGCAGGTGAACGAAGTGGGTGCGCGATGCGAACTTCTTGGCCATCTCGACCACGTTGTTATAGGCTCCTGCCGACAGGCTTCCTGCACAGAACGTCAGACCGTTGTGCTTGTTGGGAACGGCGTCCAGGAACCACTTGATATCTTCTTCGGTACGGACGATGCGGGGCAGGCCGAGAATCTCGATGGGGGGATCGTCGGGGTGTACGCACATGTTCATGTTGCACTCCTCGCAGACGGGCATGATGGCCTCCAGGAAGTACTTCATGTTCTCGCGCAGCTGCTTCTTGTCAATGCCCTTGTACAGGTCGAGGAACTCGCGGAACTTCTGTACGGGAGCCTCGTCGTTTTCGCTGAAGTTGCCGGAGACGAAACCCTGCGTCTTGATGACGATATTCTCAACGAGCTTGTGGTCCTTCTCGGGTGTCATGGTCTTGGCCAGCTCGTCGCACTCTGCCAGCACGTTGCGGCCTTCGCCTACGCCAGCGGGGAACTGGAACTGGGCCCACTCCTCGCGCGCACCTTCACGTTTCAGGATATAGATGTCGAAGTAGGCAAACTCGGCATAGTTGAAGTAGAGGTTCGTCGAGCCGTTGGGGTTCGTGTGGAACAGGTCGGTACGGGCCCAGTCCAGTACGGGCATGAAGTTGTAGCAGATGCAATGGATACCCTCAGCCGAGAGGTTGCGCAGCGACTCCTTGTACACTTCAATCTGGTGGTCACGGTCAGGACCGCCGTATTTGATGGTCTCAACAACCGGCAGACTCTCTACCACGCTCCAGCGCATGCCGTAGCTTTCAATATACTCGCGCAGGTCGCGTATCTTCTCGCGTGTCCATACTTCGCCAAGGGGTACGTCATGCAGAGCCGTGACGATGCCTTCAACGCCAATTTGTCTCAACATGGCAAGTGTAATCTTGTCTTTCTTGCCAAACCATCTCCATGTTCTTTCCATATTGTTCGTTTAGGTTTATAAAATTCTGTTTGCAAAGGTACAAATTAGCAGCCAAAGAACCAAACAAAAACAGACCTTTTTATTTTTTAATTCGTGCGGAACGCAAAAAATTTGGATAAATCAGATTTCTTTCTTACTTTTGCAAAAAGATTGTGAAACCAAAAACAATGACGGCATATGAAAAAGAGACTTTTACGGCCGATTTCGCTCTTTGCTTTTTCGTGCATCGTGAGCATTGCGACGTTGTTGCTGTACAACATACCGTTCTTTCAATATGTAACTGACAATACAAATGCATCGCTGGGCGGGAAGTTTTTCCTGCTCGCGTCCTTGGTGGTCATCATGTTGGCAGTCAACTTCATGATGACTTATCTCTTGATATGGTTGACGAGGATTGTGGGTCGTATCGTGCTCGCCATCCTTTCCGTCATCAATGCCACGGCAGTCTATTTCATCCTCACCTACAGCGTCATCATCGATGCCACGACCATCGAGAACGTGTTCAATACCCGCTACTCAGAAGCCTCAGCGTTCTTCAGCGGGGGCATGTGGCTCTTCATCTTGGTCCTGGGCGTTCTCCCCGCCTTGTATTGCCTGTTGCAGCCGGTGGTCTTCGGCAGCGCGAAGCGAATGGCTGTCAGCTGCGGAAGTGCCTTGCTGCTTACCCTCCTCGTGGCATTGCTGAATTTTGGTCAGACGTTGTGGATCACCCAGCACGACACGGAACTGGGCGGACTGCTGCAGCCGTGGTCATACGTGGTGAATACTTGTCGCGTCGCCAGCAGTTATCATGACGAACAGGCAGAGGAAATCAAGCTCCCAGACGGCAAGATTACTGACCATGAGAAGGCAGTTGTCGTCCTCGTCATCGGCGAGTCTGCACGCAAAGCCAATTTCCAGCTCTACGGCTACCAGCGCGACACCAATCCGCTGTTGTCGCGTCAAGAAGGACTGAAGGTGTATCAGGCCACTTCCTGTGCCACCTATACCACAGCCGGCACCAAGGCGATTCTGGAGCCTAAGAATAGCGACGAGCTGTACGAGCTGCTGCCCAACTATGCCTTCCGTATGGGTGTTGACGTGTCGTGGCGTACCTACAACTGGGGTGAGCCGCCCATCCATATTGACGAATACCTCACCGACCAGGACCTTGCTGCCCGGTATCCCGACGTGGACGGCCGCTATGACGCCATCCTCTTTGCGGGACTTCGTGAACGCATAGAGTCGAGCAAGAAGGACAAAGTACTCATCATCCTGCATACCAGCACCAGTCACGGTCCGAAATATGCCGACAAGTATCCTGAGGAGTTTGAGGTCTACAAGCCTGTGGCCAGGAATATTGAAGAAGGTGAGAAAAATGTCGGCATGCTGGTCAATGCGTACGACAACACCATTCGCTATACCGACTTCCTGCTGGACAGTCTTGTCAACACCTTGCGTGCGATGACCGACTGGCATAGTGCCATGCTGTTTGTTTCCGACCACGGCGAATCGCTGGGCGAGAAGGGGATGTTCATGCATGGCCTTCCTATGAGTCTGGCCCCGGAAGTGCAGTATGAAATACCGTTCCTGGTATGGACTTCCGACCATTTCAGGGCCTACAAACCGACATCAAGCGGGCAGGAACCCGCGGCAGGCGAATTGCCGGCAGTCCTCGAACAGCACTATGTCTTCCATTCCGTACTCAACCTGCTGTCTATTGACTCCCCGGCATACAACAAAGACTATGATATCTTTGAATAGCTCCTATAATATATTTGGTACGCGAGGGTCATAGTGGCCAGGACTTCTCAGAATGCTTCTGACGCTCCGGCATCAACGGGTAGGAAGACACCGTTGACGTAACTGCCGGCAGGCGACGACAGGTAGAGGGCGGCATAGCCGATGTCCTCAGGTTGTCCGAGAGGAAGGAAGTATTCGAGGAACGAGTAACGAGGAAGGAGAAATGTTCTGCGGGTGATTTTCTGCCCTCGGACTATTCTCGTTCCTCGCTCCTCGTACCTCAGGTATTAGTCATCAGAATCCTTGTTTTGATCTAATGGTCAAATCATAATTCCTAATTCCTAATTTAGCCTAGCCTTCTGCTCCGCCGCCACCGCCGGGCAGACCGCCTCCGCCGTTGTCGTCACCGTTGTCAGGGTCGTCGTTCTCACCGTTGCCGGTGTTGTCGCCGCCGCTGTTCTGGGTGTTGTCACCCTCGTTGGTGCCGCCGTTGCCGCCGGTGTTCTCACCACCGCCGTTGGCGCCACCGCCGCTGGCGTTGTCGGTGCCCTCGGGGTCGTCGGTAGAGTCCGAACCCGTCAGGCTCTTGATCATCGCCTTGGTCTTCGAGGTGAATGCCAGTCGGGCATCGCGGTTCATGTTATCGATGGTGGTCTCGCCCGTGGCCTGCATGATGAGCTTCACGGCGCCTACGGCAAACTGCTGT
>JAFVGN010000041.1 GCA_017474925.1 Prevotella sp. | reverse complement strand
TAATATATAATATATATAAATATATAGGTAGGTGAAACTGCGCTGTGGTAAGTGAAGCTGCTCTGGTATGTCTGCTCTGTCGATAAGTTGATACGCTTCGCAAGCGGTAATGAAACTTCGCTGACGGAAAAGTAACTGCGTAACTGCGTAACAGCGTGAACCGCCACCTGTCTGGTTGTATGAGTTAAAATGCTTTTCTTTGCCACCCATTGCATCAATTCCCATTCTTTTCACGCCACTTCTTAGTTCTCACGGCGATGTTCTTCGCGAGGCACTCACTGTAGAGCCAGGGTTCGCAACTGTGGATGTCGCCCACATTGATGAAGTCTTTGTAGGGGGGATACTCTGAGCCGCTGTAGCCAGTGACTACAAGGACATGATACGCAGGCGATAGGGTGACAGTAATGGTGTCGTGGAGTGTTGCGGGTGTGGCGTCCGTGCGCCAGTTTACGGGATTGATACAGATGTCGGAGGCGGAGGTAATGGGTTTGATGTACTTCACATCCTTCACCGTATTGTAGCAGATGGTGACACCTGTGTCCGTCTCACTCTCGGCAGGACGTATGTGGCTGCACTGTGCCATATCGTGTTCAGTCACCTTATAGCCTAGAACGTATGCCGCAGCCAACTGGCGGTAGGTTTCGTCATTGATGTGCTTCAACAGTTCCACCACAGCCAGACCGCCCTGACTGAAGCCTACAATGATGAATGGACGGCTTTGATCTCGTTGAGCCTGAAAGTGGTCGAAAGCTGCGCGGACATCATCCATTGCCAACCGTTCTCGACGCATGATGGTATCTTCATTCTGTGTCAACCAGGCGTCAATGGTTGTGTGACGGTAGTACGGGGCGAAGAAACGGTTGCCTGGCGACATATACGCTGCTACCTTTTTGCTTTCCAGCGACCCCATGTGCTCGCGGTGTTCCTGGTTCCACACGTCGGCATAGTGACATATCCTGCCATCCTCCGTCGTCCAGTCTTCCTCCCACGTTGATACGACGTAGAAGATGTCGGCTCCTGTGCCGTCAGTATCGCCATCGACAGTCACCCACATGGTCGCGTCGTTATAGTCTGGCGCCTTGGGTATAAACTCCGACGCCTCAACCGATGGGGCGTTGTCTTTACGCAACTTACATGATGTCCATGACATTATCCCACCAATGAAGGCAGCGACACAAATCCATTGAAACATTCTTTTCATAAATAGTCAATTTATAGTTTCGGTGGCAATCATGCGTGAGCATCATCGCCGTTTTCGTGTGCAAAGATACGATTAAGTAAGGGAAAAACCAAATGTTTTTTAGGCGAAAGTGAAAAGTGACGTGAACGACAACTCAGGACGTGCCGTCCAAGGTGTTGCTGGCGGTGGAGTTGTGTACGCACACTATTTTGTAGGAAATGACAGATTGTAACGAAAAGAGGGTGTTCTGAGACAAAGTGTAACCAAAAAGAGTGTAAATGGTAGCTGAATGTTTACAAAACGACACTTTAACAAACTAATTGCATACAAAATGAAAGAAATATGAATGAGAATTTATCAAAATGTCGTAACTTTGCACTCGATAATTATCAAAGTGTAACCCAATGAGAGGGTTTGATTAGTAATAATAAATAAGGTAAAAGGGTATGAAAAGAATTGAAGCAATTATCAGGAAGACCAAGTTTGAAGAGGTCAAAGAGGCTTTGCTCAGCTCGGACATCGACTGGTTTGAGTACCATAACGTACATGGCATCGGACAGAGCCGTCAGGAAAGGATATACCGTGGTGTACAATACTCAACGGACGTGATAGAGCGTGTGGCTCTGACCATTGTGTGCCGCGACCAGCTGGTGGAGCCTACTGTGAAAGTCATCCTCCGCGTAGCCCATACGGGCGAGGTAGGAGATGGACGCATCTTCGTGAGCGACATGATTGACACATGGAGCATTCGCACGGGAGAGAACGGAGACACCGTGCTGAGAGACAAGAAGTAATTAGGAGTTAAGAATTAAAATTTTCAGGATTATGAACGAAATTGGATTATCACTTGATACAGTATGGATGCTATTGGCAGCCATGTTGGTTTTCTGGATGCAGCCTGGTTTTGCACTGTGTGAAGCAGGTTTCACGCGTGGGAAAAATACGGCAAACATCCTGATGAAGAACTTTGTGGACTTCATGTTTGGCTCACTGCTGTTCTTCTTCCTTGGTTTTGGATTCATGTTTGGCGGCGATGTGCTTGGTGGTTTCGTCGGCATGCCGAACTGGGGCAACCTGAGTTTCTATGAGGGCGACCTGCCCGTAGAGGGTTTCCTGATCTTTGAGACTGTCTTCTGTGCCACCTCCGCTACCATCGTCAGCGGCGCAATGGCTGAACGTACGAAGTTCTCAATGTATCTGATTTACAGCGCTGTGATCTCTCTGATTATCTACCCCATCGAGGGTCACTGGACTTGGGGCGGCGGCTGGCTCTGCAGCGATGCTGCCGACGGCTTTATGATGAAGACGTTTGGCGACGTGTTCCACGACTTTGCAGGCTCTGCCATCGTGCATAGCGTGGGTGGCGTGCTGGCTCTGATTGGTGCGCTGGCACTGGGTCCCCGTATCGGCAAGTATGCAAAAGACGGCACCAGCCGTGCCATTCCTGGTCACAACCTGACGATGGCGGCTCTGGGTGTATTCATCCTCTGGCTTGGCTGGTTCGGATTCAACCCAGGTTCGCAGCTGGCTGCAAGCGGTGAGGTGAACCGTATCGCCATCTCGCATGTGTTCCTGACCACGAACCTTGCTGCTGCTGCCGGTGGTGTGGCTACGATGTTCCTCACGATGATCAAGTATGGCAAACCGTCGCTCTCGCTGACGCTGAACGGCGTGCTGGCCGGACTCGTAGGAATCACGGCAGGCTGTGACCTCGTATCGCCGATGGGTGCCATCATCATCGGATTCGTCTGTGGTATCGTATTGGTCTTTGCCATCGAGTTCATCGACCACGTGCTGCACATCGACGATCCTGTGGGTGCTTCGTCAGTACACGGTGTCTGCGGTATCCTGGGTACGCTGATGACAGGTCTGCTGTCTACTTCTAACGGTGCCTTCTACGGTCACGGCTGGGGATTCTTCGGTGCTGAGTGCTTTGGCGTTCTGGTCATCGACCTCTGGGCTGCTGCCTGCGGATTCGCATTGTTCTATGGCATCAAGCGTCTGCATGGCCTGCGCGTCGGTGCACGAGTAGAAGAGGAAGGTCTGGATATTTACGAACATGGAGAGAGTTGCTACAACTGATGTATTAAATATTAATGTATTAATAATGAAAAAGATTGTTTTTATGGAAAAGGTAATCAGATTGTATTCCCTCGCGGCTATGCTGCTCTTCGGAGCAACAGCCGTAGAGGCACAGGATAAGGTGGAAACGGCTATCGCAGCCGACGTAGTGAACCAGTATATCTGGCGTGGCCAGGATTTGGGCGATGTGTCCTTGCAGCCCACCCTCGGTATTAGCTATAAAGGCTTCTCGCTGACGGCGTGGGGCAGTGTGGGACTGACCAATTCAGAGGACACGAAGGAGTTCGACCTGACACTCGCCTATACCACAGGCGGATTCAACATCGGTATTACGGACTACTGGTTCAACGCCGGTCTCGACCCTGACAACCGCTACTTTATGTACAACGCCCACTCGACGAACCACGTATTTGAGGCCAACATCGGCTACGACTTCGGTTTCGCATCGCTCCAGTGGTATACGAACTTCGCCGGCAACGACGGTGTGAACAAGAATGGCAAGCGCGCCTACAGCAGCTATTTCGAGGCTAACGTCCCGTTCAAGCTGGCTACGGTCGACTGGGCTGCCACGGTAGGTGTCGTCCCCTATGCCACGACGTTCTACAATGAATGGACATCAGGGTTCTCTGTCACCAACCTCGCGCTGAAGGCGACGAAGGATATCAAGATCACCGATTCGTTCTCGATTCCCATCTTCGGACAGGTGATTGCGAACCCACGTACACAGAAAGCTTACCTGGTTTTTGGTTTCACGCTGCAACCGTAATCTTCGCCAGGTACGCGTCCCCTCTTCCGCCTCTGACACGGGAGAGGGGATTATTTTTTAGGTTTTTGACGATTTGTAACGAAATGACAGGTTTTTGCTCCAAAGCGTTAGCAGAATGAAAGAAAGTTTGATTGGAAACTTTACAATGTGTAAGTCAACTGGATTTTTAACAATCAAAAAGTAAGTGAATTTTGTGGTTATTAATGCAAAATGTATTACTTTTGCCGAAAAATTCAACACAGTATTCTACATAAGGTATGAAGATTAAGAAAAGATGGATAATCCTGATGACGGCGATGACACTGATTGCCGTTGCAGGTCTGGCGGTGGGGGAGCCCTCCTTTGAGTGTGATTGGTCGGTGATATCTGCGGCCGACGTGGCGTGGCTGATTACGGCCACGATTTTCGTATTGATGATGACGCCCGGACTGTCGTTCTTCTATGGCGGTATGGTGGGTGCGAAGAATGTGATCTCGACGATGCTACAGTCGTTTATCGCCATGGGACTGATATCAGTGCTCTGGGTGGTCATAGGTTTCTCATTGTGCTTTGGCGATGATATCGGCGGTGTGATTGGTAATCCGATGACGTTCCCGATGTTCCACGGTGTTGGTGCTGATGTCTATACTACTCCGGCAGGCAACGTTCTGGGCGGCGCAACCATCCCGTTGGCACTGTTCGCCCTGTTCCAGATGAAGTTCGCCATCATCACCCCGTCGCTGATCACAGGTTCATTCGCTGAGCGCGTGAGGTTCTCGGCCTATATGTTCTTCATGATGTTCTTCTTCTTTGTAATCTACTGTCCGCTGGCACACATGACGTGGCATCCTGAGGGACTGTTTATGAAGTGGGGTGTCATCGACTTCGCCGGTGGTATCGTGGTGCATGCCTCCTCAGGTATCGCAGCGTTGGCTGGAGCTATCTTCCTGGGACGCCGTAAGGCCGAGACGCGCAAGAGTGAACCCGCTAACATCCCCTTCGTGCTGCTGGGTGCGGCAATGCTATGGTTGGGATGGTTCGGTTTCAACGCAGGTTCGTCGCTGCATGCCGACGGACAAGCCGTGAAGGCGTTCCTGAACACGAACACCGCTTCGGCTACGGCGATGATGACGTGGATATTCTTCGACTGTCTGCGCGGTCGCAAACCGTCGGCGATGGGTGCTGCGGTGGGCTGTGTGGTCGGTCTGGTGGCCATCACGCCGTCGGCTGGTTATGTCACCGTGGGTCAGAGCATTTTCATCGCCTTTGTCATCACGCTCATCTGTAACGTCGCCGTCTATTGGCGTTCGCACTCCCGCATCGACGATGCTCTCGATGTGTTCCCCACCCACGGCACGGGCGGTATCTTCGGTACGGTGCTGACGGGTATCTTCATTCAGGAGGGACTCATCGCTGGCACGTGGGACGGTTTTGTGATTTTCCTCTACCATCTGCTGGCCATCGTCATTGTATTTGTCTATACCTTCTGCATGAGCTGGCTGGGTTACAAGCTTATCGACATGCTTATCCCCATGCGCGTCTCGGTGTACAGTGAAAAGGTGGGACTTGATTTCTCGCAACACGACGAGCACTACGGACTGGCGCACATCGGCGAACGGGAACTGGCGGAATATGAGGAGCACATAGCGGAGAAACAGAGAATAAAGAGTTAGGAATTAAGAGATAAGCAAACTTCAAAACAACATAGCATGGATACAAAGTACATTTTCGTCACAGGTGGAGTGGTTTCCTCGTTAGGCAAGGGAATCATCTCCGCCTCAATCGGCAAACTGTTGCAGGCACGTGGGTACAAAGTGACCATCCAGAAGTTCGATCCCTACATCAACATCGACCCTGGGACCCTGAACCCCTATGAGCACGGCGAGTGCTACGTGACGGTGGACGGTATGGAAACCGATCTCGACCTGGGACATTACGAACGCTTTACGGGTATTCACACCACCCGTAACAACTCCATCACGACGGGTCGAATCTACAAGACCGTCATCGACCGAGAGCGACGCGGCGACTATCTGGGGAAGACCATCCAGGTGGTGCCGCACATCACCGACGAGATAAAGCGGAGAATGCTGCGTCAAAGTGAAGAGTTAGGAGTGAAGGGTGAAGAATTTGCTCCCGCCCAAGAGGCTTTCGACTTTGTCATTACCGAGGTGGGTGGTACCATCGGCGATATTGAGAGTGCACCGTTCATGGAGGCCATCCGTCAGTTGCGCTGGCAATTGGGACGCGATGCAGTATGCGTGCATCTGACGTATGTACCTTATTTGAAGGCTGCCGACGAGCTGAAGACCAAACCTACGCAGCACTCGGTAAAGGAACTGCAGGGTATGGGTATCCAGCCCGATATTCTCGTCCTCAGAACCGAACGTCACCTCGACAATGCCCTGCGCATGAAGGTGGCGTCGTTTTGTAATGTCGACCTGGAATGCGTGGTACAGAGCGAGGACATGCCCAGCATCTACGAAGTGCCTGTAAGCATGCAGAAGCAGGGGCTGGATGCAGCTATTCTGCGCAAGATAGGAATCCCTGTTGGTGAGACTCCGGCTATGGCATCGTGGCACGCGTTCCTTGACAAGCAGCGCAATGCCAACCGTGAGGTGCATGTTGGACTGGTGGGTAAATACGACCTGCAGGATGCCTACAAGAGCATTCGGGAGAGCCTGAACTTAGCAGGTATTTATAACGATGTGAAGACACGCATACATTTTATTAATAGTGAGGAATTGACAGCTGAGAATGTCGATACGCTGTTAGCTGGTATGGCGGGAATGGTTATTTGTCCAGGCTTCGGCCAGCGTGGCACAGAAGGGAAGATTGTCGCCGTGGAATATGGACGCAGGAACGACATTCCCACGTTCGGCATCTGCCTGGGTATGCAGATGATGGTGATAGAGTTTGCGCGTAACGTACTGGGATATCATGATGCCAACAGTGCGGAGATGGATCCGGAAACACCGCACAACGTCATAGACATCATGGAAGAGCAAAAGAGTATCACCCAGATGGGTGGAACCATGCGACTGGGTGCCTATGACTGCGAACTTGTTGAAGGCAGTCGCGCCTGTGAGGCATACGGCAAGGGTACGCTGATTCGCGAAAGGCACCGCCATCGCTATGAGTTCAACAACCGCTATCAGAAGGAGTACGAGGCTGCGGGTATGAAGTGCGTGGGCATCAATCCTGTTGCCAATCTTGTGGAAATTGTTGAGATACCAGACAAGCGCTGGTTCATCGGCACACAATTCCATCCGGAATATTCGTCAACGGTGTTGCATCCGCATCCGTTGTTCATGGACTTCATGAAGGCTTGTCTAAAAAAATAAATGTATGGAAGAATTAAAGCATGAGTGCGGCGTGGCGATGATTCGCCTGCTGAAGCCGCTCAGCTATTATGAGCGGAAGTACGGTACGTGGAGGTATGGGTTGAACAAACTCTATCTGATGATGGAGAAGCAGCACAACCGCGGACAGGAGGGTGCTGGCGTTGCTTGCGTCAACCTTGACGCTCCGGCAGGCCAGGAATATATGTTCCGCGAGAAGGCTGAGGGCAAGGACGCCATTACAGAAGTGTTCAAGCACGTGGACAAGTCGTTTGAAGGGCAGCTCTATATGGGGCACCTGCGCTACTCGACTACAGGCAAGAGCGGACTGCTGTACGTTCATCCCTTCTTGCGCCGCAACAATTGGCGTGCCAAGAACCTTTGCCTGTGCGGCAACTTCAATATGACAAATATTGATGAGGTGTTTCAATTCCTGACCGCTCAGGGGCAGTCGCCTCGTATCTATGGTGATTCGTATATCACACTTGAACTGATGGGGCATCGGCTGGACCGTGAAGTGGAAAGACTCTTCACAGAGGCTAAGGAACAAGGTTTGGAAGGTACGGACATCACGGACTATATCGACAGTCATGTGGAGATGGCAAACGTGCTCAAGACCACCATGTCGCACTATGACGGCGGTTACGTGATGTGTGGACTGACAGGTAGCGGCGAGATGTTTGCGATGCGTGATCCCTGGGGTATCAGGCCTGCATTCTGGTATCAGGATGACGAGGTGGTGGTGCTGGCTTCAGAACGTCCTGTCATCCAGACAACGTTTGACCTTCAGGCCGATGATATTCATGAACTGAAGCCAGGCCAGTCGCTCATCGTCCGCAAGAGTGGCAAAAGCCATTTCGAGCAGATTCTTCCTGCTCAGGAACTGAGTGCTTGTTCCTTCGAGCGTATCTACTTCAGCCGTGGTTCCGACCGTGACATTTATCTGGAACGCAAGCAGTTGGGTGAACAACTTACGCCCGCTATTATGCAGGCTATCGAGGGAGATGTGACGCATACAGTATTTTCGTATATCCCCAATACGGCAGAGGTGGCTTTTCACGGCATGACGGATGGTGTACGACGGCTGGACCACGACGTACGAATAGAAAAGGTGGTATGGAAGGACAAAAAGCTACGTACATTCATTTCTGGCGGTAGCGAGCGTAACGATCTTGCCGCTCACGTCTACGACATTACCTACGGCTCACTCACGCCCTATGTCGACAACCTTGTCGTCATTGATGACTCCATTGTGCGAGGTACAACTCTTCGTGAGAGCATCTTCAAGATTCTCGACCGATTGCACCCCAAGAAGATTGTCATGGTGTCGAGTTCACCACAAATCCGCTATCCTGACTATTATGGCATCGACATGTCCCATTTGGAAGAGCTGTGTGCCTTCCGCGCTGCCATCGCACTCATCAAGGAGCGTGGCATGCAGCAGTTGATAGCAGATTCCTATCAGAAATGTAAGGAAGAACCTTTGTCGGCGAATCATGTCCGTGCTATCTATGCGCCATTCTCAGTGGAAGAGATTAACTGCAAAATAGTGGAGATGCTTCGCCCTGAGGGGATGCAGACGCCTGTCGAACTAGTGTTTCAGAGTATCGAAGGCCTCCATCATGCCTGTCCTAATCATCCAGGTGACTGGTACTTTACAGGGCGTTATCCCACGCCTGGCGGCATTCGTATGGTCAATCAGGCGTTTGTGAATTATGTAGAGCAGAATGTATAACAGGAAATTGTATATTTAAATTGGTAAGACTATGTGTGGAATTGTAGCAATACTTAACGTCAAGGAACAAAGTTCCGCATTGAGACAAAAGGCATTGAAGATGAGTCAGAAAATTCGCCATCGTGGACCAGATTGGAGTGGCATATACTGTGGCGGCAGTGCTATCCTGGCTCACGAACGACTGAGCATCGTAGACCCTGAATCGGGCGGACAGCCGCTGTTCTCACCCGATAGGAAACAGGTGCTGGCTGTGAATGGCGAGATATATAACCATCAGGAGATTCGCCGCCGCTTTGCAGGGCAGTACAAGTTTCTGACTGGCTCGGACTGCGAAGTGATACTCGCACTCTATCGCGAGAAAGGTATTGGTTTCCTCGAGGACCTGAGTGGCATCTTTGCCTTTGTGCTTTACGACGAAGAACAGGATGAGTTCCTGATTGCCCGCGACCCCATTGGGGTGATACCGCTTTATATTGGCTACGACAGCGACGGGACTGTCTATGTGGCTTCAGAATTGAAGGCTCTCGAAGGACAGTGCGAGCGCTACGAACCGTTCCTGCCTGGGCACTATTACTGGAGTAAGGAGCCTGGCATGAAGCGCTATTACCAGCGCGACTGGTTTGAGTATGATGCCGTCAAGGACAATACGGCTTCTGTCGACGCCATTTACGATGCATTGGAGGCGGCTGTCAAACGTCAGCTCATGTCCGATGTACCCTACGGCGTCCTGTTAAGCGGCGGCCTTGACTCATCGGTTATTTCCGCCATCGCTGAGAAATACTCGGAAATGCGTATCGAGGACGATTCCAAGACAAAAGCCTATTGGCCACGCCTTCACTCCTTCGCTGTTGGATTGAAGGGTGCACCCGACTTGGCAAAAGCCAAACTTGTGGCTGACCATATTGGCACCGTCCACCACGAAATCAATTATACTATTCAGGAGGGGCTTGATGCCTTGCGCGACGTTATCTACTTCATCGAGACCTACGATGTCACCACCGTCCGTGCCTCCACACCCATGTATCTGCTGGCTCGCGTCATCAAGTCGATGGGCATTAAGATGGTGCTCTCCGGCGAGGGCGCTGACGAGATTTTCGGCGGCTATCTTTATTTCCACAAGGCTCCGTCACCACAAGCCTTCCATGAGGAGACCGTGCGCAAGCTCTCGAAGCTTTACCTCTACGACTGCCTGCGTGCCAACAAGAGCCTCTCGGCCTGGGGCGTCGAAGGGCGCGTACCGTTCCTTGACAAGGAGTTCCTCGATGTCGCCATGCGTACCAATCCCGAAGCCAAGATGTGTCCTGGCAGCACAATGGAAAAGAAGATTGTCCGTGAAGCTTTTGCCGACATGCTGCCTGCTGAAGTGGCTTGGCGCCAGAAGGAACAGTTCAGCGACGGTGTCGGCTATTCTTGGATTGATACCCTTAAGCAAATTACAGCCGAGGCCGTCACTGACGAACAGATGGCTCATGCTGCGGAGCGTTTCCCCATCAACCCGCCCAAGAACAAAGAAGAATATTACTATCGTTCTATCTTTGCCGAACACTTCCCCAGCGACTCTGCTGCCCGTAGCGTCCCCAGCGAGGCCTCTGTGGCCTGTTCCACAGCTATCGCCCTCGAGTGGGATGCTGCCTTCCGTGGCATGAACGATCCCTCAGGACGTGCCGTCAAAGGTGTCCATGAGCAAGCGTATTAAAGAGGTAAGCGACTGGAGACGAGAAAAAGAGGTGAGCAATTCAGCTCACCTCTTTTTTTGAAACGTTTGATAACAAAGCTTATTTGAAACGTTTGAAAACATAGCGAACCATGAGGAAATTGACTGGCGTGGAAATGGCATAGACCCCAACAGGAGCCATCTCAGGGCTTAATCCCACCCAAATGAAGAAATTCAGCAGTCCCATCTGCAACAGATAGTTGAAGATATGTGCACCGCTGAAGCCTGCTCCGTTCTCTACATTCGTTTTCTCACGGAAGATGAAGTAGGCTGTCAGGTAATAGTTGACGATGAATCCCACCACATAGCCGGCAGTCCAGGCTATGTTGACATTGATGAAATAAAGCAGAATCCAGTAGACAACATAGTGAATGACGGTGATGAGGACACCGACAACGCTAAAGCGTATGATTTCACCAATGAACTCTTTATTGAAGATTCGCATGTAAACTATATTTTTTGAGGTAGGAGGTCCATCATAGCACCTCCTACCTCTTATTATTTTCAGAGCTTTGCCAGTTCGATAACCTTATCGATGGCTGCCGAAAGTCCGTCAGCATTCTTACCACCTGCCGAGGCGTAGTGTGGCTGTCCGCCGCCACCACCCTGGATTAGCTTAGCTGCCTCACGGACAATCTGGCCTGCGTTCAGACCGCAGTCCTTCACCATGTCGTCGCTGAGCATGATATTCAGCATGGGCTTACCTTCGAAAATCGTACCGATAGCGCACACCAGGTTCTCTGGATGCAGCTCGCGAATTTTGAACACAAGGTCCTTGGCGGCATTAGGTGCTATCGGCAGTTTGGCAGTGGTTACAATCGTCACACCGTTCACAACACGGGCTTTGGACACCAGTTCCTGTGACAGAGCCTGAACGCGCTGGGCCTGGAACTGCTCGATGTCCTTCTTCATGGAGTCGTGCTCTTCAATATACTTGTGGATGGTAGCCTGCAGATCCTTGGCATTATTGAAGAACGACTTGACGGCCTTCATCAAGTCTTCCGTCTGATACAGCAACTCCTCGCATTCCTTACCCGTCTTTGCCTCGATACGGCGGATGCCGGCAGCCACAGAACTTTCGGCAACTATCTTGAAAAAGCCGATTTTACCCGTAGCCTTAGCATGGATACCACCACAGAACTCACATGAGGGACCGAAGCGCACTACACGCACCTTGTCGCCGTACTTCTCGCCGAACAGGGCTATGGCGCCAAGTTTCTTGGCTTCTTCGAAGGGAACGTCACGATGCTCGTCGATGGAGATGTCCTGACGTATCATGTCGTTCACCATACGCTCAACCTGACGAATCTCCTCATCTGTCACCTTCTGGAAATGAGAAAAGTCGAAACGGAGGGTGGTAGGTGATACAAAAGAACCCTTCTGCTCTACGTGGTCACCCAGAACCTGCTTTAGTGCATAGTCCAGCAGGTGGGTGGCAGTATGGTTGGCAGCAGAGGCTTCGCGCTTGTCGATGTCCACACAGGCCATGAACTGGGCCGTGGGATCTTTCGGTAGCTGCTTGACGATGTGCACGCTTTGGTTGTTCTCGCGCTTGGTGTCAAGGATCTCAATGGTCTCGGCCTCATTGACCAGCACGCCGCAGTCGCCTACCTGTCCACCCATCTCGCCATAGAACGGGGTGTAGTCCAGCACGAGCTCATAGTACTCGTTCTTCTTCTGCGTCACCTTGCGGTAGCGCAGGATGCGGCACTCATACTCCGTATAGTCGTAGCCCACGAACTGCTGTTCTGTCTCAGCTGCAGAACCGCTGAATACACTGACCCAGTCGCTGTTCTCTACGGCAGCAGCATTGCGGGCACGCTCCTTCTGTTTCTGCATCTCTACATTGAACTGCTCTTCGTCCACGGTGAAACCGTTTTCGCGACAAATCAGCTCTGTCAGGTCGAGGGGGAAACCGTAAGTGTCGAACAGGCGGAAAGCCTGAACACCGTCAAGTTCATTCTTGTTCTCTGTCTTGAGTTCTGTCATAGCCTTGTCGAGAAGAGAGATACCCTTGTCCAATGTACGCAGGAAAGAGTCCTCTTCCTCCTTGATGACTTTCGTGATCAATTGTTGCTGAGCCTTCAGCTCAGGGAACGCGTCACCCATTTCGAAGACCAGAGTAGGAACGAGCTTGTACAAGAAACCGTCCTTCTGTCCCAGGAAGGTGTAGGCATAGCGTACAGCTCTTCTCAGTATTCGGCGGATGACGTATCCTGCTTTGGCATTCGAGGGCAGCTGGCCGTCAGCAATCGAGAAAGCGACGGCACGCAGATGGTCAGCACAGACGCGCATGGCGACGTTGATGTCATCCTGCTGCTTGGTGATGGGGTTCTTCTCTTCCTCCTCGAAAGTGGTATATTTCAGTCCGGTGATGTCCTGCTCTGCCTTGATGATAGGCTGGAATACGTCAGTGTCATAGTTGGAGTGCTTGCCCTGCATCATGCGAACAAGGCGCTCGAATCCCATTCCTGTGTCGATAACGTTCATCGAGAGCTTCTCCAACGAACCGTCAGCCTTACGGTTGAACTGCATGAACACCAGGTTCCATATCTCAATCACCTGAGGGTCATCCTGGTTCACCAGTTCACGGCCGCTCTTACCGCTGGCCTTGCGCTGCTCTGGCGTACGGCTGTCCACATGTATCTCGGAACAGGGGCCGCAGGGACCCGTATCACCCATTTCCCAGAAATTGTCGTGCTTGTTGCCGTTGATGATATGGTCCTCAGGCACGTGCTTAGCCCAGTATTTAGCAGCCTCGTCATCGCGGGGGATATTCTCCTCGGGCGAGCCCTCGAACACCGTAACGTACAAATCCTCGGGGTTCAGCTTCAGTACCTCCACCAGATATTCCCACGCCATGTCGATGGCACCCTCTTTGAAGTAGTCGCCGAAGCTCCAGTTGCCCAGCATCTCGAACATCGTGTGGTGGTAGGTGTCGTGACCAACTTCTTCCAGGTCGTTATGCTTACCTGATACACGCAGGCACTTCTGCGTGTCGGCTCTGCGGCGAGGCTCGGGGTCACGAGTGCCGAGGATAATATCTTTCCACTGGTTCATGCCGGCATTGGTGAACATCAGTGTCGGGTCGTCCTTAATCACCATTGGTGCAGAAGGCACAATGGCATGTTGCTTCGACTCAAAGAATTTTTTGAAAGAGTCGCGAATCTCGTTTGCTGTCATCATCATGATTTTATATTTGACTGTTTACTATTTGCTTTTGGCGTGCAAAGTTACGAATAATTCCGCTAATAAGCGTTGTCAGCCCCCAAAAAGATGTTAAATGGCTTTCTGACGCTTCAATAAGGCTGGATTATTGATTGATTTCCGGTTTGAGGGTGTTCTGGCGGAAGTCCGTGGGCGACATGCCGAAGTGCTTGCGGAAGCAGGAGCTAAAGTAAGTGTGGCTTCTGAAACCGCAGACGGAGGCTATCTGTACGATGCTCTGGTCGGACTGTTCAATCAGCAGCGGGGCAGCATACTCCAGACGGAGCAGCTGGACGTAGTTGCTTATATTGGCATGCTCGCTGCCCTTGGTGAAGATGGCGCCGACGCGCTCCTTCGACAGTTGGAAGCGGTCGATGATGGTCTGGCGTCCGAAATTGGGGTCGAGGAAAAGTCGTTCGCGTATGGTGACATCGTGGATGTGCTGGAACAATTGTTCGTCGGTCATCGCGTCGGGGGTGTCGTCGGCAGGTGTCGGTTTCTGTGCCTGTTTCTCGTCCCAGTACATCTTCTTGTAATTGATGGCCTCGGTGATCTGGGTGACAAGCGACTGGTTCTTGAGGCTGATGATGCGGTTCTTGCGGACGATGACGACGGCCAGTGTTATGACGCCGGCCAGAACGGCGAGGACGCTGAACAGCAGGTAGCGCTGGCGGGTGTTCTCGGCCTGCTGCTGCATGATGGTCTGGTCCTGCTCCTTGTCGTGATAGACGGCGGCCAGCTCCTGGGCCGTATACTTGGCCTTCCGGCTCTTCAGCGTGTCTTGTATCTCGAGCACCTGCTCATAGAGGTTGACGGCCTGCTCGTAGTGGCCCATCCTCCGATAGACCTCGGCCAAGCCCCACTTGGCGGTGTTCATCATCTCGCCTAAGGTATCACCCTGCTGGCGCACGCGCTCAATCAGGTCGTTATAGATGGCGACGGCCTCCTGATAGCGGCCGCGCTTCTTCATGTAGTCCACGATGAAATAGTCGCGGGTATGATTGCCCTCGTACTGTACGGCCTTCCACGCGGCGTAGGCAGAGTCGGCCAGCTGGTAGTACTGGCTTTGCAAACGGCCAGAGGCCGAGCGTCCCATCTGGGCGAGTACTGATGCCATCTTGGCCAGAGCCATGCGGCGGTCTATCAGCTGTTGGTTCGGAGCTGCTCCCCAGCGTGTGCCCTGCATGGTGAGCTGAAGGTTGCGCTCGTTGGTCTTCAGCGCATTGTCATAGTCCTTCATCGCGCCATACAGGCTGGCTAGCATATTCAGAAAGCCATGCATCAGGTGGTCGGTATTCTCACGGTTGGTCTTCGCCATCAGGTCGATGCCCTCGTTGACGCAGTAGATGCCCTTCTCGCGGTCGCCCTCGTAGAAGAGGTTCTGGCCCATCGTGATATGCGCCAGCGACTGGTAGTAGTCGTTGCCAGTCTGTTCGGCCAGTTCGTGCAACTGCTGTAGCCATTTATGCTGCTCGACTTTGTGGCCGGAGAGTTCGCTGGTGCTACTAAGGGCATTCAGCACGCTCAGCCTTTTCTCGCTGTCGGCCTTTACCTCCTTGCTGTCTAACAGCTGCAGGTACAACTTGTAAGCATCACGGAACTGCATACAGTTGTAAAGCGAGTCGGCCACACCCATGGTCTGGTTGAAGCCGGCATCATGGGGACGGCCAGTCGCATCCTTCGGGTCGCCGCTGCCTGCACATCCTGTCATTAGGACTGTTATTATTAATAATAAGTATAAAGACTGCTTCATAGTTTATGGTGTTGATTAAATGCGTTACAAAGATACTACTTTTTGGTATCTTGCACAACATTTTGCGGCAGTTTTAATATAAAGCGGGCTCCGTTGGTATAGTTGGCGTCAATCTCAAGGCTGCCACCAAGTCGGATTGCTATGCTGCGGGCCATAGTCAGCCCGATGCCCATGCCGTCGTTATAGTCGTCGAGCTGGACGAACTCCTCAAAGACGTGCGACAGCTCCTCCTGAGGAATGCCGATTCCCGTGTCTTCGACGACGAAGCTTACCCAATGGTCATCTTTCTCGGCAGAAAGCGTCACTCGTCCCTGTTTGGTGAACTTGAACGCATTATCGAGTAACTGTATCAGCGCCCTGATGGCATACTCGCGATTGGTCTGTAGTGGGCAGTTGCGGACTTCGTCATTTATTAAAATGTCGAAAGTCACTTCGGGTGTTGATGCCGCATGCGCTACCATCACGGCCTGCGTGGCTATCTCGCCTGGTGTTGTATGGTCGGTACAATCCAGCATGTGCTGACTATTCGATTCAGAGAGGACCAGTAGCTTATTGATGAGACTGGTGATGCGCTCTGTGTTCTCTGTCACGCGCTGGCGCATGTCTTCTTTTTCCTCAGGCAGGAGCTGGTCGGCATCGTCCGAGGTCAGAATCTGACTGAAGCCATTGAGGATGTTCAGCGGTGTGCGGATTTCGTGCGACATGTTCTGAATGAACTGTGTCTTCATCCTTGACGAAGCCTCTGCCTTGTCGTTGGCCAGTGCCAGAGCACGCAGGTTCTCTGCCAGTTCACGGTTCTTCTCAGCCAGCTTGCGGGCAGAGCGGCGTGTAATGATGATGAAGACGATGAGGGTTATCAGAACGAGACTGACGATGATCACGGCATAGCGAATCTGGGCCGCCCGTTGCGAGCGCTGCAGTTCGTCGAGATGGAAGAAGGTGTTGAGTTCGTCGAGCTGGGTACGCATCTCACGTGTAAAGACTGAGTCCTTTTCGTGGTACAGGTTGCGATAGATTTCGGCAGAGACTGTGCTCTGGTTGGTGTGAAGGAGTGCTTCAGCCCGGTATTCATTCAGCATGATGCTGTAATTGATGCCGGGTGACAGCGCGCTGTCGCTATAGGCAAGAACCTGATCGTAATGACCCTGCGACAATGCCAGTAGTGCACGCACCTCGAAGATGTCGTAGCGCGTCAGGGCTGTCTTGGTGATGTCATAGTACTCCGCTGCTTTTTCCAAGGCCTTCTCGGCATCGGCATAGCGCTGCAGTCCGATATAGGATTTTGCATAGCTCAGGTAGCAGGCTACATAGGTCTGGCTGACCATCCCGATAGAGTTCAGCTTGAGTAGTACGTCAAGATGTTTGAGCCACTCGTCGGCCACCTTCAGCTGCTCCTTGAATTTGTCCTGCTTGTCCAACGCCAAGCTCAGCCCTTCGTATACACCACTTAGGATGCCGGTCATGTCGTTGTCCTCCTTCAGCAATGCCACAGCCTTGCGGAAAGCCTCCTCAGCCTGGGGTAACTGGCGGATGTCCGTGTAGATGACGCCCATCTGCTTATAGGCCATAGCCCGGCCTGTATTGTTGTTGCGCGATTTGGCGTCATTGCCCATGGCCTCGGCCTCGCGAAGAGCGGTCTGCATGCGTCCCAGGTCGTGATTGCCTGAGCAGACACGCTGCCAGCACTGGTAGAAGCGGCTCCAGTTCTTGTGTTTCCCAAACCATTTCCGTTGTTCTTCGGCGACACCGACTAGGTCTTTGTAACGGGCACCATTGTTCAGGATGGCAACCTTGTTCCATCGGGCCTTACCCTCTCGTTCGACATCGCCCACTTTGGTCTCCAGCGCTATTTGCTTGTCCAGGATGAATAAGGCACTGTCCAGATTCATCTGCGCATAATACTGATGGAACTGATTAACTAGCCGCTCCCTCTGCTGTTCCAGGTCATCCGCACGGATAGATAGGGCAGGGAAAAGAAGCAAACTGATAAATAGTATATATGGTTTACTTAGCATAGATGAAGAATCTTGTCAATCTCAGGCACAATGATGTCAAGCGACTCATCGTCCATCATCAGGTCGTGCTCGTGGGGCGTATGGATGATGTGGAGCTTCGCCTTGTCGCAGTAGTTCTCGTAGTTGCCGGCCTCAAACTCCATCATCTTTTCCCAATACTTCCGGTTGTCGCCTGTCACACCAGCGGGGATTTGGTCGGGTTTGAAATACGTCACGTTACCGTCGAAGAACGAGGGACTGTGGTGGGTCATATCCTCGGCTACGTTGATGGCGTTCTTGATCATGGCCTCCAGCATACCTGCTTCGCGGAGTTCGGCAAACAGCGGACAAGTCTCGAAATAGCTGGCATTGATATCCGAAAACATGCCCTTTGACATCTCACGAAGGTGATTGTCTCCAAGTGCATGCGAATCCAACATAATGAGATGACGCACTTCTTCACCAGCCTGCCTCAATTGGCAAGCTATCTCGTGTGCCACAACACCTCCGTAACACCAGCCGCCAAGGATGTATGGTCCCTCGGGCTGATGCTCTTTGAGGATGCGGACGTAGTTCGTGGCGATATTCTTGATACCGTGTCGTACGTCGTCGGGATGATACAGGTTATAAGGTTCTATGACAGCAAAGGAGTACTTGTCGCCTATCCGGGCTGCCAGACGATAATAGGCATCGCTGCCCGTATTGCCTGTATGAACAAATACGATTTTCGGACCGTTGTTTTCAGAATAGACACGGATTGGTGATGAAGGCATGCCGGAGCCTGATGTCGGAATCACAGGGAGTGATTCTGTATGGCCATCATGCGACTTTTCCCCATGCTCCTGTTCAAACATATCAATGCCCTCTTTCAGCATCTCAATCCATCCGCTGATAGAGGCATCGTCAGGATAATGGTTTCCCAGCTCCTGCATGAACTTCAGCATATAATGTCTCAACTGTTCCTGGCTGATGGCGATGTTATGGGTCAGCACATACAGGAAACTCTTTTCCGAGGTACGCAGACATACCATCTTCATCAAACAATTGTATTGAAAGTCGATGTGCTCGTTGAAGAGAGAGTCGCGCAGCTTGTGCAGGGACTGTACCTTATAGTCTTGCTCGTCAATGATTTCAAGAGGGATTTTGCGGTCGGTGATGACCTGCTGTATAGCCGTGACGTTGTGGAACACGATAGCCGAACGAAGCTCCTCGTTCTCCTGGGCGATGACATCCAGTGCTTCACGAAGGTGTGATTCGGAAAGCTTGCTGTCAACCTGTAGGTAGACGACATTGCGGTAGTTATGGGAATCGGGGAAGATCAGCTGTCGGAACAACATCTCGTCCTGCTTGTTCGAAATGGGCAGGACTTTTTCAATGTGTTCGCCCCTGGACGCAAAGTCGTTGCGGATGTCCTCATATTCTTGTTGGCTCCAAAGCTGCTCGTATGCCACTGCGGCATTGTCGGCAATCTTGCGTAGGGTGTTGTACTGCAATATTTGTGAACCAGTGATCTTGATGCCCTGTTCGCGGAGCGCAACGGCAAGCTTCATAGCGTAAAGCGATGTTCCGCCGGCATCTGTGAATCGTTCGTCGGGACCGATGTATTCCTCTGAACCCAATATGTCAGCCGTAGTCGTTATCACTCTGAACAGAACCTCGCTGTCGATGACGCCAGAAGACTTGTATTCACGCTTGGGCAGCGGCAGTTCTTTACGCATCACCTTGCCATTCATGTTGCGAGGCAGAATATCCATCCGCACCCATACATCGGGTATCATGTATTCTGCCAGATAGTCGACGATCTCAGCCTTCACAGCATTCTTGTCCAAATCTTTTGGTGCTTCGTAATAACAACAAAGATGGTCTATGCCTCCTATGTTCTTTAACACCACAACGAGCTGTCCCACATCCGTTCGGTTCAATTTTACGATGGCATTGCCTATCTGTGCTTCTACCTCGCCAGTTTCGATGCGGAAACCTCGCAGTTTCACCATATTGTCAACGCGTCCCAGTACAATCAGGTCGCCTTCTTCAGTACAAGTTACTCTGTCACCGATGCGGAACCACTTCTTGCCGTCCTTCATAATCCATTTCTCCTTAGTCATTTCCGGCAGTTTAAGGTAGAGTGTCGACATGTGGCTATTTGAAATGAGCAGCTCTCCGACTTCGCCCTGTTTTACAGGATTCATCTGCTCATCGACAATCTGTGTCAGCGTATTATGATAGGCCTTTCCCACCGAAATGCGCTCTTCGTTGCCAAAGATTTTCTTTGAGATGATAGGCCCCACCTCAGTACTACCGTAGAGGTTGATGAGGGCAATGCCGGGATTATGGGGTTGGAAATTGCGGAGCTTGTCGCCCGCAGCAAGTATCACGATGCCGCTCAGGTCGTAGTCTTCGGCCATCATCGCAGCCAATCCGGAGGGCAGGTAAATGTGGGTGAGCCGTGCCTCCTGTATAAACTGATACAGACTTGTCATATCCTGACGTGCTATCTCAGGAGGGATACAAAGCGTTCCACCACAATTAAGCGGTCCGATCATCATCATCATCGTACCAATGAACGGGAAACTTGTCATGATGCCTGAGCGCGTATCAGCATTCATCTCAGCACCGTCATGCACCTTGATGCAGTCGGCAATACGCAATAGCATCTGGTGAATGTGTAACACGCCCTTTGGCTTGCCTGTAGTGCCTGAAGTATAGACCAGCATTGCCGGGCTTTCGGGAGTGAGGGCTAAGGGCTGAGGACTAAGGTCTGATGAATGAGGGTTAGGGGATGAACACTGGTCTATAAACACCACGCGCTCCTCAGGGAAATTCAGCTTTCTGCTGTTCCAGAACTCCCGTGTGGTCAGAATGGCTGTTGCCTCGGAATCCTCGAGCATATATTCCAGACGTTTCTCTGGATAAGCGCTGTCAAAAGGCGCAAAGATTCCCCCTGTGCGCAGGGCTGCTACTGCGCCAACCATAATCTCCTTCACATACGGCACATATACCGCTACGGTATCCCCCTGTTTGACACCCAGAGCGATGAGTGCCTCTGAACAGGATGCACTCGTCATCTCCAAGTCATGATAACTCATTTCTCCAAATGCATCCTGAAGCGCTATCTTTTCAGGAGTAGTCGCTGCATAATGCGATATCAATTCATGGAATAGTTTCATATTGGCTTTCAATTAATATTGAAGAATCCTTTTTTAGCTAATTGTTCAAGGAAACTGCGCATATAGGCAGCCCCCGTTTCAGGCCATGAGAAGCCCAGACGCTCCAAGATACGCGAAGTATAGGATTCGTCGAAGTTCTCCAGACCAATTTCCTCGGTCTTGTCGCTGCTATTGTAGGCAATCAGGCTTCCCACGGCGGCATTTTTCTTCTCATCGGCCAGAGCCTTAGAGAGTGCTTCGGCAAATTCTTCGTTCTCGCCCCCACGAATGGCATAGCCCATCTCGTTCATTGTGCGTATCACGTCGCCCATCAGCGGACGATGTGGGTTCAACGGGTGGAAGCAGATACAGTCATCCGGAGTTTGTGCCAAAGCCAGAATTGACTTTGCAACACAGTCGATGGGTGAGAACTCCGTCTCGACATTCAGTACATCAAAACTGATGATACCCAGCGTCTTGAAAGCACGTAGCGTGTTCATGTAGTTGTTGGTCTGATAGTTCTGCTGGAACTCGCCATCCTCCAACCTCGGTGCCAGATTACCCACACGGCATACCTTCGCCCTCAATCCGTGCTCCATCATCTCCTCGTAGATATGGCGCTCAGCCATGAACTTAGAATGGATATACTGGTTGCTGTCGATTTCCTGTCCGGCAAAGAGCACATTCTCCTTAAACTGATAGCTGACAGGCGGCAGGCCATTCTTGCGACTGCCCATGATGCTACCTGTCGATACATGTACCAGACGGGCATCGTTACATTCGCACCAAGCAGACAGATTCTTGACCGACTCCACATTGATGCGGTCGATTTCGTTGCCCTTGGCAAAGTGTTTCACACTGGCCGCACAGTTAATGGCAGTCATGCTGCTATGAGGAGCCTTGAACTGCTCTAAAGCAGCAGGATTGGTGGCGTCGCCTTCGATGACGAAGAGACGGCTGCCATATAGTTTAGCATTGTCGTTTCCGAAGTAATAGCGCTGCATAACCTTCAGACGCTCCTCTCCGCTCTCGTTCTTTCCCGGACGTACGAAGCAGTAGATTTTTCCGTCATGATGCGTTATCAGTTCATGAAGCACGTGGCTGCCTAAATAGCCTGTTCCACCTAACAGCAGCACGTCGCCAATCGCGTTGTGCTCGCCACTGCGGAAAGCCTCTAATGTATTGCGTGACAGCAGTTCATGAATCTTGCTGTAGTCGTAGCCGTCAGGTCCCACTACAGGTGGTGTCCAGGAAGCGATATTACAGAGACTGTTCTCCTGATCTCCCACTTCGTTTCTATCATGAGAATCGTCCCCACGATCTGCGCCGAGGAACTCGGCTATCGCCTGTGGCGTGGTGTACGAGAATACATCATTGTAGACAATCTTGTATCCGGCCTTATCTGCTGCTATCACCACCTTCATCGCCAGGATGGAGCTGCCGCCAATCTCAAAGAAATCGGCATCGGCACTGACTTTATCAACACCCAGCACACTGCTGAAGATAGCACAGAAGTCCTCCTCAGTCTTGTTCGTCGGAGCTACGTAGTCGGCAGCTTTGCGCTCAGGCTTGGGCAGTGCCTTCTTGTCAACCTTCATATTCACGGTGAGCGGAATCCTGTCAATCTGCATGATGACAGCAGGAACCATATAGGCAGGTTTCTGACTCTTTACATACGCTGCGACGGCATCAGTGTCTATTGTGCCCTTGCCCACTACGAATGCAGCCAGATATTTACCGCCACTCTCGTAGTCGTAGGCCTGAACGGTCACATCCTCAATACCCTCGAAACCGCGGATGACGGTCTCCACCTCTTTGGTCTCGATGCGGAAGCCGCGAATCTTCACCTGACCGTCCTTACGTCCAACGAACTCGACGTCGCCGTTCTGACGGTAGCGCACGATGTCGCCGGTATGATACATCCTCCACTCGTTGAACGGACACGGTTCGTAGGCCTCGGCCGTCTTGTCGGGACGGTTGATATAGCCTCGGCTCACCTGCGGACCAGACAGACAGTATTCACCGGCAGCACCTGCTGGTAGACGATGGCGCGTCTTGTCGAGAATGTAGGCATGGATGGTAGCTACAGGCTGTCCGATGGGGATGTTTGGTTCCCACGCCTTGATGGGGAACACGCTTACGCCGCAGCAGTTCTCCGTAGGACCATATCCGTTGGCAATCGGATAGTCGATAGCTGCGGGATTGATGGCAGGACATTTCTCGCCTGCGATAATCAACAGACGGAGTTTTTTATGGGGGAAGTTCTGAGCAAACTGCACACCGACCTGTGTCGTGAGAAGGAGCGTGGTTATGCCATCCCGATCGAAATAGTCTGACAGTCGGTTCAGGTCCATGCGATACTCTTCAGGCACCAGGTTGACTGTGGCACCCACGAGCAGACTGGCAAACACATCGGCCATGTTTACGTCAAAACTGAACGAGGCATAGGCTGCAACAACATCGTTCTTGGTATAGAATGTGTGGCGCATGCCATGTGAATAGGCAACGATATTGCGGTTCTCTATCTGGCAGCCCTTTGGCAAACCCGTAGAGCCAGAAGTGTAGAGCACCACAAACAGACTCTCTGGCGAAGGTCCGATGGGAGTGATATCAGCATCTTGCATGGTATAGAGCTCGCTGACAGTAACCACCTTGCCTGTATATTCGTCGACCACATCGCACAGGCTGTCATCGGCAATCAGCAGGCTGACACCAGCGTCCTTTACCATGAAGTTCAGGCGCTCCTTCGGATAGCTTGGATCCAGGGGCTCATAGCCCATACCGGCCTTGACGGTTGCCAGCGGCAGGATGATGGTCTGCTCGTTGCGCGGCAGGATGATGGCTGTCACCTCTTCCTTCAGGTCGGTCTTGCCCGTCACCTCACAACCAATCTTGTAAATCTTCGCAGCCAGACGGTCGGTCAGTTCGTCGAGTTCGCGGTAGGTATATGCCTTCTCCTTAAACACTGCAGCCATCTTATCGGGTTGCTCGGCTACCACCTTCTTAAAGCGTGTCAGCACGCTGTCGGTCTGGTCGAAGTCCAGATCCCAAGGCTTGTTATAGCTGTCGAGCAGTGTCCATTGTGACTCGTCTGTCAGACTAATCTCTGCCACATTCTCGCAGGTAATCAGTCCATGTGCAGCATTGCGGATGCACTGTGCCAAGCCCTTCATCATGTCCTCGCTGTACATAGAGCTGTCGTAGCGTATCTTGATGACGGCATCTTCCTCCGTTCCTTCGATATAGACGGACACAGGTATCTTGGCAATATCCTGTGACATCTCTTCGAAGTACATCTTTCCATATTTGGTGCTGTACTCTTCGAAAACACCCAGTTGGTAGGTATATGATAGCTGGGGACGGAAGTCATACTTGCTGGCAATGCGGGCAAAGGGATAGTTCTCGTGGGCGATGGTATCTGAGAAGCCCTGCGACACGCGGCGCAAGAAATCTACCGTCGGTTCCTTGTGGTCGAGCGTGGTGACGAGCGGCAGGGTGTTGACAAACATACCCATCGTATTCGCAATCTTGATGTTGCTACGGCCATTAGATATCGTGACAATCGACACGGTATCCTCGCATACAAAGCGACCGAAAGTGGTATAGCTTGCAGCCAGATAGACGGCAGCGGGAGTCACGCCGTTCTTCTGGGCAAAGGTCTTCACTGCATCAAAATCAGTAGGCAGGGTTACGCTCTTCTCGATATGCGGCAGGTTAGCTTCGAACACATCAGGAATGAGCTGGGTGGGTTCCTCCACCTCTGCCATCTGCGTTTCAAAGAACTGCTCAGTCTCGGAATCAATCTCCTCTTCGCGTACGTATTGATAATAGGTATAGTTCTCTTTTTCGATGTCCACTCCGTCGAGTGCCGTACACAGCTGATGGAAGAAGAGGTCGACAGAAGCGCCGTCGCTCACAAGGTGATGCATATCGGCCAAAAGTATGAGCGCGTCGGTCTTGACAATCTCGAACCTTACGCAAGGGCCTTGCTCCAAGTCGAAGGGACGCACAAATGTGTGTTTGTAGGCCTCAAATTCCTCCTGCGTCATCTCCTTCACGGGTATATCGAGCACATAGTCGGGTATTGGTTCCTGAACGATTTCGTTGTCGTTGCTTGTCACAAAGCGGCACAGGATATACGGATGGGCATCTATCACCTTGCGGACGGCCTGATCCAGCTGATCTGCTCCAATCTCCTTTGGCAACTTGGCGACAAAGGGCAGATTGTATCGCACGGAGTCTGGAGTGGCCTGGCAATCAGCATATACGCCCTGTTGCGTAAAGCTCAGCCGGACGGATGTTTGCTGTTTGATGTCTGATGGCTTACTACTTCCTGACGATAGGTTCTCACCGTCGTCTTCCGTCTTGCTTCTGCTACCATCCATCAGACTTCTTAGTATCTCGTTTTCGACGCTTTGTATGCAACCCTCTGAAATCAGCTTGCGCGAATTAATCTGCACGTTGAATCTCTCATAGATCAGCATGGCCAGTTTAATGCTCGAGATAGAGGTCAGTCCCATGAACTTAAACGGTTCTGTGATGCCGAAGTCGGTCGTGCCAATCACCTTCGACACCAGCTCCAGTATCTCTTTCTCCAGCACGTTCATCGGCACGTCCCTTGTCTCTGTCCTCTTGCCCTTTACCTCTAGTACGGGCTTGGGCAGCGCCTTCTTGTTCACCTTCTGGTTCTGGTTCAGCGGGATGCTGTCAATCTGCATCGTCACCGCAGGCACCATGTAGGACGGTTTCTGTTCCTGGATGAAGTTGTTCAGGGCCTCCGTGTCCACCTGCTCGTCGCTGACAATGTAGGCGGCAATGAACTTGCCCTCGCCGCCTTCGTTGTCAAAGGCCTGCACGGTGGCGTCCTTGATGCCGGGGAACTCACGGATGACGGCCTCCACTTCCTTCAGCTCGATGCGGTAGCCACGTATCTTCACCTGACCGTCGCGGCGCCCCACGAACTGGATGTTGCCGTCGGGCAGATAGCGTACGATGTCGCCCGTGCGATAGACAGGGGCATATTTCTTCTCGTCACAGAAAGGATTGCTGATGAACACCTCTGCCGTCTTTTCCGGACGGTTCAGATAGCCTCGGGCCACCTGCGGACCGGCAACCCACAGCTCACCCAGCGCTCCCATAGGCAGCCGGTGCCCGTTGGCATCGACTACGTACAGGCGCACGTTGTCCAGCGGTTTGCCTATTGGAACGTCCGGCTCCTTCTCCTTGACGGTATAGATGGTAATGATGATAGTGGCCTCCGTGGGACCGTATCCGTTGTAGAACAGATACCCCTCGGGAGGTGCTACGCTGGCTAGTTTCTCGCCTGCGCAGCTCATGTGTATCAGCGAATGGTTCTTGACCGTCGTCGCAAACTGGTAAGCCACCTGTGTGGTGATGAAGGCGTTGGTGATGTGCTCGCTCTCGAAATATTTGTTCAGGCCAATCAGGTCCAGTCGCATCTCCTCAGGAATGATATATACCGTTGCTCCACCCGTCAGCGGTGGGTAGATGCCTTCCATGTGTACGTCGAATCCATAGCTGGCGTATGCAGCTACGCGGTGCTCGGGCTTCAGCTGGTAGTATTTCCAGTACCAGTTGCAGTAGCACACCAGGTTGGAGTGTGTCAGCTGACAGCCTTTGGGAACGCCCGTCGAACCACTGGTATAGAGCAGTATGAACAGGCTGCCGGGCTTCGGACCCTCGGGCAGCGTCCCTGCCGGTGGCAGCTGTCCGATGTCGCTTGTCAGCAACACGTCGCCCTGGTATTCGTCCACGAGGTCGTGCAGCTCTCCGTCGGCAATGAGCAGCTTGGCTCCCGAGTCCTTGACCATGAAGTTCAGCCGTTCTTTCGGATAGCTGGGGTCCAGTGGCTGGTAGGCACATCCGGCCTTTAGTATTCCGAGCGATGCGATGACCATCCACTCACAACGGGGAATGATGACGCTGACGGCATCCTCTGCCCCCAGACCCTTCGATGCCACGTAGCAGGCAATGCGGTCGCTCAGCTCGTCCACCTCCTTGTACGTATAGCGGTTGTCCTTGAACACCACCGCCTCCTTGTCGGGCGTCAGCTGTGCCTGGCGGCGGAACAGCGATACCACGGTCTGTGTGTCGTCATATGCTACGTCGGTGTCGTTCAGTCGGTCCAGCCGTTCCCGCTGGTCGTCCGTCAGCATGTCGATGTCGCTCAGTCGTTCTTTGCTAAGCATCTCTTCCAGCACCTTGTCAAAGCAGTCAATCACGTCTGCCACCATCCCGTCGTCATACAGGTCCTGCCTGTAGCAGGCATGGGCGGTGAAGTGGTTCTTGTCGTCCTCGATGGTCAGCTCGAAGTCGAACTTGCTGTCCTTGGGCGGCAACAGTACTGCCTTCGACCATTGTCCGCAGAACTCCCTGCCCTTCGTCCAGTCGCCTTGTCTGCCGAACAGGATTCTTGGGGTTAGCTTTATGTCGGCACAGAAGTCTACAAACGAGTATAGGCTGTTCTCGCGGTTGCGTACCACCTGGCTGTTGAGCTTGTCCAGAAACGCGCCAACGCCTCCGTCGGCAGCAAGGTCGGCATACAGCGGATAGGTCTTGACAAACATGCCGACGGCGTCATCCAGCCTTTCGTCCCGTCCGTGGAAGAACGTGGAAAACATTACCTGCTCTGTGCCGGCATATTTCGACAGCACATACGCGAAGGCACCGTTCATCAGCGTGCTCAGCTTCACGTTGTAGCGCGTAGCCCCCTCCCTCAGCCGGCTGTAGTCCACATGTGTCAGCCGACGCACCATCTCCTTGGCCTTGGGCTCGCGGTCGTTCTTGTCGGCATACAGCGTCGTGTCGGCATCCACTCCGGCAAAAGCCTCTTGGTAGTACGCCTTGGCCTTGCCGTATTCTTCGGAATGAATCCGCCCAGCCTCCTCCTGTGCCAAGTCGCAGGCGGTAAAAGACTCCGTTTCTATGAACTCGCCGCCGTATGCCCGGTTCACCTGATCCATGAAAATGCCGACAGACGTGCCGTCCATGACGATGTGGTGAACGTCCATGAACAGTATGTTGCGGTCAGTCGATTTGATGACGTATATGCGCATCAGCATGTCCTGATACAAGTCGAAGGGCCTGACCAGCGCGTACAGGTCCACGTTGTCAGCCTCAATCACTTTCACTTCTATTTCGTCCTCGCGTACATACCTATACGCTTCACCCTTTTCGTCAATGGCAAAAGCCGTCTTCAGCAGTGGGTGTGCGTCAACCACCGTCCTGACAGCCTTCGTCAGTCGGTCCAAGTCTACCTGGTTGCCCAGGTCAATCTTCAGCAGCAGGTTGTAGGCAGTGTTTTCCGTCGATATCTGTTCGACGTAGATACCGTATTCGGTTTTGGATAATGGATAACGTTTCATATTCAGTTTCTTTTTAGTTAGTATTCTTTTCTGTTCTTAGTCCGTAAACGCTACAAAGGTACAAATAAGCGAGCGAAATACAAAAAAAAAGCTCATTTTTCTTTTTGTTTTCCAGCGAAAGTTTTTCAACAAAAGTATGCATTTCTACATTATTCACATCCGTTTCTTCTTATTGACATTAATCGGTGTACTGTTAGGGAATGCGATGCTGTAGGCCGCGTCGAGGGCTTTCAGGTCAATCTTGTAATAGCTGATGCCCGTCTTGACGGCTACGACAGCACGCAACAGTTCGCGGTGCTTGCGCGGATAGAGGGAGGGAAGAGGCAACTCGTTCCAGCCCTCCTGCTCGCACAGGCGACATACTTCCCAGATAAAGTCATCGTTGGCTTCGACTGGGAACCACGCTTTCAGGACGTTGCGGATGCAGAAGCGGCGGTACTGACCTCCGAGGAGGCGTCTCGTGCGCTCCAGCTTTTGCCAGAGCTGCACGAAACATTCTTGGGTGTTTTGAATCTCAATCATAGTTTCAAAATCGATTTTGCAAAAAGGCCAAATGACCAAATGACCGCCGCCCCCATTACAGAAGTACACACACAGAAGAGAGAGGTGTTTGGTGTACCTGAAAAATGGCAGAAAAAAGAAAAATTTCTCGCGAAAGATTCGTAAACCGCAATGAAAGTTTCGTACCTTTGCATTGTCAACGTGAAGAAGCGGACAGGCGGTCTTTAAGGAGAGAAATTGCGAGAGTTAAATCTAGAAATTGCGCGCATTAACGGTAGCAATTGCAATCCTTAACAGCACCTCTGGAAGCAGATTCAGGCGACAGCGATAGAACTAACAAAAATATTAACAAGTACACATTTGAGCTTTTCCCGTCAAACGGGAAAGCGGCGTAAGCCAAAAGGGCTCAATGTTGCAAACCATTTAAAAACTAAACTAGACTATGGCTATTAAAGTAATTGCACAGCGACGTGAAGAAAGCTTGGTAAGAACCCCGGAATGAAGTTCGTGATGCGTCCTGACCTGTACATTCCCATCGCGGAGAAGAAGGTTTTCGCAGAGGCAGCCACCCACAGCGGCATCTCTGCAGGTGTCATCAAGGCGGCTTGGGATGCCGCAGGCGAGGTCATCCGCACCTGGGCCACCGAGGGCCACAGCGTACCCCTGCCCGGACTGGGAACGATGCGCTTCGGCGTCCGCTCGAAGGCCGTCGAGGATCTGGAGGACGTGAAGACCAGCCTGATCACCACCCGCCGCATCGTGTTCACCCCCAACGTG
>JAFVGN010000040.1 GCA_017474925.1 Prevotella sp. | reverse complement strand
TCTCGCCGATAGAGTTTCAACGCCTCTTTCTCAGCCTTCTCCGTCGTATAGCTCATATAGCATTCTCGCGGTTCCTCGATGCCAAAGACATCACCCTCAGTGCCTCGTTTGATGAAGACCTCCTTGAACGGCGAACGGCCTACCTTGTTGTCAAGGCGGTTAATCGTAAAGATCTTCTTGCAGTCGATATCCGTCAGGGCCAGTGTGGCCTTGATGTCATCGAACTTATCCTTGAATTTGCTCTGGTCGAGCAGCATGAACACGTCGGAGTTGTTGATGATGGCCTCCTTGACGATAGGAGAAGAGGTGATATCCTGAATCTCCTGTGTCACCACACCCACCATTGCCCAATGCTTTCGGGCCGTCTTATACAGGTACTTGATGTACTCTGCCATAACTGGGGTGGCGATTGCCTTCCATGCTTCCTCAATGACCAGGCACTTGCGCACCTTGTTCTTAATACGCATCTTCTGGGTGAACACGTCCATGATGATGAGCACGATGATGGGGAACAGCACGGGGTCATCCTTCACCTTGTCTATCTCAAAGACGATAAACTGTTCATCAAACAGCGAACCATCCATGTCATTGTTCAGGGTATATTCCAACGCACCGCCACGATAGAACGGCTTCAGGATGGCCGCGAAGTCATTGATCGGGAACTGGATGCTATCCTCATGGATAATCTGGGGAATACGCTGACGGGCAAACTCGTAATAGCTGTTGAACGACAGTTCCCGGACCCGTAAGCTCTTACGCTGCTGCTCACGCTTGACAATCTCGCGCTCGATCTTTTCCAAGAACTTGCCCTCGACAATCTCAGGAGTCAGTCGCTGCAACTGGTTCCGGGCAGCATTCTTCTCTCCCTCCGTACTGGCAGCGTCATCAACCACGGCCTGCAACTTCTCAGAGAGTCGGCTGTTACGCTCATACTTCGCACGCTCTTCTGCCGTCACGTCGTAGGAGCCAGTGCCGTTACGTGTCTGCAACTCTTCCTCGTATCTCTCATACTCGCCATTGCTCTTGGCTGCAATCACCAGCGTCTGATGGAGTTCTTTCTTCTCTTCCTCGGAGAAACCCTTGAAAGGAGTAAAATACTCACGATAATACTCGATGATGGTTCGCTCGATGATATACTGCTCAATCTTCGTGGGCTGTTGACTGCCCTTGAAGATGAGAAATATCAGCGACATCAGGAAATTCTTCTTCTCACCGAAGTTCTGGAGATACTCCGTCTCAGTCACCTTGAAGGGATTCATGGAGATGGGCTTTTCCTTGCTATAAGAGATATATGTTCCACCGAAATAGCTGCACAGTCCCTCATAACTGTCACCTGTATCGACAATCACCACATCGGTATTCTGCTCGTAATACTGACGCACGACTGTGTTCATGAAGAACGACTTACCGCTACCAGACGGGCCAAGGACAAAGAAGTTCGAGTTGTTGGTGTACTTTATCTTTCCTTCCTTACCTGTGGTGTCGATAGGCATCGGCACACCCTGACGGTCAGTATAGTAACACTTCACGGGCGTATCGTCACCATGCGTCTGACGCTCCTTGTACATCAGGCATAAGGCAGCATCCGAAAGTGTCAGGAAACGGTCGTAGTCCTGACTGAGACGATAGACATTGCCAGGGAACGAGGCCACAAAGAGTTCAAGCTGGTTATAGGCACGTTTCGAGATATGGATGCCCTGACGGCTGAAGATATTCTCCAAATGGTTGGTCACCTTCTGCATATCTTTCTGGGCATCCATTGCCACAATGAGATTATAGTGGGCATAGACGAGCTGTTTTCCCTCTCGTGCTATCACCTCCTGCACCTGCTTGATGTCCTCGACGGCCATCTGGTTTGATGGATTGGGAATGCTCGCATGACGGTTCTTCTTCTTGTCGAGCAATGCCAGCTCACGCTTCTGATTGGGCAGGAAGATGATCTGGTTATAGACAACCGTGTCCACATCGGGGATATGGTCTATCTCGCTCATCAGGTCAACGGGCATCACGGCATTGTTCACTGTCATATCGACGTAAGGACGCAGCACACCGGGCAGTCCAACGGAATCGACATCCAGCAGACTGTAGACTTTGCACTGGCGAGTGCCCATGTGAATGGCTTCGCTGTCCACCTTGAAGTTGGTCATCGAGAAATGGGCATCGCGGAAGTTCAGGGCAAAGAAGCGGTCGGCATACTCGCGGGCCTGTTGCACGTTCAGGAACTCGGCACTCTTGATGCCGCCATCGTGCAGCTGGTCGGCCACCTTGCGGATCTTGACCAGGAAGTCGCGCCACTTGCTATTGTCATAGCTCAGCAACGCACTTTTCTTGCTTTCCTGCGTGATGACCAGATACGTGCATCCCTCAATATAGGGACGGCCATTGAAGAAGCGGAAATAGGCATTGGAGAGGAACTTGCCGCTGTCGCTGACTTGCAGGGCGCGACCGTCGAAGCTCTTCCTCACAAACACGTCCTGCTTATGTAGCGCATAGCCCTCGCCAAGTGTCTGGACTACCGCCGTCATCAGGTTCGTGAAGTCATAGTAACAGTCTGTGTCGGCACTGTACTTCTGTACGGGGTTCTCCATCTTCAGGATGGCCGAATACTCGCCCGTCTTGGTGTACAGAACCCCTACCCCATCCACATCTTCTATCGAGAAATAAATGTCCTTGAACGTATTGGCACGCTTGCCGCCGGTGCCAAAGGCATAGACGCTGACGGCCATTCCGGCAAGGAACAAAATAAAACCTAAGATTACTATTAATGTCATTCTGTTATTCTCTGTTTATATTCCTCCTTTCACTCCGTGTCCGCCTATGTCTGAGAGATACTAAAACTCCCTCGTCCGACGCAACACGAACACACCTTTCTCCTCATTCTTGGAGTGCAGACCCTTCCGCTGTTTCAGGAATGTCATGACACCGCCAAAGGCGAGGACAGCCGTACACAAGATCAGGGCAGCGACGAAGCCGATGGCCACATAGCCGACGATGAACGCGACGATGGCACCGCCAGCCGTTCCCGCAGCCCAGTAGATGTAGCGTCCCTGAAAACCCAAGAATTCAAGAGGCCGCTGAAGCCCCTTGAAAACTTGGTAATCGAGATGTTCTGCACCAGTCATCATTCACCACCGATGCCGAAGAACAGAGGCAGAGCCTGGGCTGCTGCAATCAGGAAGATGCAAGCACCCACGAGCATCATGATGCTCTTCTTGACATCCTGCTCCTCGTTGTTCATCTTGATGTACACACTGATAGCACCCACTACGGCTACGACACCAGCGATGGCATAGCACAGCTTCACGGCCACAGGCACGTACTTCGCAATCTCCGTGGTCACGGTTCCAAGAGCCGTAGTACCGGCGGAATAATCGCCAGCAGAGTTCTGAGCGAACGTTACACTTACCATGCAGAGCATTGCCAGCACCATTCCAAAACGGGGTGACTTCACTGCTTTCTCACACATGCCGACGGCTCCATTCAGGATGCCAGAAACGGCCTTACTAAACGTACTTTTCTTCATTTTTGTGTTGGTTGATTAATTTAGTTTTTATGATAAAAAATGTATTGTTTAATCGAATGGGGAGAATCCCGACGAGCCGAAGTGATATCCGAAGAACGCTGGCAGCACAATCGTTGCGCCTATCAGGAACATCACGGCTCCAAGCATCATTAGCACGGCCTTGGTGAAACCGCCCTCGCCTGCCTGCAACTTGATATAGATGACTGTTGCATTGTAGATGGCCAGCAGAGCTGCAACGGCATAGAGCAAGCCTACGACATACCCCATCGTCAGCACCACCTCGTCAGTCATCTCGGCGAGTGCCTGAGCCGTCAGCGAGTAATTCGTACCGCCATTGCTGATTGTCACTAAGAACAACTTCGTCATGCCCATCGTCTCACTTTCTGTTGTTTGCCTTCATAGTTCGGTACATCTGCATCGGCTTGTCCATCGGCTGACTGGAGGCAATATGATACTCCCTGCTGTCAAACTCTTCTTGGTATTTCGGACGAGCCACTATCATCTTCTCCTGGACTGATTCCTTCAGCTCCTCGAACTGATGCACACTGGCCTCACTCTCCTGGTTCAATAGATCCTCGTCATCAGGATTATCCTCTACCGGTTGCTCTTCCTGGGCCACATCGTCATCATCACCCTGCTGCATCTGCTGACTTTGAGCAGCATTATCAGAACTGTCAGAATTGTCTAAGTCGCCCTGAGTGTCATCATCGCCATTCCTAACGACAAAGCCTTCCGCTGTTTCATCGATGACAGTCGACTTCTCCTCTCCAGCATCGGCGGTGTTGAACTCCTCGACGTCCTCTTTCTTCTTATCTTTCTTTCCATGTAGATCGAAGGCTATCGTCACACCCATGTAGAGGATGTAAAGGCCTGTCACTACCATTGCATAAATTGTAAATGCTCCCATGTCTGTTTAGTTTTACGGCTGCAAAATAACAGCTTTCCGAGGACATAGGATGCCTGAGAAAATTTCCTATCATGACTTAACACTTCATGATAGAAAACTTCACCAAAAGGCACAAAAAAAAGCGATACAACCGCCTGTCACAGGTAGTTGTATCGCCCCTTGTCTTACAGATTGCTAAGACTTCGGTTATCCTTTTTTTATTAATCTTTTAAACCGTATGAAAACTAATATCTACTATTTATATTATATATATGTCTTCACTTCACCAATCCCTTACATAGCAGCTCAGAGAAGGTTTTCATCTCGTATGCCAATCGATAGATTCGCTTGCTAGGTCTGCTATGCTTTAGGAAGTCCAGAAAATGGTCGAAGATCTTCGGGTCTTCGTAATACTCCCACAACAAGTCGTAACGGAACCAGGTTCGCGTATTCTCCGGCTTGGGGAGATTGAGGAACCGCAGCACGAACACTGTCAGGATGATGCTTTCGCTGGTATTGTAATAGATGCTCTGACCTGTTTCACGGTCAATCCAGTCAAACAGCATGTGGGCCGTGTTATCTGTGCGGTTAATAGCTATCTGAAAACAATCAATCTTATACCAACGCCGCAATGCCTTTGAGAGATCCACCAACTGTTCAACAGTGATTGTTGACGGCACCTTGAAAACACCCTCGCGCACAGACTGCAACTTCTTGGTTGGTAGATACGTTGTCTTTTCCTGCACCACCGCTTGAATGGTCTTGATGCGTTCGCTATAGCTCTCACCCTGCCAGTACTCAGGAGTACGGTCAAGGTCGCAATCACGTCTGGTAAAGTTGATAACGCCCTTATACATATATGTGGTCGTTTTTGTGTCGGTTCACAACCTCATTTGCCAATGCCAGAAGATTGTCGTAGCCTTCATAGAGGTAGTCACAGTTAATAGACTTCTTGAACCTACGCATGACAGTCGTCGCAAGTACCTTCCCCGTCTGTGAGGTCGGAAAACAGCAGCTGACATGCTCATAATACTCGATATCAAGCAAAAGATCCATCAGGTTCCTGTAGTCATTCAGTACAATACAATCACAACGTTCAGGCAGTCCCCTACCCCGTTCCTTTAGCAGCAGTGTCTTATAAGCCAAATAGTCGAACAAGTCGACAAACAGGCAACACCGTTTACAACGGATAGCTTTCTTGAAGGGGATGCAGACTGTGCCTGGTTCATCAATGGTGATGGGTAGCGTCATCGGAAGGTCACTACTGAAGAACTCCATACCGCCATGCTTGTTTTTGATGCCTACACCATGGCAGATGCGGTTGTGGCACAACAGTTCCACATGCTTCATCTGCGTTTTTGGCACAACATCCTGTGGAAATCCAACAGACTCCAGCATTTCCAATCCGTTTTCATCCAAAGGGGTGACGAAACGGATGCTGGCATCGCCGATATGAAAAAAACGCTGGTTCAATCCGTCACTCATCGACACTCGCTGATAGAGAACCGAACATACATCCTGCCTCGTGAACTATGAATGCTCACGATATCATCGCGCTGCTGCAACTGCAGACCCTTGCGCTTTTCCAATACACCAGAGTCCAGAACAAGCTGTCCGATGGCACGGAGGTTGCCTGCTGCTGTCTCTGAAGATGTGGTCTCTTCGTAAAGTTCGGTGGGAATCTTTATCAGGAATCGCATCAACCATTTGGGACGCTTCCTGACATGCTCTGTCTTAATTACCTTATATACCTGCATAATACCAAATATTTAAAATTCGGTTGCAAAGGTACTCAGATAATTCTTTTATTTAGAAATTTAACATTTCAATTTTTCGCAAATTGACAAAGTTTTATATTTAAAAGAAACATTAAGGAACAGCTATTCTCGTTTGTTCCGATGCATTGCTCCGACAAGAAATCAGTCCTTAATCTCCTCGTAAGTATCCATTGTTTCATTCAAGAAGTTGTCCATCGCCTTATAGACGTAAGCCTTGATGTCCTTGATTTCGCCCTTCTTGTCATCATGCACCATCATATAAATAGTGGAAACTTTGGTTATCATCTCCTGAATGTTCTGCTCGTTGATGCGCTTCATCAAGCTTTCAATCTCACGCTGGGTGAAACCGAAGTGCTTCATGATCATATTCTGAAGTTGTTCATACTGACGGTCAAAGACTGCCTGATCTTCATTGTTCACCAACTTTGGAGACTTGTAAATACGGAACTCAATCTGGTCGGGTTCACCGGCCTTCTTGTAGCCCGTGTATTTCTTCTCATAAGTGAAGTAACAGTCGCA
>JAFVGN010000039.1 GCA_017474925.1 Prevotella sp. | reverse complement strand
ATTACCTCAAGTCGCATCGTGGGGTAAGGGGATGGTGGCTACATATTGATGTTGTGCTGTTGCTTTTTACTGAAAGCTGCTACTAACGACTCATAAATCTACCCTTAATCGTGTATTGGATGATAGTTGCGGATTTTAGGTCTGTTTGAAATTTCGAATGATAATTCGTTCGGTTTCGATATATATTTCCTTGTAATAATAAAATGGTATGAGTACGCCCAAAGTAGCGAAGGCAAGCATGGCATAGAGATACTGGTGGAACCAGATGAAGGTCATCCCGTAGAACAGGAAGGCAATGCTGCACAGCCCAGAGGCCAGTCCGTCGATGCCGTCGATGAGGTTGATGGCATTGATGATGAAAACCGTAACGAAAACGGTGAGAGGGATGCTAATCCACGACGGCATGGAATGGATGAACAGCATTCCGTGAAGGTCGGACAGTTCCACTCCGCCAGCCACCAGCATGATGCCGCAGACTATCTGGATAAAGAACTTGGCACGGTAGCGCACACCGATAAGGTCATCGGCAATGCCGACAAGGTACAACATGATGATGGCGCAGAAGGCGTATGCCAATGGCAACGCTTCTGCGCCTATTTCCTTAAGCAGCTCATCATGTCCGGTTGAGACATTGACCGCCAAAAGCAGGACAAAGGAGAAGAACACTACGGGCTTGAAGGCCATACCGCCAAGGCGAGGCACTACACACTGATGTATCTTCCGCTCGTCCGGCTCGTCGAACAGTCGCCTGCGGAAGGCGATGAGCAGAATCTGCGGTATCACGATTCCTGCGAAAAACACGCACAGGAAGAATACCGACAGGATGTTGACAATCCAAATTAAACTCATTCTCTATCTAACTTTAATAGGCCGTTTGTGTCGGTCTGTCCTGTACTAATCCCTCTGTATCAATCAATTCGGGGGGGGTAATTCGTGTTTCCATAATCTCAGTCTATGATTTGAATATATTCCGGCTTCACCTCAGCTGAAACCGCCAGTAGGTCGGGAATAATGACGACAAGCTGCCGACCTCTCTTTTTTGCCACTTTTATGAAGTAGCCCTCCACCTGGTCGAACGGTCCGCCATGTACCCTTACTCTTTTACCTTTTTCAATGTTGATTTTATCTTTTTCCTTGTTGATTTCGCTGATTTTGTAGAAGTGTACCTCTTCATCTGCCTGCTTGCACACCTTGATGAAGTTGGTCATGTCTTCATCAGGTACAGTCAGATAGACAAGTTCTCCGCCACTTTTCCATGTGACAAACTGTAGGTCGTAATAATAATTGTGTTTGAAATCAACAATCTTCTGATGACTTGCATGCACAAACACCAGACTATGGATGACGGGTACCATGAAAAAGACTTTCTTGCCCTTGACAGTGCGAAGGACTTTCTGCTTGGGTATGAAATACTCTAAGCCATACGTTTCATTAGAGAGCCGATCTTCGGCAGTATTCTCGTTCTTGTAGGCCCGCATGACATACCACAGTATCTTATCCTTGTCCAATACATTCACCATACTGTTTTGACATGTGTTTTTTGAGAAAAGAACGTACTCATGGTTCATCCCGATATGCGTATCGGTCTGTATATCAGCAACTTTCTATGTGTTTCAACTACAATAGTCATCTATTCTTATCTTTCTGAGTCCACCCCCTGCAAAGCCCCTCTTTACGACATAAAAATTCGGTCGGAAAAGGTATGCAAAAGATGTTTCTCTCTTTAAGAGAAATATCGTTTTGCTAAACAGTTGATATTGAGGTATCATTTTATCGTAAAAGACATATTTGCTCAACAATTGCTTGACGGAAATCAACAAATTTTAGCATTTTTGTAAAAAAGTCGCTATATAATTTGGTGAATTGGAGTTATTTTCATATTTTTGCATCCCGAAGAGTTTCTCTTAAAGAGAGAAACACCTTTTTGCTCAACAATCCCCGACTTTTTTATTATAGTTGCGGTATCACACCGCAATACAATAGTTATAAATATTGAAATAAAGGTGCAGTGAGACGCTGCACCTCCTAAAGAGAATTGATGATGAGATTGTTGGCGTTGTCAACGACAGAGGTGTCCAATGAGGAGAGGTATATCTGTGTGGTTTTCTCGGAGTCATGCCCCAATGCCTCGCTGATAGTAGATACGGGCACGTTCTTGCTCTTGGCTATGCTTGCCCAGGAGTGGCGGGCTACGTAGGTGGTCAGGGGTACGGACAGGCCTATCATTTCTCCGATTTTCTTCAACTGCTTGGTGATACGGCTATAGGCATTCTTGTACTGTCTCCAGAATATGGCTCCCTCTCCTTTTGCTATAGGGAGCAGGTAGGGAGAATCATCTGTTTTGTACTTCGCCACTATCTCCTGCATGGCAGGTTCCCATTTGATGTGCAACTGTTGTGAGGTCTTCTGACGGCGGTAAATGAGCGTACTGCCATGCAGATTGCTTGGTGTAAGTTGTGCCATATCGATGAACGACATCCCACGGGTATAGAAACTGAACAGGAACATATCCCTTGCAAGCTCCAAACGGGGGTTCAGACTCAAGTCCAGCTCTTTCAGTTGCTTGATGATTTCCAAGGGGAGTGCCCGCTTGACGGTCTTGTCGATGCCGGTATATACATGCTTGAACGGTGAGGAAGAGATGACCAGTCCGTCATCTACGGCATGATTGTAGATGGTGCGCAGGTTGCGGATGTAGAAAGAGGTGGTGTTGCGGCACAGTCCGCTGTCTTTCAGCCACTGTTCATAGCCTTGTATCGTTGTCCCATCGACTTCCTCCAATGGCACATCGCCTCCTTTCAGGTAACGCTGGAGGCTGTTGAGGGTGGTTTTGTACCTTGCTACCATCCGCTTCTTGCCGATGCGTCTCAGTTTTTCGTTCAACTCCAGCGTATAGCCGATAATGCCATGTAATTCTTTTCCCTCATGGAAGTTGTCAACGACGGTGTCTGCTGTATATGACTGCCCTTCCTTGTCCAACCGTGCAATGACCAACAGCAGTTTCTTCCTGTCAGCATCCAATGTATCTTTCAAGGAAAGAAGATAGGCTTGACGTTGTGGAGTGACGGAAGTTGGCAAAATGATGTTTGAATGGTCCGCATCCCACTCTGAGGAATAGATTCTGTACTCTGTATGGATCTGACGTGCCACACGATTGTGTATCACCTGATAATACAGGCGACCCTCTTTCTCTTGAACAGATGATGTTCTGAACTTTAATTTGATGGATGCCATAATGCTCTGACTTTAACATTGAAATTGCAATTATTACCTTTATATATAATATAAGTGACAGACAAACAGGTATAGGAGGGATGGTGCCTCACCGCTCGGCATACAACAGCTGATATTCCACCCACCTCCGTTTCCTAATGGATGCCACTGCTTTTCCCCTCCATTTGCAATAGCTCAGATAGAGTGGCAGGATGTCCCTGTCGCCACGTTCCAATCGGGTGAGCAGGGACGCTTTCGGGTATCGTCCATTGCCTAACAACTTGGCTGGTCCAATCTGGTACGAGAGGGTGGCAAGCAGATAAGCATCCCTGCCATAACGGGCATATAGGCGCAGGTGCCGGAGGAGGTCTGTCCGTAACAGCAAATCTGCACGCTGACGTGTCAGTGTTTTCGGGAAACGCTCTCCCTTCTGTAGCTGGTGACCATAGCCCACATAGCCCGGTGTGGTCTTTGGGTCGTGCCAACCCTCGAAGTGTTTGGTAATGGCTACCATCCGTTCAAACAGTGCCCTGTCAATGGTTTGGCTTTGACAGGGCACGCTACAGATGGCCAACATGCTCAATAGTACGATGATGTATCTTCTCATTACATTATTTTATATAGGAGGTGCGATGTCTCACCGCACTCTAATCAATATCACTACATCATAGTGCGGAACTGCTGAATCTCTTTAATCATGGCTTTCACGTCCTCCCCAACCTGAACGAAGTTCTTGTAGAGGATGCGCTCTCGCTCTTCTTTCGACTTGAACTTATAGAACTTAGGGAGAGGGACATACTCCGATTCCTCCTTCTTTATTTCCGTCATATCGAAGTCGGTCTTGCAGTAGAACTTGGATGTCTTGAACTCCTCGCTCTCCTGGATGTTCATGCTTCCGTTCATCCCGGTCTTGGTGACTACGAAGTCACGGGCGGTCTGTCCACATATCCAACCTGTGGGCATATCGGAGATTTTGCTTGCAGGCACCAGGCTGTCCATATTCTCATTGAGGTTGATGGAGGTCTTGTCACGGTCGATGGTCACGCCCTTTTTGAGTTGCACTACTTTACCGAAGATGTCACTCGACAGCCATTCGAGGGTTTCCTTGGCTCTTGCCGAACCGCTCACCACATTGCCCACGGTGGTGATGATTTTCTGCATACCCACCTTGCCATAATCGGCTTCCAACTGCGGAAGTTCCTGAAAGCCAAGTGCCACGCTCACCTTGTTGCTTCGGGCTGTGCCTATCAGTCGGTCTATCTTGTGGAAATACAAGGTCGGCAACTCATCGACGATGATGCTGACAGGAACGTTCTTGCCCTGTCCTGTATTCACCCTCGTTACAAGGCGGTTGAGAATCAAGGCATTCAGTGCACCGATGATGCTCTCCATCTCGGGGTCGTTGGCAATGAGCAGATAACTTGGATTCTTCGGGTCACTGACCTTCAGGTCGAAGTCATCGCCGTCCTTGTGGAATATCCAGTAAGATTCCTTGGTGGCGAGACGGGAGGTATAGACACGTAGCGTGCCAATCATACCTTCCAACTGCTCCATGGCTTTGTTGGCAAAGGCAGTCTGGAACGGGCCAAGCAAGGGGGCTACCTCGTTGTCGGTCTGAAGTACCTCGAAGATGGTCTGATAACTCTCATTGAGGAACGATAGGATATGTGGCATGTCGCTGTACTTGCCCAACCAATAAGCGGGCTGCACCTCCGCGCCCGAATGGTCGAACACCCGTCCTGTGGGTATCAGCCTTTTCGTCTTTGGGTCTTCACGCCGCTCGGCAATCAGCATCTTTCCGTCCTTGTCGTAGGGCTCCTTGCCGTAGTTGCAGAAGAAATAGATGCAGGCGGCAAGGAAGTTGACGGCAGAGGTCTGGAAGAACTGGTCGCTGCCACCGCCGCCTTCCTTCTTGCCTTTTTGCAGGGATTCAAGCAGGGTCTCGGCGGTCTCGCTCGCTGCGGCAAGGTTGTTGATGTACTTCAACTGGATGGGGTTCACACGGCGCGAATACTCCACATCCACAAAGTTGATGATGTTGAACTTCATGCCATGGGGCATCTTGCTGTCCTTGGCATTCTTGTTCTTCAAGTAATGATAGTAGAGTTTGGTGGCGAGAGTGGGAAACTTATAGTCGTACACCACCATGGCAAAGCCCTTCTCGCTGTGCTGCCTGATAAACGGCTCGATGATGGAGAAGGTCTTACCAGAACCAGGAGTACCCACAACCCATGTGCCACGGAACGGATTGACGATGTTCACCCATCCCTTGCGGAACTTGCCCTTGTAATAATAGCGCATAGGGATGTTCACGCTGTACTTGTTCTCCTGCAACTCCCTGCATTGCTCAAAGCTCTCATTCTCGAAGTTGAAGCGGTCTTTCAGCAGCCCTTCCTTCAGGAACTTAGAGATATTGTCGAGGGCGATATGCACCAATACGACACCGACGATGGAAGTGAGCATATAGAGCCAAGTGTTCAAACGGAGGGTATAGAAACAGGGCATTATCGAATGACCGAACAGCCATACGGACTGCACAATCAGCAGCACTCCCGACAGCAGCGGATAGAGCACCTGCCTGCGAGCGTCAAACTCCAGATGCTTCTTGTTGCGCGTTCCCACACAGGTGATACATATCAGCAGGAACGTAGCCACCTTGCTATACACGAGGTTGCCGTCATGGTAAATCATCCACCGCTTGATGCGAGTGTGGATATCCGTCACTACGCCGCCCAAGAAGTCCAACTGCTCCGGCTCCAGTGCGTAGGCGAAGAACTCCATCAGGATGGAGACATAAATCACCGCCCTGAATATCTTGTAAAAACCCTGTAACTCTTTGCTTTCTTCCATTTACTTTACGATGATGTTGGGTGATAATGAGAAAAGATGAAGGATGCCACGGTGGACACCCTCCAATCCTCTTATGAGTTTTATTCGTAGCCGTTGATGGTCTTCTCAGACTCTACTGTCCACGGAGAAATAGTTGCAGATATGACCTCCAAGGTGTTGCGTACAGGCTTCAATGAATAGCTGTAGGAATGACCCGCTTTCCACGTGTCGTTTGTGAGGAATACGAAGTTCTCCCCATTGCTGAGTTGCAATGTCATGTCTGGCATAACCTGTGCAGGAACATAAAGCGTATATTCCATGTGGTCACTTTGTGGGTCGCCGAAATAATAGGTCGTCACCGACTCGTCACTGCATTCTACCTTTCCGGTCTTGATGTTGAAAGTACCGCTGTCAAAATAACCGACGAACGTGAGTAGGCTTCCTGCAAAATCATTGGTGGTGAAACCGTATTCTGGTGAGGTATAGACCTTGATGATGACACGCACCATCTGATGGGTGAAGTTCAATGTAAGGCTCGGATTGGCGTATGATGCCGCTCCACTGGCAAACAGAAAATCATTGACCTTCTGCTCACTCTGTACAGCTGCCTCCGGCACTTGGAACTCTATGAGGTCGTTGGTAGGATTTGCCGTATAGGGATAGTAGGCATTGAAGGTGTGAGTGTCTGTGTCCGTGAAAAACACCTTGTTGGCTGACACAAACTGATTCGTGCCGCCGCTTCGGGTGAACTTCATATTGTTGATCATCCCTGTGGAAGAGATGCCAATCATATCATTGAGTTCCCACTGGTTGTCAACGGCTCGTGTGGAAACGGCAGGTTGCAGCATCTCCAGATTGGTGAATACCTGAAGCTGCTTGGTTGATGTGCTGTCGGTCACGACCACAGAACCTCCGCCACCGGGCAGGTAAATCTCATTGACGATGTCTTGGTCACAGGACGTGAGGAGCATGGCTCCAAGTCCCAACATTAGAAACAAATTCTTTTTCATGCTTTTTCTTTTTTAATTGTTGTACTTTGATGATGATACGGGTGATACTCGATGTCTGTATATGGGCTAATCCATAATCGTGATGATGGGTCTCGCCTTATGCGGCTGCCACTTGGGAGTCTCCTGTATGGCACCGCTTCCCAGTGAGTAAAGCCATGCCTTGGCGGTCGCTTGTCCTTCTACCTCCGTTGAAGTCCAATACCAACAGTCATCATCCTCATCGGGGATAGGTGTGCCGCCGCATTTCAGGATGTATGGGTTGATGATGTCCTTGGCATGATAGAGCAGACGCATCTGTGCCACACTGGGGATATAGGCACTTTGCCCGTAACGCCACATGTCGAAGACACGCTCAGCCAAAGGCGACTTCACATCGGTCGTGCCATAAAGGGCAAAAGTGTTCTTGTTGCCGTCGTAGGCGGTGAGGTCACAGGATGTGTCCTGTTCCACACCGATACTGTCAGCAAAGGCTTCGGGAGCGATGTCCCACAGATAGACGGCATATCCGTTTCCCTCCATTTCTTCCCTCTGATTGACGTTGAACACCACTGCAATGGCTTGCTTGCACGATTGCTCGTAGGTTTCGTAGGGCATCACCTTGCCGTCAGTGGTCAAGATATGGGTGACCTTCATGGCTGTGTCGGGAAAGTCCTGATGCTCGTCACAGGCAGTCAGCAACACCGTTGCCGCAACTGCCAAGATTGAAAACAGTTTCTTCATACGCATAGTCATTTTACAGGAAGTTTCACACCCAGGACAATACCCGTTCTGAACAGGTCTTCACCCTTGATCATCACATCGGTCTTCACCTGCCAGAAGAGCTTCCAGCCGTGTCTGAGTGTATAGTTTTGCTCATAGCCGAGGTGGATGCCACCCAAGAACCTGTCAGTATCGCTACCTGCCGATGCTCCTATGCGCATGTTGCCATGGTGGTTGCGTCCTCTTGCCACACAGGGCTTATAGGCAAAGCCGAAACCATAACTGCGGTAGTTGTTCCAAAAACTCTCAGGACAGACATGACCGCACGATGCGCACTCGTTCCACTTGATATATCCGTTTGCAAAATACTCCCACGCATTGTGGTACTTCGTCTCATACTCGTAGGACAGCGTCACGTCCAGTCCTCGCTCATACAGGCATCCGAACCCCAAGGATATGCGGTCGCTATTCTGCTGCGCCATTGCCGGAGTCATGCTTGCCATAAAACAGATGACAACGAGTAAGGTATGCACAAGCCAATTCCTCACTCCTAATTCCTCATTCCTAATTCTCATTATTCCTCCTCCAACAGTATATGGTTAAACGAATCGGCAGACAGCACATCCTCATAGTCGATGCTGAGCGAGATGGTGCGTCCACTTATCTGTTTTTCCGACAGCTCGATGGTCAGCACCTTGTCGTTGGGGAAGGTCATCTTCTTCACCACAATCACGTTGCGATAGCCATACTTGAAGGTCTTCGCATCGTCCAACACAAGAGATGGGGTCAGTTCCACTATCTGCGCATTGGTAGCCTTGCTCTGCTTCTTGTCCGATAGTTTGATGCGCATCTCGTCGATGTCGAAGCGGATGTTGGTCTTGTTCTCCACGGAGAAGTCGATGAAGAAATATTCGCCCACGCTGTAGATGTTGTTCAGGCGCATTACCATGCGGTGCATCTTCGTCGCCACGTTGCGGTATTTGGCAGACGATGACCATATCTGACGTGCATACTTGGTCATGTCGGCAGTGGACAGGCTTACAGCGGGATTGTTGTAGGCATTGCGCTCCGAGCATTCTATTTCCTTATCGGTTACTGCCTCCTGCATCCTCGTGGTATAGAGCAGTGCATACTGCGTGCGGTAGCGTTCCGTCACGATTGTCACTATCGCCAACACCTCACCGTCGGCATACACGTTGTCCTTCGGCTTCAGGCGGATGGTGTTGTTGATGGGTTGGTCGCCCACCACCTTGTCTGTGGATATATCGACAAAGCGGATGGGTTCGGAGGCGGTGATGACGGTGGTCACTTGGTCGTTGACCGTCAGCTGCTCCATCTCCATGTAGGTGGTCTGCGCCTTGGCTGAAAGCACGCTCAGCGAAAGCAATGCACAGACATTCATTTTCTGAAAACAATTCATATTAGTTGATTTTTTGATGTTTATACTCTATGAGCCACCGTTCCCGACAATTCCGTTGTCGGGCAGTGTCTATTTCCTTTTCTCTTTCCCATTTACAAGGTAAACAAACGTCCCATACTTCAGCTTCACTTTGTTCTTCTTGATAGCCTTGCTGATGGCATTGCTTGTCTTCTGGTAGGCATTGGTCACGGCTTGCATTCCCCATTGCGAGAAACTGTTGTTCGCTCCACTCTGGTCGATGTTCATGTTGCTCTGCATAGCACCGCTCGCCACATCTTTCGTGGTCTCACGGAACTGGCTGCCGGGGACATACAGTCCCTCCAGTCCGTCCGTGTCATAAAGCGAAAGCGAAACCTTTATCAGCTCGTCATCCACAAGGATGGAGTTGATGCTACCCTTCACTCGCTGCGAACCGAAACCGCTCATGGTGGCATAGAGGTACGACCCTTTCTTCACCACGGTCTCACCAATCTCAATATCGTCCAACAGTCTCAGCCGCACCCTCGACCCGTCCGTAGCCTTCACGTCCTCGTCAATGATGGCCTTGATGAGCTTTGGCTCATGCTCGTTCTGCGTCAGGGTGTTGAAATAGTCCGAAGTCACCTTCACCTTCTTCACCACCTCCTGTGCCTTGTCCTCCTCGTCCAGTGCCTTCACCGCCTTGCTGTCCTCGGCAATCTGACCTTTCACCTCAATCTGCTCCTTGGGAGGCCCAGCCTGTGTGGTATCCTGGGCCACGGGGGCAACTGCCGCCTGTCCTCTCAGCCTCGCTTCGGCGAGTGCCTTGTTGAGTGCTTCGAGTGCTTCCGCTTCTCGCGCCTTGGCATCGGCCACTTCGGCTGAATCGTCCTTCTCTTCTGCCTGACGGACGAGTTCCGCAAGGTCTTCTTCTGTGTACTTGGATTCATACGCTTCTTTCTCTTCTTCGTTGTCACGCTCAATGTTATCAACAGCCGAATAGTCTGCTATGCGACCATACGACTTCGCCATGTTCTCATACTTGCCACCGATGCCGTCACCATTCTTAATCTGCGCTCCGGGCAGGTTGGGGTTCAGAAACTCGGTGGTCTGCAGGTTCTTGTCCTGCGTTTCCGCCACCTCCGTATTGAACATGTCAAAGACAAAATAGCCTGTGGCAATCAACGGGATGTACACGATGGCTGGCAGCATGTACTTCGGCTGACGGAAGTTTATCTTATCTGTTATTCTCATCGCTGTCTGATTTTGATGTTACTGACTTGTCTCGATTCTCCTCGTTGGTTCGATGCGTCACGGGAGGAGTGATGCAATGGGCTGCATTCATCATCTGCTTCATGCGCCCTTCCTGCCGCTCGATGGCACTTGCAGCCTCCGTCCGATGACCGTAATACCGCACCATCCTGTAGATGTTGATGCCGAAGCACGTGGCGACAAAGCCGAAGACGATGACGAGAAACAGCGTCTTGTGGGCATTGGCAAAGCCTTGCACCTTAGCCGCCGCACGGTCTATCCTCGCGGTCTTGGCAAACTTGCGCCCTGCCGCCACCTCCTTCTCATACCGCTTCTTGTACTTGGGGTCGTTCTTGTCGGGCATATCCTCGCCCACAAGCATCCGTCTGATTCCTTTTACACTCATACCGCTAGGATATTAGAAGTTTGACTTCGACTTCTGCTCAATATCCTTGTTGAGCAAGGTTCTCCAGTTCGTGATGAGCAGTCCATGAGGATTGTTCTCCGTCCTCGGCACGCGCTTCACCTGTCCCGCCGTCACCAATTCACGCATCAGAATATTGCTCCTTCGCTCTATCCTTTGCCTACCGTAGTAGGTGAACTCCATCTTCTCCTTGTTGAACTTGATGCTGTCGCAAAAGATGCTGAACACGGCACTCGTACCCATGATATTGTTGTAAAAGCCCTTTTCCTTCAGCGTATTGTACTGCGCCAAACCAGTTTCATCGACCAAATACATCGCCTTCTCCATCGAATAGCGGATGTACTTGTCATCGGGAGCAAGCGTAAAGAAGTAATGGTGGAACATCTCGATATGGCTCTTTGCCTCCACATCCAGCGTTTCCTCCATCGTGGTGCGGTTCACCAGTATGGGCACGTTGCCGTCCAATACATACACCTTTTGCTGCGCGTCCGTCACCATGCAGCGCGCCGTCCAGATGCTCGACACCGAGATGATGATGCAGCCCATGAGGAACGCAGAGCAGATGATGCCCACCAGCTTGATTTTGTTTTCTAAGTTCTTGATTACCATACGTTACTGCTTGTTTGAGGTCTGATTTCTCTTCATTCTCACATATTCACGGTGCAGGATGGTGTATATGTCCTTCTCAACTTCTTCCACCAGTTTGGCGTAATACTTGATGCAAGCCTCTACGTAGATGCCTTCGTATTTCAGTTGGATCCACACCCACCAGATGTCACGTTCACGTCTCCGTCGATTTCTGTAGATTTTGGCACGATGCAAGCGATAACTCAGGTAATCTACCATAGGCACTACATACTCGTCGTTATCCTCAAAGCCTTCTGCCATCTCCTCATACTGTGGGTCGATGTAGTTGTTTTCGGAATTGAAAAACTCTTCCTTTGCACGCTTGTTGGCAAACGCCATGAATTTCTCATCTTTGAGCCAACGCTCAATTTCATTTTTTGCTTTCATTTTTCTTGATGGTTACTTTTATTTGTTTCAATAGGAGGTGCGGTGACTCACCGCACACTCACATGTTATCTCATCACGGTCGCCATGGTTCCCGTAGCCGTCATCTTGGCTTGTTGTGCCACGCCCTCGCCGAAGTTTCGGGTTGAGAAGGCGGTGTCGCCCTCTGGTATCATCCATGCCGCAAGGTCGGGCACGAGGTTCAGGCATTTCAACGCCACGATGCTCGCTGCCATCAGATAGCCTGCCGAGAAGAACGAGTTTTGCAGATAGGCTGCCATCGTCTGCTCACTGGCGGTGATGGCCGTCAGGTTCTCTACCTGTATGCAGAGCACAATATCAAACAGCAACAGGACGTAGAAACCGACGAAGTAGAGCATGGCTCCGTAGAAATGAACTGTCAAATAACGGGTTAGCCACTTCGCCCACGCTCCTTCCCACTTGGGCAGCAACGAAAATGCCCATTGTATTGGACCGAATATAGTGAGCATTCCGAGCAATATCTGCTGACAGTATATCGTCGCCCACCAACCGATGCGGAACACGATCAGGGCTATCAGCATCACTATCTTGTCGATGCCCACCACGGCCCCTGCCGTCAGTGAGGTGAACCACAGTTTGCTGGCATCCTTCTCCATGTTGGTCACTTCGTCCACGCCCGTCTGCTCCATCGTCGCCTCTATCAGGTTGGGGTCTGATGTGCCCTTATGCGCCACGTCTGCCTGTGCCTGGAGGTCAGTGTACATCGAGTCCCTGACATATACCAACTGCTGCACCTCCTCAAACTTGTCGGAAATTTGGGTCGCCTCTGCCTCATAGAGGTCGTGGGTGTAACTGCCGATGCAATTGGGAATATAGGATAGAAAATCCAATACGCACCAGCTGCTGCCGCTGTTGGTCATGCCTGTGTCAGCAGGTGGGTACCACCAACAGAGGATGATGCTCACCACCAAGGGCTTGAACAGTTTCATCACGTCCAACGGTTCGTTCTTCACCATCATCTTGTAGGCCATGCTTGCCGCCACGATGATAGAGAACAGTGCCGCCAATGCCATACACATTTGGAGGATCCACCAGAACGGCCCTTGTGAGCCTGTGAAGGTGGCATCGGTCAGGAACTCGTTGGTCTGGAATATCACATCGTCAATCTCCTCTTCGAGGATGTTGATGCCGAAATCGCTGAGTATGTTGTCTGCCATCAGTGCCTGGTTCTATTGTTGATAATCTCTTTGATAAACTCTATGCCTTTCGGTGTCCATGACAGATAGAAGTGGTAGAAGCAGCGCATCCTGCCTGTGACATATACCGCAATGCCCTTGTCCTGAAGGTCTTCACGCAGTTTCCACATTCCATATTCCTTGGTGATGATGCCTTCCTCTTTGAGGGTCTTCACAATCTTGCCGTAGTAACTTCCGACATATTTGTGAAGCTTTGACATTGAAACTACCTCTAAATCAGATGGCATATAATGCTCATCAACGATGGGTGTCCTGCCGATAACGCTGATTCGCTTCGGCATCCTTGACATCTCCAACTGCCACTTGCCGTTTTTCCTCTTGGCGGCATAGAGACGTAACTGTATTTTTGATATTGATTCCATAGCTATTTCTTTATTTTATGTTCTTTCGATAACAGGAATGACTCCCACGCTCTTCAGTTTCTCATAGAGGAAGCGGCGACCTTTCTGTGTCCATTTGGTGTTCATGCGCACATCCTCCGTACCGTCCTTGTGTTTAATGAGGTAGGTCTCGCTGGTCACATAACCGCAGTCCTTGTAGTCGGCATACAGAATCCACTGCTTGCCACGCTGATACTGGATGTTCATCTCCTTCAGACGTCGGTTGAAGCGGATGGACGACTCGCCATAGTCCTGTGCTATCTGTGTGACCAGGACACTGCTCTTCGTGGCAAGGATGATGTCAAGGTAACTCACCTTGTCCTTCATCTCCGTCACCTCCTGTTGCAGGTCATCCACCTTGGATCCCAACTCAACGATGCGTGTCCTTTGGTGTTCACACTCCTGTTCGACAAGCAGACGCTTTTGTCGTTCTTCCTTCAGATTGACTGCTAACCGTATCAGGAAGTCTGGCTCTGCCAATGCCTTCTCGATGGTCTGCTGTGTCATATAGGCACCATGCTTGCGGATAGAGGGGAGCACCTCCGATGTCACCCACTTGCGGAAACGTTTGGCTTCGGGTTTGCGACTGTCAAGGATGACATCATACAGTCCGTCTTCATTGATAAAGTTTGTAACCTGTTCTCTTCCAAGACTATCCGAGATGGGGTACTTTGAAAGTACATCATCCGAAAGTCGTTGTACCAACTTGCTGGTTTTTAGTCCAAGAACTCTTGCCACATCAGCCAAACAGAACAAGGGTTGCTCTGGTGTTCCTGTGGTTCGGACTGCTCCAAATTCCTCGTTGTTGAAAATCTGAATATCGTTCATATCTCTATGCTGTTTTGTGATTATTTCTTCTCTTCCCTTATTTCTATCTGTTCACACTTTCTTCACCCTCACCGCTGTTGGCATCATCGCCGTCAGTGCCTGTCGAGCTCCTCACGCCCTTCATGTTTTCCTGCCAACGGCTCTTGGCATCGCTGATGATGCTGCCTTTATGTACTACACGGTCGTTGGTGGCTGCCAAGAGGGCGGTAGTCTGGCTTTGGGTGTTGAGCTGCACAAGGTATTTCAGTAGTGTCTCGTTCTGTGTCGTCAGGTCGGCATAGATGCTAAGATACTGCCGCTTTCTCTGTGCATTGGGCATATAGGCATCCTTGGTGGCTTTCACGGCACACTGGTACATATTGTACAGTTCCTCCCACCGACGCTTGTCGTTGATGGTGCCTCCTGTAGGGATGATATGGTCTATGTTCGCCTTCATCTTGTCCAACTGACCGTTGATCTTGCTGCTTTCGGCAAGCCAGGCGAGGTCTATCTGTCGGTCGGCTACGTTCAAGGCTTCCACCTCAGCACGCTTGGTGAGGGCAGAGTCTATCTTCTCCGCATCATCTACTTGGTTGTAGAGGTTGATGCCGGCAAGAGTGCGGAAACCTAACTTGTTCTTCTCTGCCGCTGTCTTCTTATAGTTGTTATGTAACAGCCAATAATAGAACTCAGGGGTGAGAGAACCGCCACCTGTCTCCATCACCGTTATCTGGTTCTGCTTGGAGGAGTCGTGGTTGTAGGTCACGCTCTGGGCTGTGGCTTTGATGGTGGTTGCTACCGCCATGATGAGTATCATTGTCTTCTTCATGTCCGTTCTTCTTTTGTTTACAATCCGTCAATAGTCAAGTTTTCCTGCCACTTTCCATCGGCTGAAGGCATCTTCCAGTATCTCTTCCTTCGTCCTCGTCCGATACACCTTCTCCTTCCAATAGCCCATGCGCAGCTGCACATACCGCCATGTCTGGAAGTAGGCTTGGTTCAGATGTTTTTCTATCAGGTCCAACGAATTGTTGATATTGTCCAACACCATCAGCAGGTCGGAAGTTGAACAGGCTGCCGCTCCTGTGGCATACAACACGAGGTCGTTGACGCTATGGTAGAGTTGGCTTCCTTCGTTGTATATGTTGTCGATGGCTTTCTTGTTGATGCTGATGAGCATCGTGTCAGCCAGTTCGATGTGTTTCCGCTTGATGACCTTATCATTGAAGTCCTCCAACAGGTTCTTGTAGTCACTGATGCGGTCGCTCACCGTCTGGTAGGTGCTCTTCACGTTCAGCACCGTGCGCAACGACTGGTACATCACATCGATGATGTCGAAGGCCCGGGTGTATTTGTCCAAATCCACATTCAGTTCCTTGTATTTGCCCACCTCTTCACTGCTGTATTCATGCAGCAGTTGATTGCTGTACTCCAAAGTGCTGCGTGCCAGCAAGAGGCTGCGCTGCTTCTTGTGGTCGTTGATGTATGCTTCCACCGATACCGCATCGAATCCCCATTGCGCCAAGGCTGTATTGGGGAAGAGGGTAATCAGCAGGAGAGCTATGATGATGGTATGTCTCATTCTCCGTTCCTCCCTCAGTTTTCGTTCTCGTTATCTTCACCATTCCCTCTGTTAGGGTCTGCATTCTCTCTCCATCGCTCGTAGCACTCTTCAATGAGTGTCCTTCTGCGACCTTGGTCTGCGTCGATTGAAGGAAGAATGTCCTTCAGCACGTCAATGATGCTGCGCTTGTAGTGCATCATTTTTTCTAATGATACCAAGTCGGCGTAAATCTTGGTGATACGGCTATCTACTTCACGGGCTATCTCCAGACGGTCGCTCGACCAGAGCAGGTGTATTACATCGTCATTGTCGGCGGTCTGGGTTGCCTCGCTCTTGGCATATTCTGTGGTGATGCTGCACGACGGGAACTCCTGGGCTATCTCCGAGATACGGCTGTTCACCTGCCTCGTCTTCTCCTCGTCAGAGGCATTCGGGTCAAGGGTCAGCACATCCACCACCTGTGTGTCGGTGTATTCCGAGGTCAGCTCCCACGATATTTGCAGTATCGCACGGTGTATCTTGATGCCAAGGAAGTACTTGGGCTTCCTTGCAATGGACAGTGTCGCCTTGAAGGTGATAATGCCGTTGATGTTGGGCATGGTGGCAGTTCGGACGTAGGTGTAGCCGTTCCACGAACCGGCACCTTGCCACGTGAGATTGTAGGCTGACTTCACATCCTGCATGATGGCAGGGATGCGGTAGTAGTCATCGGTGGAGGTGGCATTGTCGTTAGCCGCCTCGCTCTTGGCATTCTGTATGTCTGCCAACTGCTGCTGCCATGTCGCCAATTCCTTCTTCAGGTTGTCTATCTTCGTCTTGTTGACATTATGTTGCTGCCGCAAGGCAGGGGCTTCCTCCACAGAGGCATTGGCTATCTGCGTGAGCAGGTTCCTGTTCTCTGTCTCCAACTGGCTTATCTGCGCCTCCAACAGGGCTATCTTGCTATTCGCCTCACGTTCCTTCTCGTCCAGTTCCGATAGGTCGAGATTATTTTCTGATACGCTTGTCCTCATGGCGCATTCCTTGCTGTGGGCATTGAGCGAACCGCCGCACTCACGGCACTTGTACTGCGTGCTGCCCTGTCCGAGGGTGACACCGTCCGAACAGGTGACGCTGATGGTCACGCTCTCCACGCCCTTCAGTTTGGCGGCATCGGTGGCTTGATAGTAACGGCGTGCGTCACTGCCGATGTAATAGACATAGCCCTCCTCGTTGTCGTTATACTCCGAGAGACGTGCCTGCAACTGACGCTTGAAGGTATTCAAGTCCATGCTGTAGGAGTCGAAGACATCCTCATACACCTCTTCCACGTTGTTCCAGCTCTTGGTAACGTGTATCTCGTAGGCGTAGGCCTTCTTGGTCTGCTTGCCGCCACGGCTGATGATGTACGACGACATCCAATAGTTCATCGTATAGGTGAAGCCGTCGCTCTGGGCGTTGAGCTGCTGCACACGGCTGCGGCTCCATCCGGCATGGTTCTCCGAGTTGGCCAGTATCTGCTCTCGCTGCGTGCTGTTAGGGTAGAAGTTGGGGTCGGAGGTGTTGATACGATACCAATGGTCACCGTTCAGAATACTGTTGTCATCGGTCGGCGGATAGTAGTCACAGAGGCTTACGCTGCCTTGGTCTCGTCGGGCAATGTACCAACGCTGTGTATAGTAGTTGCCCTGCGTCTCGCTCAGATAGTCTGTCATCCACGAGGTGATGTTGTAGTTGGAGAGGTCGAAGAGGGCTGCCACGTTGTCCTCGCCACCCACCAGACTAAGGAGTGTGCTGCCGATGCCGTTCTCTGCCTGTTCATAGAGGTCATGGTAGTTGTCATAGATGTCGATGATTTTACTCACCTTGCCATTGAAAAGGTCGTTGAAGGCACTCTGCTGCAAGAGTGCGCCTGATGCCCCGTTGATACCTGCCGTCGCCAACGATGCTCCCATATTGTAAAGCGTCTCGATGTCGGCGGTGAGGTTCTCCACGGTGAAGTTGCCGGGCACACTGGCGATGTCATCCAACAGCTGCTGCCAATCTACATTGCCTATCTCCGAGAGTTTGAGGATGGCGGCTATCTCTTGGTTGATTTCCAAGAACTGAATGTCGGCAAAGGTCAAGCTACTGTTGGTCACGACACTCTCAAACTGCATACACAGCGACTTTGTGTCGGCGCATATCTTCATCAGGTAACTGCCCCAGTAGAGGGCGGTCTGCGGACTTTTCAGCATCATTCCTGCCACCGTCCATATCTTGGGCATAATCTTGTTCGCCACCATATTGTGGATGCGGCGGTAATAGTAGTTCTCCGTGCTACTGCTCCAAATGCCGAGGTCGGTGAATGCCTTGCGCTCCAAGAACTTGGCAGCGAAGATGCCGGCAGTGGCAACCTCTGCGGCATTGTAGTGCTTCAAGATTTCGCCCACCTGCTCGTTATAATAGCTCTCTGCCATAGCTCCAGCACCGAATGCGGCAGCCATGGCGGCAACGATCTGCTTGTCGTAGTTCACGCTGTAATACTGCGCATGAACCCTTCCCACGACAAGTGTAAGACACATATATATTATAATAAGGTATAAACGTCTCATTGCTTCACTACTTTACGTTTTTACTACTTTCAGTTTCTACTATTCCACTACTTTACTACTTGTAGTATTTACTATTGGTAGTATTCACTACTAATCGTATTTACTACTAATCGTAAATACTACCCAGCCACCGTTCCCGAAAGTTTTGCTTTCGGGCATCTGGGCTTTACGTCTATTCCGGGATTTCCGTTTCCATCAATCAGCCCCCGTGCTCGCCGTGTCAGCGGCGAGTGGCTCCATCGTCCGTCAAATTGAGCACATGCCCCGCCTCATTGACCTTCTGCGCAAATGCCAACGACTTCCCGATGCCACTGGCATCCCAATCTCTGCAATACCGCTCGATAGCCTCCTGATGTCTGCACTTCAGTTCATGCTTATAGAGTTTCAATGCCTCCTTCTCAGCTCGCTCGGTGGTGTAGGTCATATAGCACTCGTGCGGCTCCTCCACACCATACACTCCGCTCGTCGATCCACGTCGGATAAACACCTCACGGAAGAAACTTCTTCCCTCCTTGTTATCCAAGCGGTTGACAGTGAATATCTTCTTGCAATCCACATCCGTCAATCCTAATATCGCCTTGATCTCGTCGAATCGCTCACGAAATTTGCTTTGGTCGAGCAGCATCACCACGTCGGAGTTGTTGATGATGGCTTCCTTCACGATGGGACTGCCGATGATGTCCTGTATCTCCTGTGTCACTACGCCCACGCTCGCCCAGAACTTTCGGGCTGTCTTGTATAGGTACTTGATGTACTCGGCCATCAGCGGCGAGGCGATGGCTTTCCATGCCTCCTCGATGACAAGGCACTTGCGGTTCTTCTTCAGGCGCATCTTCTGCAGGAACACGTCCATGATGATGAGCGTCACGATGGGGAAGAGCTGCTTGTTCTCCTTGATGGCATCCACCTCGAAGACGATGAAGGTCTCGTCGAACAAGGTGCTATCCACGTTCTCGTTGAGAATCTTGTCGTACTTGCCGCCACGGTAGAAGTTTTGGAGCATATAGGCGAAGTTGTCGCAGTCGATGGTGGTGATGTTGTTCTCGATGCAGATCTGGTCGAGACGCTCACAGGCGAACTCATAGAATGAGTCGAAGGAGAGGGTCTTCACGCTCAATGCCATGCGCCGTTCCTCCAGTCCCTTGATGAGTTTCTCCACCTTGTCGTGTATCTGCGTCAGCTCCGTGCCGCGCCGCTTCTCCATGGTGGAGAGGTTTTTTCTCAGTGTCTCCTTCTGTGAGGAAGGATAGGGCTGCACACCGTTGAAATAGAAATCGTAATACTCCGTCACCAACTGCTCCACGACACGGAACTCCAGTTCGGGTATCTGCGTCTCCGAGCCTTTCCATATCAGCAGTATCAGGTTCTTCAGGAAGTCTATCTTCTCAATGTTCAGCTCCCGCTTGCTGATGTTGAAGGGGTTCATGGTGATGGGCTTGTCCTCCGTATAGGCGATGTACTTGCCGCCCACATACTCGCAGAGTCCCTCATACGAGTTACCCGTATCGACCATGACGATGTCGGTGTTCTGCTCCCACAACTGACGCACCACGCTGTTCATGTGGAACGACTTGCCGCTGCCCGAAGGACCCAAACAAAAAAAGTTCGAGTTGTCGGTCAGCTTCTCCTTTCCCTCCTTTCCTGTGATGTCGATGGCTACGGGCACACCTTGGCGGTCGGTATAGTATATCTTCAGCGGGGTGTCCTCATTATGCACGATGCGCTCCTTGTACATCAGACAGGTGGCGGCATCGCCGAGGGTGAGGAATCGGTCGTAGTCGGCATTCATGCCATAGCAGTTGCCGGGGAAAGAGTTGACGAACAGCTCCAACTGGTTGTAGGCCCGCTTGCTGATGTGGATGCCCATGCGCGAGAAGGAGTTTTCGAGATGGTTGGTGCATTTCTGTATGTCGGTGTCGCCGCTCACTGCCACCACGAGGTTGTAGTGGGTATAGACGAGCTGCTTGCTCTCACGGGCTATCACCTCCTGCACACGCTTGATGTCCTCTACAGCCATCAGGTTGCTGGGGTTGGGCATGGAGGCATGGCGGTTTTTCTTCTTGTCGAGTAGGGCAAGCTCACGCTTCTGGTTGGGCACGAACACCATCTGGTTGAACACCACGCAGTCGGCTCCGGGCACGCTATCGACGATGCTCACGAGATCAACGGGCATACTGGTGTTGTTCACCTCGATATTTGCGTAGGGACGGATGACCGACGGCAAGTTGGCATAATCCACATCCACAAGGCTATACACCTTGCAGCTACGGTCCCCCATGCCGATGGTCTCGTCATCGACCTTGAAGTTGGTCATCGACACCACCTTGTCACGGAAGTTCATGGAGAAGAAACGGTCCACATACTCGCAGGCTTCCGTTTTGCCGAGGAATCGGGACTTCACGCCGGCATCCCTCAGCTGGTCGTGCACCTTGCGTATCTTCACCAAGAAGTCACGCCATTTCTTGTTGTCGAACGACATCAGACGGCTCTTCTTGTTCTCCTGTGTGATGGTGAGGTAGCAGACGCTGTCGGTAAAGGGTCTGCCGTTGAAATAGCGGAAGTAACTCTCGCTCAGGAACTCATGATTTCCACCGTTCTCTTCCTTGAATGCCTTCCTCACAAACACGTCCTGCTTGTGCAGCGCATAGCCTTCGCCCAAGGTCTGGGCAAGGGCGGCGAAGAGGTGGGTGAACTCATAGTAGGCCTCGATGTTGGCGGAATACTTCTGCACAGGGTTCTCCATCTTCAGAACAGCGGAGTATTCGCCCGTCTTGGTATAGAGCACGCCGATGCCATCCACTTCCTCGATGGAGAAGTAGATGTCCTGGAAGATGCGCTTGCGCTTCCCTCCCGTGCCGAATGCCTTGACACTGATGGCCATGCCCACGCAGATGGCTGAGAATATGAGTATGATGTATAGGGTCATTGTTCTTTTTCTTTTTTAATCGCAAAAAGGCGGGCGCACCCTCATGCGTGATGCCCCCACCTCCATTCACTTACAATCATTGATAGCTTTCCACTTGGACATAATGGATTCTCTTTTTTGTTTTACACTTTCTTTGAATAGGCATAGATGAATATGCCGTTGTCACTCTTCTTGCTGTGCAAGCCCTTGCGCTGCTTCATGACGATGAGAACGCCACCGACAGCTACGGCGAGGACTAGCAGCACGAGTCCTGCCACGAAACCGAAGATGCAGTAGCCGAGGATGAAACCCGCAACGGCTCCTCCTGCGGTGGCTGCCGCCCAGTAGATGTAGCGTCCCTGCAACCCGAAGAACTCCAATGGACGTTGCAGTCCCTTGAAAATGGGATAATCCGGAAAACGCTCTTGCTTTGTATCTGCCATAACTGTCAGTGTTTTAACGTTCTACATACTCACAATCTCACGCTGCGTTTAACCTCCAATGCCGAAGAACAGAGGCAGTGCCTGGGCTGCTGCAATGAGGAAAATACATGCGCCGACGACCATCATGATCTTCTTCTTCAGAATCTGCTTCCGAATTGTAAAGTGCTGAATATCAACACTCCCAAAAAGCAAAAAGTACCAAAAGAAACAAACTGGAAACAAAAATTTCAAAAACCCCAAAATGAAAACATCTGCTTAACATATCTTAACACGGAAATGAACGGAAATTTTCATTTTCTATCATTTTGAGCTTCGTTCCTGAAGGTGCAAAATCAGGTATTGTGAACCTTATTGTCGTTTCAGCAATCAGGTTGAAAAAATGGCTTTAGTTGGAAAAATGTGCACGAAAAGTGGGCTTTTCAGGTGGCATTTTATAGTATTTTCTGCGAAAATACAGTTGTATGTTTAACTTTCTACGTATAAGTCTCTTTAGTCTCACGGAATTTTATTAACTTTGCACCAAAGTTTATTTTAATTGCAATTTTATGGTCACTTATTTTGATGCATGTGAGATTCTTGAAATGCTGTCTGAAGCATCTGTAAAGGTGTTTCTGGACGGCGGTTGGGGTGTCGATGCACTTATAGGCAGAGAAACAAGAATACATAACGACATCGATCTGTTCGTAGAGAAGAAAGACTATGGTAAGGCCATATCCGTGATTACCTGGAAGGGATACAGAGAAGTTGTAATGGACTATACGACCGATAGCCATACTGTCTGGAAAGATGACAACGGAAGAATAATCGATCTGCATTGTTTCGAATATGTCGAAGATGGAATTCTATATGACGGATACACTTTCCCAAGCGAAACTTTCTCAGGTAAAGGAAATATCGGGAATATTGAGGTAACATGCATAAACCCGGAGGCACAGGTACAGTTCCATCTTGGATATGAATACGATGAAAATGATGTCCACGACGTCCTGTTATTATGCAGAACTTTCAATCTTGAGATACCGGAGCAATATAAAACTCACATCTGATTCAATATGCTATGATTACTGATAGTTATGATATTGAAACTGAACCAATGATCAATCTGTTTGATTTCTACGGCAGACGTGGAGATT
>JAFVGN010000038.1 GCA_017474925.1 Prevotella sp. | reverse complement strand
TACCCAGCGTAAGGCGCTGGGCTGGTGGTTACGACTTCTTCAAAAGTCATCGTACTAACGGACTTCACGCTAAGTGATTGATAATAAACAGTTAATAAACAATAAATATTTTCCAATTATTTGGAAAGCAACATAGAAGAATACAAGAATATGGATTACCTGCCCAAAGATCCAGCCATATTGGTTTCGAGCGTGAACATGCTCCTGAGAGACGAGGAGTTTGACAGCCTCGAATCACTTTGCTATGCCTTCAGCAGAGAACCGAAAGAGATAAAAGACTATTTGTTGAAATACGGATTTGTCTGGAGTGAGCAACAGAAACAGTTCCGACCTATAGGCTACGACGCATGATAACGAAAGACAGCATAGAGACCGCCTATAGCTTTCTGCATCAGAAGCGGAATGTCTATATTCATTCTTCGCTCGACTGGCAGAAGGATGATATAGAGTATGCCATTGCGTCCTATGCAGATGACATGAGTCGGGAATTATATGATGCCATCAGTGGCGGCAGTGCTGACTTTCTCCGTGACCACAAACGGTTTACCGAGGATATTACACAAGCAGTAGAACGATTAGAAGAAATGCTATAGAAGAAATATGCTATTGCAGCTTTATGAATATCTGCTGCATAGCATCAGGGGTGAGCGGCTGGATGTCGAGCAGGTTGAGTGATTTCACCATGTGGAGCGTACCCTGCTTATAGGCTTGGAAGTGTGGAGTGGTCAGATGGTGCTGGTAAGCCTCCTTATTGCGGTATATCTCCACGATACGAATCTTGGTCTCGTCGGCCCTCACCTGATTAGGGAAAATGCAAATGACCCCTGGCTCTTTCCTGACAGACTCTGATCCGACATTCCTTGCGGCTTTCAGATAGTCCTTCAGGTATTCTGGATAGACCTCAATCTCAGCTATCCTTACTATCATTGTCTTCTGCTCTATCAACGGAAGAATCTCTTGTTCAAAGATACTACGCTCTACAATCCTGTAGTGAGGCCGGTAGGCTTCACGATATTCTGGAGAGTGACTGATGGCATATTTACCTACAGAAAGGACACTGTCGATAAATTGCCTGTCCTTGTTGTATTGGGGCAGGTTCAGCTGCATCCCGTCAATCGTACCAATCATCTTGTGCCAGCGTTCGTTCCATTCATCCACTGACGGGCGATTGGAGGAATTGGCACTACAGATAAAAGCATCCAGCAGCATATCCTCGCTAATCAAGCCTTCCTTGACAGCACGGATACTGACGCGATAGTAGCTGCTATCTATACCACAAGGCTCATATATCCAGGGCATAAGATCGTCAAGCGTCACCGAGTTCAGTTCTTCATCGAGATATGCTTTTATCCTCTGATGGTCTACCACAAGATGCTCTGCTCCCATGAAATCCTGGAAGCACGACTTGTAGAGGTCAAGCAATCGGGATTTCGGATAAGTTTGCAGCTGACGGCTGACGAAACTTTGTACATCCTGTGCTTGCGATGATAAAACGGTAAACAGGGTAATTAAGAGTATTACTGCTTTTCTCATATTCCAACTTTTGTTATAACTTTGTGCAAATATAGTGACTTTAGGGCATTTATTACTACTTTTGTGGCACATTTTAACAAAAAAACAAACGCCACGACAGCCCTGAGCAGTATACTGGAGCTTTAGACCGTCATCCGTCTTTAAGATTCCGCTGCCGATATTCGGTGGGAGACATGCCCAGGTGTTCCCTGACAAACTTGCCGAAGAAGGACAGGGTTGGAAAGTCGAGCTCAGTGCAGATTTCCTTGACCGTCTTGTTGCTATAGCGCAGTTGCTGGCGGATGGTGGTGATGGTGTTCTCGTGGATGAGGTCGAGCGGTGCACGGCCCGACTCTTCCTTCACACACTTCGAGAGGTATTTCGGCGTGACGTTCAGCATATTGGCAAAGGCAGACACACTGCGCACACGACCTGCCGACTCGGCCAGCAGGCTCATGAAACGGCGGTAGATAAGTGTCGATTGGCGCACGATAGCATCTTTGCTGTCCTGCACAGAATCTGTTTCAGGCAATGTTTCCCTTTTTCTTTCTACCAGCATCATAAACTCCATCATCAGCGTCTGGAAAAGCATCCTCACCACGTCGTGATGGAACGAGCCTTCTGAGCCCTGCGTCTTCAGCATCATCAGACTATAGTAGTGGCCTGTTATCAGCCGTTCGCGCTCATCGAGTTGGAATATGGGATTCTTGCGGATATATTCCGCCTGCTGCCACACATATTTGTTGAGATAAAGCGAGCGGTCGATGGCCCGCCTGGCAAAGGCTATGACTTTTATCTTGGCATTCTGGCTGAGCATGATACTGTTCATGGTCTGCCCGGGCAGATAGACAAACAGACAGCCCTCGCCGATGTGATATTCCCTATCCTCGATGGTCAGCATCATGCGTCCCTCAGCGCAGAACAGAGCGATGACAAAGTCGGGTGCCGTGTCCTCATAGTCCGACAGGTTCAGCCGTGTGATGTCGTCAATCACCAGCAGGTCGCCATCCTTGTAGTCAAACAGGTGGTTCTTCCAGAGTTCGTCAAAGTCCAAATGTCTCATATCCGTAGCCTATTTGGCGACAAAGGTAAGAAAAATAATGCAAACTAAGTTCATTTTAGGCCACAAATAGTGTTCTAAAATCCTCCAAAAGTCGCAGATTTAACCCCTTGGTAGAGAATATACTACCTTCGTCGGCTTTTAGAACACTGCGATTTTCAAATTTCGTCGTACCTTTGCGGCAAAATTTAAAACAATAACGAAGATGAAGATTCATGTATTGCACACCGGCGAAGTCCGCGTATCACCTTATCTGCCGTTTGGCGGCGACAACTGTAATCTGTTGAAAGCATCGGGCATGACCACTCCGAAGGAAGACTGGATATGGCTGCCCGTATCGGTCTATCTGATTGAACACCCTAAGGGGCTGATACTTGTTGACACGGGCTGGCATCGCGATATGTCGCCCGAAGGCGTCTATGACAAGGCGGCTCAGATCAAGAGCCTCGGCTCGCGAGTATTATATAATGTGAACCAGGGACAGATACCTCTCGGTGAGGCCGTTGATGAGCAGTTGGCCACGATGGGCATCAAACCTGCCGACCTCGACTACGTGCTGCTGACGCATCTGGATTGCGACCATGCCAACGGTCTGCGTGCCGTGAAGGATGCCAAGCACATCATCGTGGCTCAGGAGGAACTGGACTGCGCCCGCAAGAACGGTTTTATCCGTTACAAGAAGAAGTGGTGGGAGGGCGTTGACCTGCAGACCATCGAGTGGAACGGCACCGAAGGTCCTGTCCAGAAGTCATTCGACCTCTTCGGCGACGGCAGCATCAAGATGATCAACATCCCCGGCCACTGCGACGGACTCTGTGCCGTGAAGATTACCAGCGAGGACGGTAAATACGTGTTGCTGTTTAGCGACGGCGGCTATGCCACGAAGTCGTGGAAGGAGATGATTACCAGCGGCGTGTCGCTCGACAAGGAGATGCAGCGCAAGTCGCTCCAGTGGATTCGCGACCAGTCAATGGATGCCAATTGCATCGAGAGCCTTGCCACTCACGATACCGACATCAAACCACATGTGATAGAGTTGTAAATCTTCGTTTCCGCATTTTGGCCTAAACGGAAAGAAAAGTTGAACTAAATAGAAAAGTCTGTTTGGCGGAATCATCGTACCTTTGCGCTGTGAAATGATTACAGTGCGAAACTCGGCTTGCACGAGTTTTGCCTCAAACATAGTTTAATTTAAAGCAAAGGAAAAATGAGAAGTAACATCGCAGATTACAATGCTGTCGTAGAAGCAGCAAGCAAGTTCACACGTAGCGTAGCCGAGGGCAACAGCAAGTATGCAAAGGAGTTGTTCACCGAGGATGCCTGTCTGTTTGGATTTCTGAACGGCAAGCTGGAGCGTGGCAGCATCCAGCAGTTCTATCACAATGTTGATACCGTAGGTGCCGGTGAGGAGTTCAAGACCCGCATCGATGTGCTGGAACTCGAAGAGACGCTGGCCGTTGTCCGTGTGCTCGAAGAGGGCTGGGGAGGCAGCATAGACTTTACTGACGTGCTACTGCTCTTGAAGATTGACGGTGAATGGAAGTGCGTGGCCAAAGCATACAATCAGAACTCAAACACCATTCAGAAATAGGTCATGAAAGAGTTAAGCAAAATCGTGGCCCTTGCCCTGCTGTTCTGCATTGGCTCAACGGCAGAGGCTCAGACATGTAATCAATGTGTAACCCATAAAAATAATGTAACAATGAACAAGAACAATGAAACCGTACAAGGCATCCTGAATGCCATTGAACTTTATGCAGAAGCAGGCCGCAAGGCAAGTCGTGAACTTGGTGAAAAGGCCTTTACAAAGGAAGCTACGATGTCGTGGGTAGAGAAGGGTGTGATTACCACCGTACCCATCAACGCCCTCTTCGACGTGCTGGAGCAGACAGGTGAGGAAGAAGTGGCCTACACCGTCGAGGATGTGACTGTTGCTGGCAACATCGCCTTCGTGCGCATCTCGTCATCGTTCAGCAAACTGACCACTTTCAACGACATGTTCACTCTGGCTGAACAGGACGGTGAGTGGAAGATTGTCAGCAAGATATACAGCGTGAAGTAATCTTAAAAGTTCTTTGGTCTGCGAAAGTTTTTGTACCTTTGCAGACCAAATTATTTTTTGTAGATGACTAAGATAACGAAATTCCCCTCGGCTCTGATTAGCGGTGACTGTACAACGTCATCGCTGGTAATGGACGGCGGCAGCATCATCGACCAGTGCATCGTGACGGCTGGCGAGAGAGGCACGTTCTTTCTCGAACAACATCTGCTCTACGTGGTGCTGGGAGGAAGTGTAAAACTGACCTGCGGACGGCAGTCGTGGACGGTGGGCAAGAACGAAATGATACTGCTTCGACGGGCGCAAAGCGTCAGTTACGAGAAGCAAGGCTCTGAGGAAACAGGACTTTTCGAGAGCCAACTCTTTGCCATCAACGACGAACTACTGAAAGACTTTCTCACGTCGCAACAGGTAGTCATCCCAGCGATGACCGAGGAATATGGTGCACAGGTAAGCCCCATGAGTGAACGGCTGGTGGCTTATTGCTGGTCATTGGCTCCTTACTTCAACGATCCCTCGCAAGTGAATCCCGGCCTGCTGCGTCTGAAGGTGATGGAACTGCTCTACAACGTGATGGACTGCTCGAAGAACATCTTCCGCCAGATGCTGCAGTTGCGCCAACCCGTGAAGACCGACATCCACCGTGTGGTGGAAGAGAACTACACGTCGCCCATCTCCCTCGATGAACTGGCTTACCTCTCAGGCCGCTCGCTATCGAGTTTCAAACGCGATTTTCAGGACATCTACGGAGAGTCGCCTGCCCGCTGGATTCGCGAGAAGCGACTAGCGAAAGCCCACGAAATGCTGCGCTCGTCAAGCCTTTCCGTAGCCGATGTGGCCTACAGCCTCGGTTTCGAGAATCCCACCCATTTCAGCCGTATCTTCAAACAGCAATATGGTTATGCCCCGTCGCAGTCGTAATTTTCATATTCCGTCAATTTTCAACGTAATTTTATAATATCTGCCCAGCGGGTGGTTGGATTCTTACTTCTGAAGTCATGTTTGATGGCATTGGCAAACACCTCAGCCTTACCTTTGCCGTTTTTCTGGGTGTACTGTTGGGCACCGATAACGATGGTCTCAGAGCCATGCAAACGATTAATACGGTCTATCACCTCGTCAAGTCGGCGCATCTTCTGAATCTGCTCGGCATTCAGGTCAAACAGGTCCTGCTGGATGGGTGAGTCTGGAGAAATGCCCATCACGATGACACCCGCTTTCTTATACTGATAACCCTGAATAAAGATGCGGTCAAGCACGTCGTGAGCAGCCTGAACAATGGGAATCGTCGAACTGGTTGGGGTAACAAGCCGTGTTTCCTGAAAGTTCCAATACTGTGCCAGGTCTTCACGGAAGGCATTGGTATTGACGAATACGCCAATGGTGGTGGCAACCGTCTGCTGCATTCGTAGTTTCTCGGCACACCGGGCAGCATAGTTGGCAATGTGAGTGCGCAGGGTGTCCTTGTCGCTGATCATGCCATTGAATGAGCGGCTGGTGCAGATAGATTTCTTCTTAGCCAGTTCCTCATTCGGTACGGCATCCTCGCCGTTCAGTTCCTGCCATGTACGCACGATGTTGATGTTGTTGAATGTCTGCCGTACCCAGTCCTTATGATGGTTGGCAAAGTCGAGAGCCGTCTTGCAGCCTAATGACTGCAGTTTGGCAGCATAGCGTCGCCCGATACCCCACACATCTTCGATGGGGCACCATTTCAGAGCCTTCTCCCGCTTGTAGTCGCTGTCTATCATGCAGCAATGCTTATAGGCAGCATATTTCTTTGCCAGTTTCGAGGCAATCTTGGCCAAAGTCTTGTTGGGAGCCAGGCCGATGCTGATAGGCAGACCCACCTCACGCTTCACTCGTTTATGCAGGTTCTCGCCCCACGTCTGCAATTTATCCAACTCAATGCCGTCAAGATACATGAAGCACTCGTCAATCGAGTAGCGGAAATAGGCTGGTGTCTCTTGGCGGATGATGCTCACCACGCGGCCCGTCAATTCTCCATAGAGTTCGTAGTTCGAGGAGAACACGGCAATCTTCTGTCCTGGGAATAACTCTGCCAACTGAAAATACGGTGTACCTTCCTTGATGCCCATCGCCTTGGCTTCGTTAGAACGAGCCACTACGCAACCGTCATTATTCGACAGCACCACGATTGGCTTTCCCTCCAAATCAGGACGGAAAACCTTCTCACATGAGCAGTAACAGTTGTCCAAGTCGGCTATACCATACATCTGTTTTATATCTTTTCAAAAGTCCTTATCAGATGAATCACTGTTCCCCAAATCTGGAAGTTCTCAGGATCATTGACCTTGAAGACTGGATAGTCAGAGTTGGCAGGACGCAGTTCGATGTAGCCGTCTTTTCTATGTGTCAGGTCGAGGAATTTCATCGTGAAGCCACCATCCCACCAAGCAACGACTATTGAACCGTCATGTGGCTCCACAGCCCTGTCAATAATCACACGATCACCGTCCAACAGCCCTGCATCCCTCATCGAGTCACCCTCCACATCGCCATAGAACGATGCTTCAGGGTGACGGATATAGTCACGGTTGAAATCTAATGTCTCGTGCCTGTACTCGTCAGCCGGACTGGGAAATCCTGCTGCTACTCCAGCATGTTCCAACTCCAGTTTAGTGTCAAATACACCTTTGATTATCTTGATGTTGCCCATCTCTAAATCCTAATTATTCTCAAAACTGATGGCAAAGATAGCGATTTTACGCTGATTATTGGTAAATTTGCCACCATATTTAAATGAATTTAGGCAAAAGAGCAAAAAGGAATGGACATAACTGAGTTACATGACGAAGAAAACCTGCTGGTGCAGATGCAGGACAGATGGGAGAATTACGGCAGTCTGGATGCGATTGTCGATACCCATGACCCGTTCACCCTTGAAGGTGCGCCGAGGTTTGAACTGTCTGAGAAGATCGACAGCCTTCTGAGCCATGCACTCACTGAGGATGAAAACCTGCTGCTTCGCCAGACGCTCGGCATGGGTTGTAAGCAACGCTCCGTAAAGAGTCTTTCCCAGCAAATGGGAACCACCCAGAAAGCCGTTCAGAAGGAACTCGTCTCGATCGTCGAGAAACTACGGCATCACGACGATTCCATCGAGCTCTGGAAATATCTGAATCGATAAAATAACTATTAAGGATTATGGAAAATATCATCACGAGAGAGGCAGCGTGGGAGCTGCTGAGAA
>JAFVGN010000037.1 GCA_017474925.1 Prevotella sp. | reverse complement strand
TTCACATTGCCTGATGACAAATGCCTCGTGGTGGAACTGGCAGAGAAGAACGGAGGACGTCACCAGCAATTCGTGATTGAAAACTCGGACCTGGTACGTGCGAAGTTGATTTCGGAACTGAAAGTGAAGTAGAATCGGAACTATTCGGTTAAGCGAGAGCAGAGCAAGTTTTACTTGTTTTGCCGAGCGTGAGAATAGTCGAATTGGAAATTCAACAAAAAAGGAACAAATGAAGAAACTATTGATGATTGGAGTGCTTGCCCTGACAATGGGGCAAGCCTCCGCACAGCGGTGCCTTCCGAAGATGCAGGGCATTGAGTTGAACGGTGGATTCGTGGACGGCAAGCCGCTGAATGCAGCATTTTGTGGCGGTGTCTCTCTATCGACCTTTACGAAGAATGGCAGCAAGTGGGTATTCGGCGGCGAATACCTGCAGCGTAAGTATGGCTATTCGGACACGACCATTCCCATCGCCCAGTTCACGGCAGAGGGCGGCTACTACAAGAAGTTGCTCACGGATGCCAGTAAGACGCTGTTCGTCTATGGCGGTGCATCGGTGCTGGCTGGCTACGAGAGTGTGAACTGGGGAAAGACGCTGCTTGATGACGGTGCGCGATTAACTGACAAAGATTCCTTTCTCTATGGCGGTGCCTTGACACTGAACATCGAGGTGTATCTGTCTGACCGTCTGGCGCTGACGGGAAATGTGCGTGAACGCTGTCTTTGGGGCAATGACACGGGACACTTCCATACACAGTATGGCGTGGGATTGAAGATAGTGATTAACTGAGACGACGGTATGAGTATCGAAGAAATCAGAGATATGCCCCTCACTGACTTTCTGCATAAGCTGGGGCTGAAGTCAACGAAGAAGCGAGGCTGTGAAGTCTGGTATCATGCGCCATATCGCTCTGACAAGACACCATCCTTCTGCGTGAATACGAAGAAGAACATCTGGAATGACTTCGGGGCTGGAATGGGCGGTGACATCTTTACCCTTGCCGGGCTGATGATCAACTCCAACGACTTTATGGCACAGTCACGTTATATCGGTGAGGTGACGAACAATCCCATTGATTGCTCAATGCCACCGAAGTTTGAGCCTGTACCTGTGGAGCCTCAGTTTACGGAAGTAGAGGTTAAGCCATTGAGCCATCCCGCGTTGCTGAACTATCTTCGAGAAAGAGGCATTCCTTCAGATATTGCCACTGCCAACTGTGTAGAGATTCACTATAACCTGCACGGTAAGAACTACTTTGCTGTCGGCTTCCCAAACGAAAGTGGCGGCTATGAGATTCGAAACAAGTTCTTCAAGGGCAGTATTCCGCCAAAGGCTGTGTCGCTCATCAGGAATGGAAGTACAACAGTCAACGTATATGAGGGATTTGTGGATTTCCTTTCGGGACTGATGCTCGGTTACGGCAGAACGGAGGACAATCTGGTATTGAACTCCGTTGCCAACAGGGAAAAGGCATACAAGCATCTGGACGGTTACGAGACCATCAAGTGCTGGCTCGACAACGACAAGGCAGGACACCAGTGCCTCGAAGCCCTGCAAAAAAGATACGGCGAGAAAGTCAGAGACTTTTCCATTGTATTCCGTCCCTGCAAGGACGTGAACGATTATTTACAAGAACAACTAAAGAACAAAATACAAACCAATAAAACGACATTGAAATTATGAAGAAGCTATTGAAGAAAGTGATAATGTGCGCCACGATGATGGCTGCACTGGTTGGATTTACCTCATGTGAAGATGACCTGGATATTCAGACGAACTATCCCTTTGAGGTGGAGGTGATGCCCGTGCCAACGAAGGTACTGCGCGGTCAGACGGTGGAAATCCGCTGCCATCTGAATAAGGAGGGTGATTACAAAAATACGCTCTATACCATCCGCTGGTTCCTCTACGACGGCACGGGCTCACTGCGCATGGAGAACGGCACAATCCTACAGTCCAATGACCGCTACCTGCTGGAGAACGAGACCTTCCGGCTTTACTACACATCGGCAAGTAAGGATGCGCACAAGTTTATCGTAGTAATCGAGGACTCCAACGGCAACAGCCAGACGCTGACGTTCAACTTCAACAACGAGAACAAGAAGGATGAAAAGGATGAGGATTAGACTGTTGTCGCTCCTGTGCCTCTGCACGGTGGGGATGGCGAGGGCGACACCAAGGAATCTGCCATACACAGAGAAGCAGTTTGAAATGGCGGTCGCCTGTATCAAGCACTTCGAGGGGTGGCACACAACGAAGAACTATCCGTATGTCGGCTACGGTCATCAGCTTCAGAGAGGAGAAAGATACTCGGCGAGGACGCTCACCAAGAAACAGGGTGACTTGCTGCTGCGGCTCGACTTGATGCGAAACCTCTACCTCTTTCGCAACTACGGCAAGGATGCGCTACTCCTTTCGGTACTGGCCTATAATGTCGGGCCATATGCCATCCTCGGTACCTCCAAGCGTCCGAAAAGCCGTCTCCTGCGCAAGATCGAGCGAGGCGACAGGAACATCTATAACGATTACATTGCCTTCTGCCGTTGGCATGGCCGACAAGTACCGTCCATCAAGTTCCGTAGGCAGGTGGAATATGACCTTTTCTTTGTTCGATGATACGTGAATGCCTCAGACGAGACCCGCAAATGTCTTGTCTGGGGCATTTCCCTATGCAAGAATGGGGAAACCACCTCGTCACTTTAGGATAAAACCTTTTAAAAGCTCATGAAAAATGCCGTACTTTGCACCGTGAACCAGAACATAGGAGTCTGGTCACAGAACAAAAGTTGAACAATTAAAAAGAAGAAGATCATGAAGACAATGAATAAGGTGATCGCAGCCATGATGATGATGGCAATCACAACAATGCCGGCAATGGCAGGTAATAAGCACCACAACGATAAGAAGACTACTGTTGTGATTGTGACTAATGATAAGAAGGCCTCTCACTTCGACAAGGTGGACAAAAAGACGGCTCACTTCGATGCCCACAAGCATGCCTATCGTCCTGACGTGAAGACCTGCACCTTCAGGGTGAGCCGTCACGACTCCCATCGTAAGGTGGTTGCAAAGGTGGAACACATGAAAGGCGTTATGGACACCAAGTGGAATCCCCGTACCCGCGAAGTGACAGTCATCTACGATGCCAAGGTAACGTCAGCTCGCCATATCAAGCACTTCATGGCATAGCCATTCTACATACAATCCCAAAGAAGCCCCGGCTTGTAATCAATGCAGGTCGGGGCTTTGACTCTATAAAGATGTTATGTTATACTGTGAACTCAATGATGGCGCTAACCTCATTGCCAATAGCCAGTGATATGATAATGCCTCCGTCTATCTGGTAGAGAGTCGGAATAAGCATATCGCCCAACTTGGCTGGCACACGATATTCTACCCTCAGGCCTTTTACATCGAAGTTTTCTGGCAACAGTTCCATCGCCATGCGGATGTAGTTGGCGTTGTTCAGGTGCTTGTTATAGTCGATGTCGGCATGAAGCACTTTAATGGGATCAAGCGTCGTTCCACTTTCTTTAGGCAAAATGATACGGCGGTCTTTGTAGTTCATCTCCAACTGCGGCTCCAGCGTCATCGAAGCAATGGTAGCATCATCCACACGTTTTAGTTTTCCGTTCTCCTTATCCACAAAGGCCCCCATGCTCCATGTCCTGTAGCATGGCTTCCCTTCAGCATCATAGATGAAGGTATTGCGAAAACCGAACATCGGTTTCATGCCATAAACAGATGTGGTAACGGTCAATTCCTCTTTGTATTCCGGCACTCGGATGACTTCCACTTGACGGGATGCCAATAACTGGGCCATATTCTGCTCAGTGAAATACTGCTTTACACCCGGCTCAGAGTCAATCCACATCTCTGAGCAGTCCTGCATCATCTGGAGGGCCGAATAGAGTTTCAGCCGTCCCTCGCTGTCGCAAGTGCTCGTCGTTACCTTATATTCTAAGTTGTACATATTTCTATTAATTCATTACGCCTGAGCCCTGAACTCCTGCGGGGTCAGGCCTGTCTGTTTCTTAAACAGGCGGGAGAAGTACTGGGGGTACTCGAAGCCGAGGGCGTAGGCTATCTGGCTGACGGTGTCGGTGGTCGAGGTCAGGCGGTGACGGGCCTGGGCGATGAGGTGCTGCTGGATGAGTTGCTGAGGACTATTTCCTGTTTGGGCTTTTACAAGATCGCCGAAGTAGTTGGCCGAGAGGTTCAGGGCATCGGCGAAGTAGCGCACGGTGGGCACTCCCTGACGGGCGGCGAGGCCTTGGGCGAAATAGTCGTTGAGCAAAGTGGTGAAACGCTGCATCAGCTGGCTGTCAACGGGTTCGCGGGTGATGAACTGGCGGTCGTAGAAG
>JAFVGN010000036.1 GCA_017474925.1 Prevotella sp. | reverse complement strand
AATGAAAACAGCAGCGGTTATCGCAGTCATCGCATACCGCATCATCCTTTGGGCAGTCCGCATCCTGTGGTATTGCTTCAAGGCAGTAGTGAACATCATCCTTTGGCTTCTGAGAGCCTTATTCTGGACGATGCTATTCCTCACACGTATCATTCTCTAATCCCCTTTTCAGATATGTTCAAATACGCCATTATGCAGTACACTCCGCAGCGTTACATGCGCCGTACAGACTTCGAGACGCAGGACACCATGCGCCATTTGCTCGACTTCAAGGCAGGACGCAGGTATGCAACCAAGTGGGCAGCGCAGATTGTGGGCAAGACCCTTTCGGCAATGGACTTGACAAACACCGTCATCGTGTGCATTCCCGCCAGTTGTGAGCAAACCAACAAGCGCCGTTACAAGAGGTTTTCCGCAGACGTGTGCGCCATGTGTAATGCTATTAACGGCTTTGAGCATATCCAGGTTATCGGCAAGCGTGAGAAAGTGCATATCAGCAAGAAGCACGGCCAAGAGAGCAACGTACAGATAGACACCGACTACTTCAACGGCAAGCGTGTGTTGCTGATTGACGACATCTGTACGACCTGTGCTACCGCCAACGCATTCATTGAGCAGATGCAAAAGGCAGGTGCAGACGTGAGAATGACGCTCTTTCTCGCCAAGACAAAAAGTTATCGCAGAACATCAAATTATCAATACAACTGATTATGAACACAGCAGCATTAAGACTGACCATTAAGCAGTGGGCACCCGAAGACCGCCCCACCGAGAGATTACAGCGTTTAGGCGCAGAGTCACTGACCGACGGAGAACTCCTTGCCATCCTCATTGGCAGCGGTACGCAGCAGTACAGCGCAGTGGATATTGCCAACAATGTATTGGGCAAGTTCAACCGCAACCTCAACACATTGGGCAAGGCTCGTTTCGATGAAATCCTCGACACTGAGGGAGTGGGTACACAGACAGCGTGCAAGATACTCGCAGCCGTAGAGTTGGGCAGACGCAGACAGATGGCAACACCCGAACTGCATCCCGACATGAGCACCGCCACCCGTATCTACAACTACATGCTACCCAAGATGCAAGACCTTGCAACGGAAGAGTTCCACATCTTGCTGATGAATCAGAACTATCGCCTTGTGAAGTCTGTAAAGATTAGCCAAGGCGGCATAACTGAGACCAGTGCCGACATACGGGTAATGATGCGTGAGGCAGTACTCTGCAATGCCACCATCCTCGCAGCGTGCCACAACCATCCGTCAGGAAGTCTTTCCCCAAGCAGGGCAGACGATGAACTCACAAGAGCAATCAAGGAGGCATGCAGGCTCATGCGCATCCACTTCCTCGACCATGTTATCGTGACCGACGGAGCATATATGAGTTACAGGGAGCAGGGCAAACTATAATCAACAGAAATATTCACATAAACAAGCAAGAAGAAAATGAGTACAAAGGACTATTTGAAGGGGCTGGCAGTCACCCTTATCCCCTACCGCAAAGGTAGCAATGCCGACAAGGAGGGAGAGATAGCCGAAGTAGTAACCGAGAAAGGCAATGGCGACAGTCGCTATTGGGGTGGCAACGAGGACGAGACAAGCCTCTTTGTCACCACCGACAGCGAGCGGATGCACGTTGACTTCATGGGAACGGAACACGAGGACGTTTGCCGCCTTTTGGATTGCAAGCCCGTCCTTGTGCGTGACAGAGAGAACGGAGAATACTATTACATCATCAAATACCAATTGATATGAAAGCAGTTCAAGTTTATTACCAATGCAAAGGAACACTTGCAATAGTCCACGCTGACGTAGAAGAAATCCCCATTGAAGAGAGAAAAATCCTCACAAGACGGGAGTTCCGTTGCCGGCACTGCGGAGAAAGATGGATAGAGGCTATTAACAGCCCGATAGTTCTTGACCAAGTTGTGGAAAACAATTTAGGCGATTACTACAGGAATACCATCTATTGCCAACAGGTGAAGTAACATTCCCTATTAGTCTAACAATAAAAATGAAATACAATGACCATCAAGATTGAAAACATTATCAACCAATGGGACAGCGAGACGAACGATGTAATAGTCCGTTTCCTCAATCTGTTGACCCTTGCCAAGACCCGCAGAGAGTTGGAACTGGCTTTGGATTTCACTCCATTCAAGGAGCAGTATAAAAAACACCTCCTTTGGGGATGGGGAAGCAAGCACCTTTGGGTGAAGCAGGTCTGCCCTTACAACGGCAGTGTAGCGGAGAACAGATTACTAATCGTTGAATTTTAACCACACAAAGAGAAAGGTATTATGCAGTACATTGACAGATTCACCATCCCTACATGGGCGATTGCAGCGATTGAGAACGGAGATTTCAGCGGGCTGAATGATATGGACACGGAACTTGTGCAGTCATTTATTGACACCAACTGCAAAGGCGGCTACTACGTTGAGTGGGTAGGCATCAATGAGCCATATTTCAGCCACTATCCCGACATTGGCGGACTGGCCTCAGAGGTCGTGGACGCAGATTTCTATCACGCATAAGTATTAACCAAGGTGGGAGTGCATGGCCATTCCCACTACTAAAAACAAAAAAGAAGATGAAATATCAAGTACCAACCCGTTTCGTGTTCACGGGAGTTTTCACGGTAGAAGCCGAGAACAGGGAAGAAGCACGGCAGAAGGTTATGGATAGTTGCGGACTTGTAATGGGTGGAGGCATCCACACCGACCTTGATGATGATGAGGTCGATTGGGACTTCGACACTCACCCCTACAAGGAAACAGGTCGTATAACCAAGGCATGAGACAGTAACAAGTAATAAGGTAACGGTGGGGCCAACCACCCCACCACCAAACAACGAAGACAATGGTAAGAATAAAGGCAATCAATAGTATAAAGACAGCCCGGACACGGCTACTGCAATTCGTTTGGAGGCATAAGATGATGGCAGAGAACGGACGGACAACGGACGGAAAGGATGTGGAGGTAATCGATGCAGGACTATACAACCGCCAAGGCAGAGACCCCGATTTCTTCAATGCAAAACTCAAACTAAATGGTGTCCTTTGGGTGGGCAATGTCGTAGTGGCCGAAAACGCATCCGACTGGTATCAGCACGGAATGGACAAGGACAATGCCTATGACAATGTAATCCTCGTAGTGGTTGGCACTGCCGATACTGACATTTTCAACTCAAAGGAACAGCCCGTCAATGTCATGCCGATGGAGGTGCCGCAGAATGTGGCTAAGCGATACTTGATACTCGCATCCGACCAAGGACAGGCAGTATGCCATCAGAACGTAAAGGAACACTGCACACGGCTGACTACCCGCTCATGGCTGAGTGCCATACAGACCGAACGGATGGAATGGCAGTGCAATGAAGTAAGGCGCAGGGCAAAGGAGTTTGGCAATTGGGATGCAGCCTATTTCGTGACCATAGTCCGAACCTTTGGATTGGGCGTTAATGGTGACATGATGGAGAAGTGGGCGAAGTCACTGCCGATGTCCGTAACAGACCATCATTCCGATGACCTCTTTCAGTTGGAAGCCCTCTTTCTCGGACAAGCAGGATTATTAGAACTTGAAACCATCCCCGAGCAGTTCCAACACGATGCATTGAACGAGGGCTATTTCGCCAAACTACGTAATGAATATCTCTACCTTGCGCACAAGTATTCACTTCTTCCCCTTGATGGCAAGCAATGGAAGCCGATGGGGAAAGGCTGCAACCGCACACCGCATCTTGCATTTGTCTTTCTTGCAAACATGTGCTATCAGCGCAAGACCTCACTACAGGACATGCTCAAATGCGAATCTATGAAAGAAGTGCAGAACCTGTTGAAAGTAAGCGTTACACCCTATTGGCAGACACACTACCATTTCGGCGCAGTGAGCGGGACGAGCACCAAGCAACTGAGCACGGAACGGCTGAATATGATTGTGATTAACGCAGTTATTCCCATGCTCTTTGCATACGGTCGTGAAATGTCAAAAGAAGCCTATTGTGACCAAGCCTTTGACTTCATCGAGCAGTGCAAGGCGGAGAAAAACGCCATCACCAAACATTGGGAGCAATACGGCATCAAGAATGAGACCGCAGGAGACTCACAGGCATTAATCCAGTTGCAGCGCGAGTATTGTGACAAGCGCAAGTGCTTACGCTGCCGTTTCGGGTATGAGTATCTGAGAGGCAGGACGAAGATAGAGGGCTATAGGAACATGGTGATAGAACCCGACCTGTTCGCAGAATTGTATTAGTCAGAAGCCGAGGAAAGCAAAAATCCTCGGCTTCCGTTTCTTTCGTGAGCAGGCGGAAAAGAAACGGAAGCGGAAAGAAACCTGTCCGAAACGTAAGCCCTAAAAAGCGTCTTTTATCTAATTGCCCATGCCAGCCCTTTTGCTGTCCGAATGGCATTGTCCTTGAAATGGTTGCCTTCATTCCATTCCATCATCTTTTCGCAATCAAGCAGCTCGTGCATCCGCTCAATACATTCACCGACACCGGCCATCAGTGGATTCCTCGTCTTTGGCTCCATGTCGCCAAGGCTCAGATAAACCCTGTTGGCTTTCATCTGATGACTCTCTACAAATTCTATCCATATTGGGAACCAGACCGACGGTGAAGCCCCGACGATGGAAGTAAACACATTCGTCTGATACCCGCTCCACAGCGCAAACAACCCTGCAAGGGAGTAGCCGCCAAGACAATAGCGGTTGCCCTTGAATCGTGGAACCAGTTCGTCCAGCACATAGCATAACGTCTTCGAAGCACCTTCTCCGAAATCCTCACGACCGAATACGGCAGGCGCCCTCCAAGGTGACAATTCCGTATTCCAGTCACTGATGCGGAAGGCGACAAGGGTAAAAGTCGTTGACGAATGACTACTGAGCCAAGCGATTTCTTCATCCAGCCCCTGTTGGTCATGTTCGTCCACGGGCTGGATGATTACCCATTCCGGCCTCTCCGTTGTCTGGTGTATCCAGACCTGTCTTTCGGCTATCTCAATCTGTTTCATTCGTCAGTACCTCCCTTTATTGATAATGTAGATACCAAGTGCAGCGAGTCCTCCGGCAAGGACGTATTTCGCATGGAACGTCTCGCCAAGACAGAGACAAGAGGTCACGGCACCAACGATGGGTATGAGTGAGTTGTATATGGCGACCTTTCCAACCGGATTCAGGCTGAGCAGTTTATTGTAGAGTGCAAATCCAATGGCAGATATGGCGATAAGGAGCAACAGGCAGACGATGCCGAGTATATTGACATTGGGAAGTGTACCACCGAAAGCAATCCCAGGGATAATGAGCAGCAGCCCTCCGATGGCGAGACTGTAACCCGTTCCGACAAAGACGTCCACACGACGGCTCAGTCCGCGAGTCATCAGGTTGGCACATGCCCCGCAGATGGCATTGAGGATAATCATACCGTCGCCCAGCCAAGTAAATTGTCCGCTTTCGGTTCCACCGAGATTCAATGCAAGGATGCCGCTGAACCCAACAGCACAACCGAGAATCTTCCGTGAGGTCAGTTTATCGCTCTTGAAACAGGCACAGGCCAGCAGCACCACAAGGAAAGTACTCAGTGAATTGAGGATAGCAGCCCGTGAGCCTTCGCTATGCGACATGCCGACATAGAAGAAAAAATAGTGAAGCGTGGTGTTCATCAGCGCGAAGGCGAGGAAAAACCACCAGTCTTTCTTGATGTCCATTTTGAATGAACGCCCACTGCCACGGGCTACAGAAAGGACTATCAAACCAGCTGCAGCAAAGCGGATGCCCGCAAAGAGCATCTTGCTGCCTGTCATGTCTGTTGTGATGCCAAAGGCATTGAAGCCTATCTTGATAAGCGGGAATGCCCATCCCCATGCTATTGCAGCAGTGAGGGCAAATACCACCACCCAAGCGGGTCGCTGAAATATGGATGTTCTCGTCTGTTCCATCTGTTATCTCAAATCGGCTGCAAAATTACTCAAAAATTTCGAGAAACAGGGATCAACCCATCAAACCCAATTTCATAATTCACTCCGCGATAGGGTTTCTCCACCTTTATCATTCGGCCACGTGAATTTTGTTGGCTATAGGTGAACTGCGCCACATAACCGGGCTTGTTGCGCAAAGATGGATAATGAAGCTTAATCCAGTCAGTATATTTGGAGTTGATAGTGGTGAGCTTCGGAACTCGTCGCAACAGGATCCACTCCCAGCGGTTCTTTTTCTTATACCACAGTATTTCGTCGCCATCCAATCCCTTGTCACGATGCAGTTTGGCTTTTGGATGTTCGTCACGCAGGTACTCCATGACATAGAGCGCCATCTGGGTATTCAGTTCCCATGAAGACATTTCCACCAATCTCGGAACTACGAGAGATGACGGCACCAGGCTTTCCTCAGTTACGGCATGTCGCAGATTCCATCCCGTCGCATCCACTGGCTGCATCCCGTCGGGCGTGAGAATAAATAGACACGGCACAAGGCCATTCCGCAAACATCGATTGACAAACGCCTCGCGATGGATGCCGACGTCAGCCTCGCTGTCGAAGTCAGGATAGCGTTGCAGACGCATTCCGCCACGCAGGAAAATCTCGTCAAATGACAGTCTTACGGCAAAAGTCTGGTTTCCATATACAAATGAGAAATCCTCGAAAGTAGTCTCTTCCGCTGCACTCGTCAGCATGTAGCAGTGTCCCATCAGTGCCTTGCGGTCTGCCCGTTCGAGCAGGTCATTTATTTGTCTGACGGCTCGTTTTCGGGCTATCTGGAAATCGTGATGTCTCATTCTTCTGGCCTCGGCTTTGCGCTTGCTTTCTTCGTTCTCCCGTCGACGGCGTTCCTCCCATTCCCGATTCTCAGCTTCCCATTGGCGTAACTGTTCTTCACGTTCCTTTCGTTCAGCGGCACGCTGTTGCTTGCTCTCTTCGATTTCACTTTCCTGCTGTTTATGCTCTGCCGCCCACTTCTCCCGTTGGGCTTCCTGCTCCCGTATTCTTACATCTTCACGATACTTCCAATACCGCTCATGATGCTCTCGCTGCAATTCCCATTTCAGGTTCGTCCGCTTGTCATCAAGCCATAGGGGAAAGAACAGTAACGACACCAAGGCAATAAACACAGGTAGCCAGTCCCTTACCAAATCGGTCTCAAAATCATCCCTGCGCCAAGGGAAAATGTATGTGTTATAATATAGCAGGTCATAGAACCAAAAGTGCCAGAGCAGACATAGAGACAAGACGGCTATAAAGCCGTACATGGCTCTGCGCTTGCATCGCCAACCCCATACAAAAGGCTTTTTAATACGCCTTATAATTATATGGTTTATCAGTGGAGTTTTATTATATCCGCCCACCGTGTTGTCGGATTCATGCTCTTGAAATCCTCATTTACAGATAAGTCACAGTTTCTTCAATCGGCTTGCGGCTGTTGTGGTTAGCCAATGGTCCTGCACCTTCTGCTGCATAGCCGAGGGCGAGGCAGGTCAGAATCTCTTCGTTCTCCGGCAACTGAAATGCTTCGGCCATCTTGTCGGGGTCGAAGAAGTTCACCCAACAGCTATCCACGCCTACACTCTTCGCACAGAGCATCATGTGGGTGGTTACGATGGAGGCATCTTCAATACCAGAATCGTATTTCTGACCAGGGTAAGTGAACACGTTGTTCTTGTCAAACGCCACGATGAGCATCGTCGGTGCACCGTATCGGCATGGTGTGAGCGTGTCAATCTTTGTCAGCCCTTCTGCCGACTGCACCACGTAGATGTGTTGCTCCTGCAGATTCTTTGCCGTTGGAGCCAAGCGTCCTGCCTCCAGAATGCTGTCGAGTTCTCCTTTACCGATTTGACGCGAGTCAAACTTCTTGCAGGAATACCTGCTTTTTGCTAATTCAATAAAATCCATAGTCCTATTATTTACATATCGCTGATAATCTTTCCAACGCCAAAGCATCCAATCTGTACACTGTCCATTCCTTCATCGGTACAGCTCCAAGAGAGAGATAAAAATCGATGCTTGGCTGGTTCCAGTTCAGGCAAGTCCACTCCATCCGTCCGCAATGATGCTCCAGTGCATTTTTCACCAGATGAAGTAGCAATGCCTTCCCATATCCCTTGCCTCGCTCTTCAGGCCAAACAAACAAGTCTTCCAAATAAAGTCCAGAGTGTCCGATGAACGTTGAGAAATTGTAGAAGAAGAGCGCAAAGCCTACCTCACGACCATCCACTACAGCAAAGACCGCTTCAGCCCTGTGCTCATCGAACATTTCCCGTTCCAGCACATCTGCCGAAGCAATAACCTCGTTCTCCATTTTCTCATATAGGGCAATGCCCTTGATAAACTCCAACAGCAGAGGTACATCTTGCCGCTCAGCCCTTCGAATCTCAATTTTCATCGTCTTCGTCCTCCATCCTACATATTTGTCGCGTCTCTTTCCTCGCTTCCTTCCAACGGGGGAAGTACTTGTCCATCAACGCATGGAAACGGGCATTGTGACTTGGCTCCAGCAGGTGGCACAGCTCATGCACTACCACATGCTCGACGCACCACTCAGGCAACAGCAGCACGTATGTCGAGAAGCAGATTGACTTGTCCTTGACATTGCACATACCCCATCGGGAAATCATCGACTTGTAATAAACGACGGAGGGTTTCACGCCCATCTCCTTTGAGTGCCGTTCCACCATCGGCTCAATCAGTGCCTTCAAGCGTCGCAGCGCATCATCGGCCTGTGCCTGAGTCCTCAATGGCAACTGACTATAGAACTCAGCCCGCTTCACCTGTCGCTCGTAGGTACTCTTACGTGCCTTGGCTATCCAGTCACGATGTTCCTCAATAAACCGCTTCACCTCAGCCTTTGGCATACCGATGGGTGCAGACACATGCACATCGCCATTCTTAACGATGCGCATCGACAGTCTGCTGGTTCTTCTGTATGTTACCTGTATTGGCATTATTACTTCACATTTGAAAACTGTTGTTCTTTTATCAACTCTATTGCTGCTTTACCTGTCAGATGCTCAATGTCGAAGCGGATCATTAGCATGCGAGAAAGACCTTTCTCTAATTCCTTCTGCAATGCTTCTTCTTGATTTGGGTTGTACCTATCACCAAGCAGTCGGGCTGTTTCTAACTTCTCCTGTTCATCCTCGATGATGTGGATGCGCCCAAAGGCTATCACGCTGCGGAAATAAGTGGTGTACTTCTCAGGCCGGACATCATCCTTATCAATGACACAGAACGAAGCCTTATCGCAGTTTCTGATGGCATCGATCTTATGACCACTCAATGCGCTGTGGAAATACAACTTGCCATCGGCATAGACATAGCTGATGGGAACGGCATATGGATAGCCGTTGTCACCCAACAGTGCCAATGTGCCTGCTGTAGCCTTCTGCAATATTCCAATGCTCTCCTCTTCTGAGAGTTGCTGGCGTTTGCGCCTCATTTCCCTATAATCACTCATGTTACTTCCAAATAGTTAACCTTCTTACCGGTCTTTTCGGCATACGCGATCTCACGTCTGGTGCTTTCACCAATATAACCACCCACATTGATAACGAAAATCTCATCAGCCAGATCAATCTTGCGAAAGTGCATATCATCCAGCATTTCCTTCGTACCAGGTTTCCACACCTCTTCGTCACCAGAATGTCCGAACAAGCCAACGCTGATGACTATGCAGCCATCCAGCGTCAGTTGTTTCTGGGCTTCTATGAACTGTTCCTTGAAGCGGGTGCTTCCGCAAAGCGTGACAATTTTGTAATTTTGTATCATTCGTTTATGTAGTTCTTCGTTGACATATCGTAGTATAGGGCTTCCAATTCCTGAAGGGTCAGGTTCTCTACAGAGTGCTCAATTATCCTAATCAGTTCTTCACGACGGAAATCGTCTGACTGTCCGAAACGACCTGTGTATGCCATATTCCTATAGTCTTGACATGAACTTCTCCTTTTCCACAATGAATCTTAGGTGTGTTCCTTCTCCAAGCAAAGTCTCGCCGGAATAAGCTGATACCTTGAATTCTATCTTCTTTCCATCTACCTTTGTTACCACAGCAGTTGCTTTCACAACATCACCAATCTTTGAGGGCTTCAGGTGAGAAGACTCAATATGACCGCCAACAGTCGTACAACCTTCCGGCAGTTCATTCTTGACGGCAAGCATGGCCGCATTCTCCATCAGTGCCATCATCATCGGAGTGGCGAGAACGGGCATATCACCAGAACCAACAGCAATAGCGGTCACGGCATCCGTTACCGTCAATTCGCTCGTATATTTCAGTCCTATTTCTATCATTTCTTACTAAACTATCATAAATGTCGATGCAAATTTAGCGAAAATTCCCTGATTATAACTATCTTTGCCGTTAGTTTTAAGTGTATTTAGATATTACGCGTATGATAGACCAGATTATTGCATACAATAAGACCTTCGTGGAACAGAAGGGCTACGAGAAGTATCTGACCAGCAAGTACCCCGATAAGAAACTGGCGGTGCTCTCATGTATGGACACAAGACTCACTGAGCTACTCCCTGCAGCTTTAGGTTTAAAGAATGGCGATGCAAAGATTATCAAGAACGCTGGAGGCTTGGTGATTTCCGCCTTTGACTCGGCCATGCGTAGCCTCATTGTGGCTATTTATGAGCTGGGCGTGGAGGAAATCATGGTAGTTGCACACTCACATTGCGGAGCCTGTCACATGAGCTTCGACCACTTCCATCATGAGATGATAGCCCGTGGTGTGACTGACGAAACGCTTGACACCATCCAGAAATGCGGTATCGACCTGCATCACTGGTTGGAGGGTTTCAAGGACACACCCGAATCTGTCCGAAAGACCGTTGAGACCATCAAGACTCACCCACTTGTGCCAAAGGATATCGTGGTTCGTGGTTTTATCATCGACTCTGAGACTGGCGAATTGGAAGAAATAAGATAGCACTTATGAAACATATCGCCTTTTCATTCATATTGATATCCATGTTGTTTTGCTCATGTGGCAGCAATACCACGAAGAGTGAAATAACGGCTGAGATGGCCTACGAAGGAGTCAGCAACTATTGCCATAATGCGTATGACTGGAGCGTAGCCGAAGAGAATCCTTCCATCATGTATGTACAGATGGGCGAAGAGACCGATTCTGCCTATCAGGTGGTATTCCGCAGTTATACGGGAGCTTTCGTCAATTTCTACGTCGATAAAGTCAGTGGCACAACGAGAATGGAAGAGTACGTTCCGACTCTTGATGTCAGAAACGACGCAGGTACGATTGATTTATTCGATTACATAAAAAAGAATCAATAATATGAAGTACGTAAAACTAATCTTCCGCCTGTTGTTAGGAGCATTTATGACATATGCAGGTATAAGCCATCTGACGTTCAACCGTCAGGAGTTTGTAGCACAGGTGCCCACGTGGCTGCAGTTCAGTCCCGCATTTACTGACTTTGTCGTACTGGCATCGGGTGTGGTTGAGATTGCCTTTGGCCTTGGCATCATCTTCCTTGTAGCGAAGAAAAGAGCAATAGTTGGTGCACTGCTGGCACTCTTCTATGTAGCCATCTTCCCTGGCAACATCAACCAGTATGTGAACCACATCGATGCTTTCGGTCTCAACACAGACAATCTGCGTCTCATCCGACTGTTCTTCCAGCCCGTACTTATCTTCCTGGCATTGTGGACTACAGGTGGTTGGAAATACTGGAAGTTGTGGATAAAGGGCAAGTTTAAGAAATGAAAAAGATAATAAATCCTTGGCGCAACCATCCTGAGTACAACTGCTTTGGCTGTTGTCCTGAGAATCCAATCGGGCTTCACATGGAGTTCTATGAGGATGGAGATTATATCGTCAGCAAATGGCATCCTGAAAAGAACTATCAGGGTTGGGTGAACACCATGCATGGTGGCATCCTGAGTACGCTGATTGATGAAGTTTGTGGATGGGTCGTTACCCGCAAATTACAGACCAGCGGCTATACCGTTCAGCTGAATGTGAAGTTCCGCAAGGCTGTCTCTACCACAGAGCCAGAGCTGACCATACGTGCAAAAGTCACGAAACAGGTTAGAAATCTTGTGTATATCAATGCCGAGATAACAAACTCTAAAGGTGAACTTTGCAATGAGGGCGAAGTCGTTTACTTCCTGATGAATCAGGAGAAAGCCAAGGAAATGGGATTTATTCATTGCGAAGTTGAAGATGAATAGTAAAAAGGATCCGATGGGTAGAGCGATTGCCGACTACTTCAAGAATAAAAAGGCAAGTAAGCTCAGAGTGTTCTCCCCGATGTTTGAGGAGGACGAGATTCCCTTGACCACTCTTTTCCGTAGCTATGAGTCAATGCCGGAGATAGAGCGTAAGGCTCTGGATATGGCTAAGGGTAGAGTGCTGGATGTCGGAGCTGGCGCAGGATGCCATTCACTTGTCTTGCAGGAGAAAGGCATGGATGTGACTGCCATTGACATCTCCCCTCTTTCCGTTGAGACCATGAAGGAGCGAGGGGTTAAGAAGGTACAGGAACAGAACTTTTTTACTTTGGATGGCCAATATGACACTATCCTCATGCTGATGAATGGTATTGGAATAGTGGGAACCTTGGAACGTATGCCTGAGTTCTTCAAGCAACTCGACAAAATACTAGCTCCCGAAGGTCAAGTCCTTTGTGATTCATCGGATATAAGCTACGTTTTCGAGACAGAGGACGGCATCATTGAATTGCCCGATGACATGAGTTATTATGGAGAGCATAGTTTCCAGATGCAGTATAAAGACACCATAGGCGAACCCTTCAATTGGCTCTATATTGATGCTGACACCCTGAAAGAGAGAGCAGGGAGAAGCGGATATGCTGTAGAGGTCTTGACTGAAGGTGAGCATTACGATTATTTGGCAAGAATTACAAAAAAAGTATGATGATAATGAATAGACCCAACCCCAACGAGGTTTTTCCAAATCCTAACCTGCCACGACTCTGTTTTATCAAGAACGTTGTAAAGAACCCGCGTATCATCATCGGCGACTATACCTATTACGATGATCCAGATGGTGCCGACCAATTTGAGAAGCACGTCACACACTTCTACGACTTCATCGGTGACAAGCTGATAATCGGGAAATTCTGTGCTATTGCCAAAGGCGTGGAGTTTGTGATGAACGGGGCCAATCATAGGATGGATTGCGCGACCACCTATCCGTTTTACATCATGGGTGGCGATTGGGGAAGTGCTATTGCTCCTGTAAAGGACGAACTGCCGCTGAAAGGAGAAACCGTCGTTGGCAACGATGTTTGGATTGGTCAGAACGTGACTATTATGCCAGGCGTTCATATCGGTGATGGAGCTATCATTGGAACCAATTCGGTTGTCGCTAAAGACATACCTCCGTATGCTATTGCCGTTGGAAATCCCTGTCGAGTAGTTAGGAAACGCTTCGACGATGAATTGATAGATATTTTGCTCAAGCTCCGATGGTGGGACAAAAGCATTGAGGAGATAGAAAACCTCATACCGATACTATCGTGTGGTGATTTGGAGAAGGTCAAGGAAGAACTGAAGACAAGGCTATGATCATACTGATAACAGGTGCATCACATACAGGTAAGACTCGTCTGACACAACGGATGCTGGAAGAGTACAAATATCCGTATCTATCCATCGACCATCTGAAAATGGGGTTGATTCGTAGTGGAAAGACCGACCTTACACCTGAGGATGACGCGGCATTGACTGATTATCTGTGGCCGATTGTCAGGGAGATGATAAAGACTGCGATTGAGAATCGACAGAACCTTATCGTGGAAGGCTGTTATATACCCTTTGACTGGAGGAAAGATTTTGATGAACAGTATTTGAAATCCATTCGGTTTGTTTGCCTTGCAATGACAGACAGTTTCATAGATGCTCATATCGATGAGATAAGAAATCATGCTCCTGACATTGAAACCAGACTGTATGACGTGGACTTTACATCAGATTCTCTGAAGGAAGACAATCATTACTATATCAATGGCTTTGCTCAATATAGAGAGCAAGTGATGCTAATAGACACTGATTATGAAAATACAATAAAAACTATTCTGGAGAATAAATGAAGTGGACGGTACTAACAGATAATCGCACTCAGAATCCATTGCTTCAGACGGAGCATGGCCTGTCTATCCTATTAGAGACTGAGAAGCATCGTCTCTTGCTTGACACAGGAGCAAGCGATGTCTTTATTCGTAATTCAGAGCAATTGGGCATCGACCTCAGTACGGTGGACTATGTGTTCATCTCCCACGGACACAGCGACCATGCTGGAGGATTGAAGCATTTCATGGAGATTAACGACAAAGCAAAAGTCATCGTGTCGCCTGATGCGCTCAAAGGCAGATTCTTCTCTAAGCGCCGCATTTTACATAGCATCACCACAGAATGGCCAGAGATTCCGCAAGAGCGATTACTGATAATTGAACAAAGCGAAAGTATCGACGATGACATATTTATCTTAGCACACATACCTCAGATTCATCCGATGCCAGAGGGTAATCAGCACCTGTTCATAGAGAAATCAGATGGTAGCTATGTGAACGATGATTTCCGTCATGAACTGACGCTATATACTGGCGGACTGCTCTTTACGGGTTGCGCTCATAGCGGCCTGGAGAACATCCTTGCTGCATGTCCATTCCCAGTGAATACCGTCGTGGGAGGATTCCACCTGCTCGACAATCATGAGAGCGAAGACAAGCTTT
>JAFVGN010000035.1 GCA_017474925.1 Prevotella sp. | reverse complement strand
TAAATTACAGAAGAACCGCTGAATTCAAAAAAACTTATCATAACACATCGTAATCCGGTGCGATCCTGTCGCGTGAGGCTAATGCCATAAGATAAACAGCTACAAATCAGAGATGAGAAAACTCCTATGAATTATGCAGGTGTACTAATCTGTCCACAGAGGGATTACAAATTTTGGAATATACGACAGATGACACACAATTGACGGTATGGGTAATATGTATACCGAAACATCAGCCTCGCTGTCCTGTTTATGCTCATAAAAGAGCGTGGCAGCGGATAGAGGATTCTTTTGTAGAGATGAAACCGTCGCGACTGGATGCGATTTTGTCTGAACCTCTGTCTGAGGATGATTGGTCAGCAGGTGTTATTTCTGAGGCATCGATAGATGACTTGGACCCTGCAGCAATACGTAAAGCCCGTGAGAAATTTGTAGAACTGTATCCCAAACGGGAAGCTGAGGTCGCAACGTGGGACAATGCAAAGTTTCTGAACAAAACAGGTTTTACCATTAAGGGAAAGGTTACGCGAACAGCAATTATCCTTTTGGGTAGAAAGGAGTCGGAATACTATTTGTCGCCATCTGTTTGTAAGATACGCTATCGAAGGAAAAAGATTGTAGGTGGAGAAGATGTAGACTTTGAGATCTTTACTATCCCCATGATACTTGCGGTGGAGGCTTTGGGTAATAAAATCTCCAACACTCAGTACGTATATACGATAGAAGGGAGCCTTTTCCCTCAGGATATGAAACGATATGATGTGTTCACTCTGCGTGAGCCCCTGAATAACGCCATTGCCCATCAAGATTACTCTAAAGGTAGCATGATAGATGTGGTTGAATATGAAGACGAAAAACTGGTGTTTTCTAATAAGGGACAATTCATTCCTGCATCGGTGGAAGAGGTGGTGACAGAAGATATTCCAGAGTCTTTCTATCGAAACCGTTATCTGGTGGAGACTATGCGTAACGTAAAAATGGTGGATACTGAAGGAGGTGGTATTCGTAAATTATACATGCAACAGAAGAAACGTTTCTTCCCAATGCCAGATTATGATTTAACAGGGAGGCAAGTAAAATGCACCATTCAAGGTAATGTCTTGGATGAGAATTTTGCCAAGATCCTGGTCAATAATCCAGATTTGACACTTCAGGAAATCATGTTGTTAGACTCTGTCCAAAAGCATAAACCCCTGACAGATGACAGCATTGGCTATCTAAGAAAACAGAAGTATATTGAAGGGCGAAAGCCTCATATATATTTGTCAATGTCTGTTGTAAAAGGCACCAAACATATTGGTCTAAAAACATCATACATCAAAAACAAGAGTTTTGATGATGACTATTTTAAACGACTGATTGTTGATTATATATCAAAATTTGGGAAAGCCTCGCGCAAAGAAATAGATGAATTACTTAGCAATAAGTTGTCTGAGGCGTTGACTGACCGTCAAAAATATGATAAGACAACTAATCTATTGTCTTCATTGAAACGTAAGGGCATAATCGCCGTTGACAAGAACAGAAATTGGGTTCTTGTAAAGTAACAGATTAACAAGAGAAATGTATGGTGATTTACAAAAGAAACTTGTAAATTATTGATAATGAGAGAGATGAAGATTAAGAAAATAACAAGAGATTATTTTAGGTTAGCAATGGGGCACAAAAGAGAAATACTACCCCAAAATGACTAGAAATGAAGAGTGTTTGGAATTAATAAAGAGACGGAAAACTTTACCAGTTTGGTGAAAAGTATGACTCGTAAGTGGGTAAAAAGTTACGGAGAAAAGTAAAATTCTCCGTAACTTTTTACATATAATCATGATAGTATTTGAGCCAGTTTTTTGATGACATGTTTCTCGAGATTGTTGTCGCAGTGAGTAAACATCTGAAAGTTTTATTATAATATCTGCTCTCAAATATGTGAGTTGACAGATTAATAAATGGTACATCAGACCGATGTGCAAAAACACCCATAAACAGAGGGCGAGCTTGCTCTTTAACAGCCCGGTCCAACCCAGAAATGTTACTTTCAGGGGTATTAGGCTGCCCCAACGGAAAAACGATACACTCAAGCAAGCTCTTTTTTGAAGACTCGTTTGATGAGCTTAAAGTTGTTATCGTTGATGATGGAAAAGTCCTTCGCTATGTAAATGTCTGCCACTTCAAAACTACCAACGTGGTTGAGTGCTTCATCAACGTCGCCTTTGCTGAACTTCATTAGGTTTCTGGATAGGGTAGCAAAAGTGTGACGAGCCTGATAAAATTCGAGGTCGCTAATGCCGACAGCTTTGCCAACAGTTTTCAGACCGATGTTCAGGTTCTTGTTGAAGCTTTCGTAGTCGTTGTAACGTGAGCAGAAATTAAAGACGGTTTTGGTGCCTGCATATTTCTTCATGAGCGGTTTGATAAACGGGTGTACTTTTACCTCGATGTAGGCTTCATCATTTCTGCGTTCTTTGGTCTTCGTTCTGTTGTACTTGATGAAGCCGTTCTTGTAGTTCGTTGCTGAGAACAAATCTACCGAGTTCATTCCCATCAGGCAGAACGATAGTATAAAGGTATCACGCGCAAGTTGGGAACGGCTTCCTGGTTTTCCTTGATAGTGGTAGACTTTCATCAGCTCTTCCAAGGTGAGTGCACGGACACCTTTCTTCATTACTTGTTTAGGTACTTTGTAGCGGATAAATGGATCACTTTTGATGATGGTCTTTTCTTCTGTGTTGAATTCAAGCATCGCCTCACGGAACAGATGACGTAGTTCACCCAAGTAAAGCGACTGTGCTCTGGGTTTCTTTGACAGATGATTCTCGAACTCTTTCAGTAGGGTGTAGGTTAGGTCAGAAAAGAGAAGATTCTCCTTGCCAAGAAATGAGGAAAAGGTGTTGAGCATGCATTGGTAGTTCTTCTTACCTTTGATGCTGGTGTGTGCCAGCCAGTTCTTGGCAAAGGCAAAGAAGTCCGTTTCCTCTTCTTTCTTGCTGATGGCAGAAGTGATGTCTTGAGCATGCACCTTGACACCTAAGGCTTCAATTCCTAATTGGTTGATCTTGGCTTCCCAGTCCAGACGCATCATCTCTATCTGCCTCGCCTTGCTAAAGTCCTTAATCTTTTTGGTGCGAGGCGAGATTTCGGATTCCAATACTTTGATTTGCGTGTTGATGCGCTTCTCTGTCTTGCCGCTTCTGATTCTCAGATAGACGGTTCTTGTCTTGTTGCTACTTAGCTTTCCGTACTCAGTTGTAATCGTTGCCATTTTAACTAAAAAATTGCGCCGATTTTGCGCCGATTTTGCGCCGATTTTGGCATTTTGCGCTGATTTTGCGCCGATTTTTCACTCTAAAAGTTGGACTCAGACCAAAAAGTTGGAAGTCCATACCCCTGAATGAAAATTATCGAGAAGCCCTTTATTTACTGGGATTCTCGATAATCAAATGATTTTTCAAATATGGATTGGCTTCGCCTATCCCTCGTGATCCCGTTGGGATTCAAACCCAAGACCTTCAGAACCGGAATCTGACGCTCTATTCAGCTAAGCTACGGGACCTTTTCGTAATTTGAGCGCAAAGGTACAACAAAAAAAGTGAAAACAGGAAGGTGAAAGATGAAAAAGTAAAAGAATTATAATCTTTTAAGTATTGAATAATAGGTGCAAGATGATACAAAAACAAAGAAAATAGTGTCATATTGCAAAAATATCCGGCTTTTTGCTTGCTATTTAATATAAAAGTAGTACCTTTGCACACGCAAAACGAAAATGAGATTATGAGTCAACTGATTAAACCCGTAAGTTATGAGCCATTGCTGGACACGAAACAGACCGAGCAAGGCATTAAACTGATTAAGGAATTCTTCCAGCAGAATATATCAACCGAATTGCGCTTGCGTCGTGTGACGGCTCCGTTGTTCGTCTTGAAAGGATTAGGAATCAATGATGATTTGAACGGAGTGGAACGCGCTGTGACGTTTCCCATCAAGGACTTGAATGATGCCTGTGCTGAGGTGGTTCATTCGCTGGCCAAATGGAAGCGTCTGTCTTTGGCAGAATACAAGATAGAGCCTGGCTATGGTATTTATACCGACATGAATGCCATCCGTGCTGACGAGGAGTTGGACAACCTGCACTCGTTGTATGTTGACCAGTGGGACTGGGAGGCTGTGATAACGAAAGACCAGCGCACCATAGCTTATTTGAAGAATGTTGTGGAGCGTATCTATGCAGCCATCCGTCGTACGGAATACTTGACATGTGAGACTTATCCGCAGATAAAGCCTTTCCTTCCTGAGAGCATCACCTTTATACATGCTGAGGATTTGTTGCAGATGTATCCTGACAAGACACCAAAGGAGCGTGAGGATGCCATCTGTGAGAAATATGGAGCAGTGTTTATAATAGGTATAGGTGGCAAGTTGTCGAATGGCGAGAAGCATGACGGACGTGCCCCTGACTATGACGACTGGTCGACGATGGGCGAGAACGGAAAGGCTGGCCTGAATGGTGACATCCTAATCTGGTATCCGGTATTAGGCCGTTCGTTCGAATTGTCATCCATGGGTATCCGTGTTGACAAGGAATCGCTGTTGCGTCAGCTGAAACTGGAGGGTATGGAGGAACGTGAGCAACTTTATTTCCACCAGAAACTGCTCAACGGTCAGTTACCGCTTTCTATTGGTGGCGGTATTGGTCAGAGCCGTCTCTGCATGGTACTGTTACATAAAGGACACATTGGTGAAATCCAGGCTTCCATATGGCCTGACGACATGCGTAAGGAGTGTAAGGAGTTGGGAATGACGCTGATATGATGCAAGGCGAAAAATGGCAGACGTAAGGTGTCAAGCCAGTTCAAGATTCAAGAGATTCCTCAGTTTTGCGACTGAGGGATTTTCTTTTTCCATCAGTTCGTACTGTTCGCGACGGGTGAGAACCTTCTCTTGTTCCTGATGTTCTGCCAGACGCAAGGTGAGGGTGATGGCATTGTTGTGCAGATGGAGTTTTAGCGTGTTGACGATGCTGCCCTTAATGTTCTCCATCTGTTCCATGGCTATCTGGTTTTCCACGACGACTTCAATGGCAGGGAAGTCGAGAATGGTTGGACTCATGTTTTTCATACGGGTAGCAATACCGCTAAGCTGCTGTGGCATACGGTTGCACATGGAAATCCATTCCAGCTCCAGCTCATGCTGTTCGAAATGGCTTTGTTCTTCTTGGCCGTTTCCGCTGCCCTTGGCGTCATCAGTAATGATCGCAGACTTTTTCTTGGACATGCTACGCAGATTGTTCCAGGAAAAGCTGATGGCACTCTTGAGTTTGGGAGTGGCAGATGGCCTGGCGGGTGGGGTAGGCTTGCTGACGATGTCCGTCTGGCTGGGCTTAGGGCTTGTTGACGATGTGTTGGCAACACTTGGGGCTGGTGTAACAGTCTCAGCAGCAGCTACCTGCGGGGCTGCATTCTTTGGCTGCGGCTGTTGCACCAAATGCTTAAACAGGGATTTTAATCTTCTGGGCTTACGCCCACTGGCAGGCCCCTCGTCGGGCTGTGTGATTTGTGCGATTTCGATGAGAGTCAGTTCCACCAGCAGCCGTTTGTTGGATGACTGCCGATACTGGATGTCGCACTGGTTCATCAGTCGCAGGGCTTCATAGAGCATGTGGGTTTCGCAGCGTTTAGCCTGTTGCTGGTATCGTTCCCGTTGCTGGTCACTGACTTCGAGCAGGGGCAGTGTCTGAGCATCTTTGGCCATGAGAACGTTGCGGGCATGCTTGGCCAGTCCCTGGATAAGCAGACCTGCATCAAAGCCTTTGTTGATGATGCTGTTGAGCAGTACCATGATGTCACTCACCTTGTTGTCGACCGAGAGATCCAGAATCTGGAAATAGTTTTCCGTGTCGAGCACGTTCAGGTCTTCTATGACTTTCTGGTAGGTGATGTTACCTTGACAGAACGATGCCGCCTGGTCGAATATGGAGAGTGCATCGCGCATGCCGCCGTCAGCTTTTTCGGCAATGACGGCCAGAGCCTCTTCCTCGTAGGTGATGCCTTCTTTGTCGGCCACGGACTTGAGGTGCTCAATGGTGTTGCGTACGGTCATACGCTCGAAATCGTAAATCTGGCAGCGGCTGAGGATGGTGGGCAGAATCTTGTGTTTCTCGGTGGTGGCCAAGATGAAGATGACGTGTGCGGGTGGCTCTTCCAGCGTCTTCAGGAAGGCATTGAATGCTGCTGTCGACAGCATATGCACCTCGTCAATGATAAACACCTTGTACTTGCCTACCTGTGGCGGTATGCGTGTCTGCTCCATCAAGGTCTTGATGTGCTCCACGGAATTGTTGGAGGCAGCATCAAGCTCAAAGATGTTGAAAGAGCGTTGCTCATTGAAAGCCTGACAGCTCTCGCAATGTTCACAGGCCTCGCCGTCGGCGGTGGGCGTCAGGCAATTGATAGCTTTGGCGAAGATACGGGCACAGGTGGTCTTGCCGACGCCACGTGGTCCGCAGAAGAGGTAGGCATGTGCCAGCTTGGCACTTTTGACGGCATTCTTCAGCGTGGTTGTCAGCGCCTGTTGCCCCACGACGGTGTCGAACGAGGTGGGACGGTATTTTCGCGCAGAAACAATATATTCTTCCATAATTTTTTTTAAATGTGTCTGCAAAGTTAGAAAAAAAATCGTATCTTTGCAAACGAAATACAAAAATAATGATGAAGAAACTGAAAACGATATGGTCTTTCATCTGCCGTATTAAGGCATTGAAGTATGTGTTGGTTAGCGCCATTGCCATCGCCCTGATAGGCTTCGTCGACGAGAACAGTGTTTGGCACCATTACCAGAACAAGCAGAAAATCGGTGAGCTGGAATCGGAAATTGCCAAATATCTGGACCAGCATCAGCGTAACAATGCCAGGATTAAGCTGTTGGACAGCAATCCGAAGGAGATAGAAAAGATAGCCCGTGAACGTTATTTCATGAAAGCGGACGGCGAAGACATTTTCATGCTCAGTGACGATCAGGAAAACGCAATGGCAGATGAGACAGTTGAGTAATGTGGAGACATGGGTGATGCTGGTTGGCGGACTGCTGATGGTGGTAGGTTCCGGTGCCAGCCTTTTTTTGCAGGCGTGGGCTCCTTATGTTTTTGCCCCAGGCGCGTTGATGTTTGTAGCCATGCAGATGCGTCAGCGCTACGAAGGTGACAACTTGACGGTGCGTCGTCTGCGCCACATGATGCTATTGAGTGACGGCCTGTTCCTGTTGGCTGCCCTCCTGATGTTTGCCAACCAGAGTAATTTCTTTGGCCTGAACTATCTGTCGTATGTAAAATATGTACATAACAACTGGATTGTAGTGCTCCTTGTTGCAGCCATCTTACAGCTCTATACAAGCCACAGAATAGCCAATGAATTGGAAAAACACGCAAAAAAACGCTAAATAATTGCGCAAATGTTTTAAAATGAGCAAATATTTTTTCTTATTTCGATAGAACGTAGTACATTTGCCGTTGAATTAAGAAAAACTATAAGAATTGTCTATGAACAAGATTCTTTACGCATCCGTTATGTTGGCTTTGCTTGCCTCGTGTGCCAGTTCCTATAATGTGACTGGTTCTTCATCGGTAACGGCACTTGACGGAAGTAAACTTTACCTAAAAGCACTCAAGTCAGGAACAGTAAAAAACATCGACTCTTGCGAAGTGGTACACGGCGAGTTCCATTTTGCCGGGCTGTTGGACTCCATACGAATGGCCAACCTCTTTATGGACGATGAGAGCATTATGCCCGTCGTGTTGGAGGAAGGTGAGATAACGGTCAAGATTGGTCCTGCCGGCCCCAGTGTAGGCGGCACTCCGCTGAACGACAGCCTTTATAAGTTTATAGACAAGCACAACCAGCTGATCAACCAGATGAACGAGCTGGGACATAAGCAGAACCAGATGATACTGGAGGGAATAGACGAGCAGACCATTGCTGAGCAGCTGAATGTTGAGGCTGCGCAGATATCCGCTGCCGAGGATGAACTGGTGACAAAGTTTATCGAGGCCAATTTTGACAATGTGCTGGGTCCTGGTGTCTTCATGATGATTACCAGCCAGTATCGCTATCCTATTCTGACCCCGCAGATAGAGTATATCATGTCGAAGGCCACCAAAGCCTTTAAGAATGACCCCTTCGTGAAAGAGTATTATCAGATGGCACAGGAAAACGAACAGCGCATGAACGGCCTGAGCGATCCCGTTACACCTGTTGCCGATACCATACAGGCTTCTGCTCCGCTTATGAATGTTCCAAAGAAATGAAAACACTCATCAGGGGAGGACATATCGTTAATGAAGGCCATACTTTCGAGGGCTCGATAGCCATCGAAGATGGTGATATCATAGAAATCCTGCATCAATCATCACCCGATGCCTCCGACTTTGACGAAGTCGTTGATGCATCGGGATGTTATGTGTTGCCAGGCGTGATTGACGACCATGTGCATTTCCGTGAGCCAGGGTTGACCCAGAAGGCTGACATCGAGAGTGAAAGCCGTGCAGCGGCAGCCGGTGGGGTGACATCCTATTTTGACATGCCTAATTGTGTGCCGCAAACCACCACGCTTGCAGCCCTCGACGACAAGTTCGAACGGGCACGCCAGCATAGCCACGTCAACTACTCCTTCTTTTATGGGGCTACGAACGACAATGCCGATACTTTCCAGCTATTGGATGGTAGCCGCATACCAGGCATCAAGCTTTTTATGGGTTCGTCAACAGGCAATATGCTGGTGGACAAGCAGCAGGCATTGGAGCGCATCTTCAAGAATTGCAGGTTGCCCCTGATGGTACATTGTGAGGATACCGGCATCATCAATCATAATATGGCATCAGCCAAGGAGGCGTGGGGTGAAGATCCTCCCGTCAGCCTGCATGCCATGATTCGGAGTGAAGAGGCTTGTCTGGCCTCGACCCGTAAAGCCGTAGAACTGGCAGAAAAGTACGGAACGCGACTGCATGTCGCCCATGTCTCGACAGCAGAGGAGCTGGAACTGATAAAGCCCAGCGCCGTGTGTCGCGACACCATGACGACAAAGATAACTGCCGAGGCGACGGTGGGACATTTGTATTTCACCCAGCTCGACCACGAACGTCTTGGGGCGAAAATCAAGGTGAATCCTGCCATCAAGACCCCTGTCGACCAGTTCCTGCTACGCCAGGCCCTGAACGATGGTAGAATAGCAGTCATAGGCACAGACCATGCCCCTCATCTGCTGGAGCAGAAACAGGGCGGCTGTGCGAAGGCCGCTTCCGGCATGCCCATGATTCAGTTCTCGCTGGTAACCATGTTGGAACTGGTAGACAAAAAGGTTTTGACTCTGGAGCGCTTGGTGGAACTGATGTGTCATCAGCCAGCCTGTCTGTTCAGCGTCCAGAAACGTGGATTCCTGCGCAAAGGCTATCGTGCTGACATTACCATAGTACGTCCGGACAGTCGCTGGACAGTGACTCAGGACGTGATAGAGAGCAAGTGCGGATGGAGCCCGATGGAGGGACATGAATACCGTTGGCAAGTGGTGCGTACGCTCTGCAATGGCCGAACGGTGTATGCCAATGGCTCTGTCGTGCCAGGGACGCTTGGTGAGGAAATAGCTTTTCACCATGAAGATTGACTACGACATCAGCGATGTTGCCCCGTATGTCAACTGGGACTATTTCTTCTATGCCTGGGGCATGCACAATAAGGCAGAGGCTGAGAAACAACAGCTACGTCAGGAGGCAGAGCGCACATTGGAACGGCTTCAGGGGAAATATGCCACCCATGCGCTCTTTGTCTTAGCCGAAGCCTATAGTGACGGTGACGATGTGCTGGCAGACGGTTGTCTACTGCCTTTTCTTCGACAGCAGCAGCCCGACAGCCAATTTCTTTGTCTGGCCGACTTTATCCGTCCGGCGAAAGACAAGATAGGCATTTTTGCCACATCAGTGGATATGGGCCTGGAGACAGACTTCGACCACGATGCCTACGAGAAGATGATGGTGCAGCTGTTGGCAGACCGCTTGGCAGAGGCAACGGCAGAAAAGATGCACGAGGAGGTGCGGAAAACCTATTGGGGCTATGCTCCAGATGAAAACCTGACGATGCAGGAGCTGCATCAGGAAAAGTTTCAGGGCATCCGTCCTGCCGTGGGTTACCCCTCGCTGCCCGATACTAGTATGAACTTCGTCATCGACGAGCTGATAGACATGAAGCAGATAGGCATCCGTCTTACGGAGAGCGGTGCCATGAAACCCCATGCCAGTGTCAGCGGCTTCATGATTGCTAACGCAAAGGCCCGATACTTCTCGCTGGGAAAGATTGGCGAAGACCAGCTTGCTGACTATTCCCGTCGGCGCGGACTGCCTGTCGAGGTCATGCGGAAGTTTCTCTCTTCAAACCTGTAGACTAAAAAAGATGATTATTTGAATAAACAAAAACGATTAAGACAATGATAGCACGTTACGCCATTCCGTTTTTCTTCATCATGGGACTTGTTGTAGCCCCGTTAGTGTTTATTTTGTTATGCCGCTGGCTGGCTCCCCGCAAGATTTGGCGCCAGGCTGCACTTGCGTGTACCTTACTTATATGGGCAGCTGTGGCCTATGGCTATTTTGTTGGTTTCGAGTCCTTGGAGGTTCGCCAGTTCGAATATGTGTCCGAGGACCTGCCTGAAGCCTTCGACGGTTATCGCATTGTCCAGTTCAGCGATGCCCATGTCGGCACCTATACTGGTTCGCGCCAGTGGCTCCTGCAAAAGGCTGTCGACAGCATCAATGCCCAGCATGCTGATGCCATTATCTTCACGGGCGACCTGGAGAATCTGCATCCTGACGAGTTGAAGCCGCAAGCCTCCATCCTGAGGAAGTTGAAGGCCAAAGACGGTATTTACAGCATTTTGGGCAATCACGACTATCCCATCTATATGGATATGGAAGAGTCGGAAAAGGCTGAGTGTATCCGCCAGACCATACAGTTTGAAAAGCAGTTGGGATGGGATTTGCTGCTGAACGAGCATCGGGTGGTGCGACGCGACAGCGACTCTATTGTCATTGCCGGCATGGAAAACTGGGGTACGTTGAAGCGTATGCCCCGTCAGGGCGATGTCAAGAAAACCATGCAGGGGGTCGATGCATCGTCGTTCGTGATTATGTTACAGCACGACCCGACGGCCTGGCGCGAGAAGGTTCTGCCTGAGTGTCATGCCCAGCTGACGCTGAGCGGACATACGCATGGCGGACAGTTCTCCTTCTTAGGATGGTCGCCGGCCTCGTTTACCTATGACGTGTGGGGTGGCAGCGCCTACGAAGGCAATCGCGCCCTGTTTGTCTCTACAGGTCTTGGTGCTTTGATCCCATTCAGAATGAACATGCCTGGCGAGATTGTTGTCATTACGTTGAAGCGTAAAAAGTGAAAGGCGTAGTCAGTTTAAATAGGGGTAAGAAATGAAGAGGCTACTTTATTGCATCTATCAGTTGTTTATTGCTATTCCTGTCACCATTATCATGACCATCTGGACAGCCTTCCTTGTTGGCCTTGGCTGTACGATAGGCAATGGCCATTTTTGGGGCTATTATCCAGGTCGTTGGTGGGCTCGTACCATTACCCGTGTTTTCCTCTTGCCTGTCAAGGTGGAAGGACGGCAGCATCTGGAACCCAACCAGTCGTATGTCTTCGTGTCCAACCACCAGGGAGCTTTCGACATCTTTCTGATCTATGGCTACTTGGGACGTAACTTCAAGTGGATGATGAAGTACCAGATACAGAAGATTCCGTTTGTGGGCTATGCCTGCCGCAAGTCTCACCAGATTATGGTCGACAAGCGTGGGGTGGGGGCTGTGCGCAAGACATATAAGACTGCCCGCCAGATTCTGGAGTCAGGTAATCTGTCTGTTGTCGTGTTCCCTGAAGGAGCCCGTTCATTTACAGGCCACATGGGAGCCTTCCGTAAAGGTGCGTTTGCCTTGGCCGACGAGTTGCAGCTGCCCGTGGTTCCACTGACCATCAATGGCTCCTTCGATGTGATGCCCCGAATGCGAGACTGGCATTTCGCCAACTGGCATCCCCTGTCGCTGACCATCCACCAGCCCGTCTATCCCATCGGTCAGGGCCTGCAGAACGTCCAGGCCACCATGAATCAGGCTTACGACTCCGTCATGTCGTCCCTCGCACCAGAGTATCAGGGCTTCGTCGAGAACCCCGACCAGTAAGCCCGTTGTTACCTCTCTGTCTACAATCTGTCCTGCCATCATCATAGACGAATATGCGACTGCCATTTCATGTAATCCAACTGCTGAAAGCAAAATCAGGCAGTGATTTGCGACTGCCGTCAGATTGTGAATTCCTGTCGCTCGACATCGAGAGCAAGACAGGCGTCCATATTGGTGCTACTACGCTTAAACGCCTTGTGGGCTTTGCCCAGGACGAGAGGAGTCCCCATACCACGACCCTCGATGCCATTGCCCGTTATTTGGGCTATGCCCACTGGGACGAGCTCTCTAAGATTGAAGATGACGGAAATTCTGATTTCGATGCATCTGACGATGAAGTCCGTTCTGCTGATTTGCAGGCAGGCGTGTATGTCGAGATTACCTATCTGCCAGACAGAAAGGTCAGGATGCAGTTCTTGGGCGACTGTCGTTATCGCGTTGTTGAGAGTCAGAACAGCAAACTCCAGGTGGGCGACGAAGTGCAGATTCAGAATTTTGTGCTTCACCATCCCCTGTTCGTACAGAACGTTTGGCGTCATGGTGAGCCTTTGGGACAGTTCACAGCGGGCCGTATCTCTGGTCTCTCATCCGTCACGGTCCTTTAATTCTCAATTTTCAATTCTCATTTTTCAATTACCCCAATGGAGTCGTCGCAGTTTACTGACGGTCAGTCGCGTTATGAAACCATCGAACGGATGGAGACACAAGGAGCCACCTGTGACACCTTCCGCGTGAAACTCTATGGTAAGCTGCATTTTCTGAAACGCTTGAAAGCCGTGCACGCTGGGGACATCCGCTATCAGGAAGCCCTTCGCAAGGAGTTCGAGACAGGTTATCGGCTGGAACATCCCCATCTGGTGCGTTATCTCTCGCTCGATGGCGACAGCATCTTGATGGAGTATGTCGATGGTGAGTCCCTTGCCCATCGCCTTGCCACGAATCCCGAATATTTCAAGAACCGTAAAAACACCGATAAGTTTATCCGTCAGCTGTTGTCCGTCGTCGGCTATCTGCACAGCCATCAGGTACTCCATCTCGATTTGAAGCCTGATAACATCCTGCTAACGCGCATTAACGATGATGTCAAGCTCGTTGACCTGGGTTGCTGCTATACGGATACTTTCCCTGATACTACAGGTCATACCCATGCCTATGCAGCCCCAGAGCAGTTGTCGGGCAATGCAACGGATGTCCGTACTGACATCTATGCCATAGGTCGCATACTCGAATCCCTGCCCAGCCATTCTATATATAATAAGGTAATAGCCCGTTGCACGGCTTCTAATCCTGCTGACCGTTACCAGTCCGTAGAGAGAGTAGAGTCCGAATTGCCGTCAGCGAGAACCATATTGAGTTACTATCTGGTAGCTGCGATATTGCTGTTGTTTGTCTTGGCCTTTTTGCTTTGGCCTCGTCAAAACGTGAAGGAAACAGAAGTACTCTCAGAGACACCGACCCAAGTTCAGAAGCCGGATTCTGTTCATGTGCAGCCATCTATTACAAACCATGTGCCTTCTTCCCGGAAACAGGAACAGCCAGACACAAGACAAACGCTTCCAGCGCCATCCTCAGGCGAAGAGCTCTCAGCGCCTTCCTCCAACGAGGAGCTTTCAGATAACCAGCGGCATGACATTCGCCAACAGACGCTAGCAATCATATCCCCCATCTATCAGCGTATGATAGTACCCATCGTTCATCGTGTTCAACAGGGAGATTATGACGAGCGAATGGCCTTTCTGCAAGATTCTATTTCCAGAGTCTATGTAAAGGCTAATGAAGAAGTTTATGCAGAATTGCGAAAAATAGATATGGGAAGCCATTATCCCCATGTTTCTCCTGAAGAAGTGTTTGTTGAGCAGCAGAATGCCATAGGCGATGTCATGTACTATTATTCACAAGTTATCCTCCGTCATCGACATCCAGGAGTCAAGCTTCCCCCAAATCCCTTTGCAGAATAAAGTGTTAGATGATTCTTGGGAAGATTTCCCAAAATATGCAAAATGGAAGAAATGGTCACCGCGTTTCTTCCATTTTTCTTTTTTGTTTTTTACCTTTGTCATGAAATTCATTCGCCTGTGAGTGCATCATGGGTGTTGTATCAACGAATACATTATTAAAATGGTAAGAAAGATGGAAAGAAGTGGCTGAAACTGAGAAAAAAGAAGTACTTTTGCAAAAAAATGCGGCTCACAATGAACGTCGTTTGCTAAATATTGCTTACCTTTGCAGTCGAGAGCCTATCACTCGGGTTAGGGCGATAAGCTCACACTTTCTTGTTGAATAATGAACTATAGTGATAAACTAAAAATCATAGAGAATGTATTGTAACAAATGTGGAACCGAACAGAAGTCAGGACAAAAGTTTTGTCCTAAATGCGGTACGCCTTTCAAGGAAGTGAAGGTTGAAGATGCTAATGTTCCCCCTTCTCCCGCCCCGGCATCCCCTACAGAGAACCATGAAGCCTCTGGTAACGGTTACAAGTCTGTGTCCGTTTTGTTGGGTATTGCGATTGTTGTACTCGGAGCCATACTTGGAATAAAGCATTTGGACACGGATAGTATAAAGGAAAGTCTGTCGGAGTCGTTCACTACTTCAGAACTTATCAGCCCTGTTGATGGAATACCCTTCAAGTCAATAGAGAACGGCAAGTGGGGACTATTAAGACCCGATGGTACGATACTTTTCGAAGACGAATTCAAGGACCAGCCAACGATTGCCTTTGATGGTCGTTTTATGGTTAGAAATGGAAATGGTCTCTGGGAAATCTTTACTGCCACCGAAAACCCTCAGAAAGTAGGCGATGAATATGTTTCTATTGGTAATTTCTATGATGGCATAGCACCGGCAGTCAAGAAGAATGAACATATATCATTGATAGACAAAGACGGCAATGTGGTAGCCGTATTAGCTAAGTCGGGGTCAAAGCCCATTACCCAAATGGAGAATTTTCATTATGGCTATGCCCTTTTCGAGGTAGATGGCGCCGTTGGCATTGTCAATACCAAGGGAGATATCCTACTTGAAGCAAGAAAGTATTTCAAGATTTACCACGTTGCTCCCAACCGGTTCCTTGCTCTTGACATCAAGTACAAAGATGTAGAAGACAAAGGAGATTATGTTCTCGACGTCATCGATCCCGTAGGAAATCAAAAAGGCAGAATCAAGATGGCCAAGTACGACAATATTTGTGTGCTTGACAATGGTTATATAGGTGTAGAACAGACAGCTGACGGAGAGAAACTTTATGGTATCATAGATCTGGAAGGCAACGTTATTATGAAACCTACCCACAAAGTCCAAGGATTGTCAGATTATAATGATGGCATGTATATTTTCTACGATGGAGAGGCACTCGGAATCCGCAACATCAACAATGAAGTGGTCATTAGGGCCAAATACGATGGAATAGTGTGGGCCACGGAAGACATGTTCTGGGGTAATACGGCAGTTGATGGTCGTCAAGGATGGTCGCTCGTTGACCTTGACGGAAATAAAATCACCAAGGACACCTACTTGGAAGCGTTACCGTTCTATGATGGAGAGAACGCCTTTGTACAAATTACGGATAATACATGGGGTATGATTAACAAAAAAGGTGAGGAACTCAAGAATGTTCCCGATATCTATACTGTCGAAGATAATACTGCCGACGATGTCATCGTCAGCGACTTTTTTGATATTGATGCCATTGTGTCAGCAGTAAATATGACACCAAGCGGTTTCGGAGGCTTTGCTATCTACATGCGTCCCTTGGAAATCCTTAAAGTGTACAACGAGAACTGTGATGACGGGGCTAAGATAGAGCTGAATCCCAAAGACGCCCATGTTGACAAGCTATCCTATAAGAAGCAAATACTCAAAGGCATTGAGATGAAGGCCGAACTCTATTATAGTGAATATATGACGGAGATAGGTGAAAGCTACTACGACAACACCGTTGATGAATGGATACAGCACCCGGCTGTCTGGACAAACGACCAGCCACAGTACATCAAGGTGACCGTCTCTGGTCCTAAATTGGAAGGAAAGACCGACATGCTCTATAAGAAGCTCTTGGTAAAGGTAAAATCCTATGGTAAGGTTTACAAGGAGAACGACCACGCTTGCATCGTCTTGAGGAAGAACAACACAGGTATCGTTCTCGTCAATACGGGCTCAGAAGTCTGGGCAATGGTGAAGAGTAAGGATTTAGCCAGTTCAGAGTACATAGAAAAATATTCTGAAGAACGTACTTACCGGGATCCTGCCTTTGATTAAACAGACGAGCTTTGCCAGAATAAGAAAAATGTAGAATAATAAATATTTAAGAATTATGAAGTGTAAATACTGTAACGCAGAAATTGAAGATGATTCTCTTTTCTGTCCAAACTGTGGTAGAGCGTTGTCCAATGGGCCGCAGAAGGCTCCTAACACCCCATGGCCAAAAGACAATGGCAACAACAAGAAGTCATCCTCGCCAAGCCCTTGGCTGATATTGATTCTTGTCTTGATTTTAGGCATCCTCTGTTTCCTGTTGTTCTATTCTCCTAAGAAAGAGAAGTCTGACGATAGCAGTCAGAAGTCCGAGCAGGTGGAAAAGCAGAAACAGCCTGCGGTCAATACCGATTCCATTAATCGGGCTAAGGCAGCTGCTGAGCAGCAGAAAGCAGACAGCCTGATGAAAGTTGCCAAGCAGAAGTCCGACTCTCTTGAGCTGCTGAAAGACTCGTTGCGCCATTTGGAGCATGCCAAACCAGGCGCTCCTCAGGCCAAGGAAAAGCAGACGAAAGCTTCCACCCAGCAAGGTACTGCACAGGCAAACCCCTCTTCTGCAAGACGGACCGTCACTGTCCAGACAGGAACAAAGCGACTCAGCTTTGGCACCTATAAGGGCCCGATGGTTGCTGGCATGCCGCATGGTGTCAACGGACGACTGGTGTTCAAAAACGCACATCTGATTGACGCCCGCGATCCCAAGGGCAGAGTGGCAGACCCTGGCGACTATGTCATTGGCGAGTTCTATGAGGGCCACCTCGTACAGGGCATCTGGTATGATCAGTATAATCAGGTAAAAGGCAGTATCATCATTGGTAGATAGCAGAGCGCAATGCATCGACTCGTACGTTCTATAGTCACGCTCATGCTGGTCATGTGCTCTATGCATACGCCGGCTCAGGGGTTGAAGTTGTTCAGCCCTGAGCAGCGTGCTGCCACCAAGAAGGCAGACAGGATTGTGATGGACTTCCTGGAACGCTATTTCAGCGAACTGCCCCAGCTGAAGCATACCACCGTCTCGACCAAGATGGCTGACGACAAGGTGTCCTTCCGACACGGCAAGCTGTCTGACCTGTCTCATATTGCTGACACAATGGCTTTTTCCATCACTTCTGCCAACCGCTTTTATGAGGTGGAGTGGAAGAAAGACGACAAGCCCTTTGTCACAATCGTCTTCCCCGCCCAGTATGACTTGTTGCTTGGCATGCAGCAAGAAGAAGCCCAGCGTCAATTGAAGGACACCATCCTGGCGGCATCGCCGTTCACCAAAAGCAGACTCGTCACAGATGGAGGCAAGAAACAAGGTGACGGCATCTATATGGCCAAGAACAGTCATTTCGAGTTTGAGAGCATTAGTGATGCCGTCTATTATAATAAGGTAGGCAAGAAGTACCAGCCTTATTTCGATGCCGCCCATCCTGACTATTCCGCTGCCAACCTCTTCCACGGGTTGATAGACAAGACCGACTATAAGCTGTATGTCGAACAGTCCGTATATGGCCTCAAGACCATCAGCTATACGATACCACTTAGCCAATGGCTTGCCTATTGTGCGGAATGGGGATTGAAGGTCTACTTTGGCATCGAGGAACAACGCGAGGATGGCCTGCTGGCCTTGGTCATTGCCGAGAGCAAGGAGTTCGGCTTCAACCACATGCTTTCAGTAGTCATTCCCGACAAGTTCGTCAGCAAAAGAAATACTGTACTGAAGGCTCGTATGACTACTTTTATTCCTAACAACAACATCAAGAATCTGTTCCAGAAAGAATATGTAAATCATAGAAAAATCAAATGGCAATGAAAAGAATCTTTCTATTATGCTGTAGCACCTTGGTTGCTATAGTCGGTTTTGCGCAAGAGGTGAATGTAGATTCTCTGAATTCTATCAACAGAATCAAGCGTGATACATCTTATATTTATGCTGAGTCGACCATGAGAGATGCTGTCGAAGCTGAGTCCTATGCCCGTACCATCTTGGAGATGAAGGTGGGCGAATGGCTCCGCAACAAATACCCTAATGAGTCGATAGATACATGTCTTGTCAAGGTCAACGACCATAGCAGGACCCTGCTTACCTTTCGGGGTAAATACAAGCGTGCCTTTGTCTTTCTCAAGAAGGACATGATAGTCCCCCAAATAGAGCCTGTTGCATGTGACACTCTGGTAGACTCTGTGGCTGTCGAAGCTGTCGAACCTGTTGCTCCAGCTGTGACAGTAGAGCTTACTCCTGACGAGAAGGATATGGTGGCTGTTGCCGATTTCCCAGCCATAGAGCCTTATGTCAAGAACTTGAAGAGCGATGGGCGTCTTCGTGCCTACGGCAAGTATGCCACCCTGCCCGAAGACACCAACTGCCATCTCTTTGTGTACGACAGGGATGGTCAAATAGCTGCCGTGCTCCGTCAGACGAAAGACGGGAAATACTACAATCTGCGAACCCTGCAAGAAGACAACGTTAAGAATTATACTAATTGCGGAGCCATCTGGCTTCAACTAAAATAAGGAAAGATATGAAAAAACGTATTATGTGGCTTATGCTCTTAGTGGCAACCTATTGCCCGGTAGCAAACGCTGTTTCCGTCATCATCTCAGACGGAATTGACAATTATGCCGTGAAGACAAGGATGGAAAATGCCATTATGCGCATCTTGAATGAGGTCAATGCGGCCCAGTCAAACCATCGTAATCTGAATTTCTATGCCATGGGGGTCAACACCCAGGTACAGCGCTCTATGGCTATGCTGTGGGAGAATTCGCCGTTTTTCTGCACCGACGACGAAATCGTTGAGCATTGCATCACGACAGGCCACGGCTATCAGATTCGCAACATCCCCCTGATGATGAAACCCACTGGTGAACGTGAGTTCAATGAGGATGAGTATCAGGAGGCCGTCATCAGCTTTGACCGCCAAGGTAATGTGGAGAGTTTCTATCTGAGCATCTCCATCAATCTCTACATGAACGTCATCAAGAGCAACATTGAGCTGACCGACCTGCGTCGTCGGCAAATGATACTCGACTATGTGGAGCAATTCCGCACAGCCTACAATCAGCGTGACCTCCAGTTCCTGAATCAGGTTTTCAGCGAGGATGCCCTTATCATTACCGGCAAGGTGATTACCCAGCGCCATCCCGAGGGCTTTATGTCTCAGAAAATCAGGTATAACAAGCAGAGCAAGCAGCAGTACCTCAACAACCTGAGCAAGGTTTTCTACCGCAACAATTACATCAGGGTGTCGTTCGACGAGATTGAGGTCATGCGCCATCCTACAAATCCCAACTTCTATGGCGTGACGCTTCATCAGGGATGGACCAGCAGTACCTATCACGACGAGGGCTATCTGTTCCTGCTATGGGATTTCCGCAACGAATATGCTCCTGAGATACATGTCCGTACCTGGCAGCCTGACAGGATTGGCGGGAAGCCGTTGCCAAGAGACGAGGTGTTCAGCCTCAGCGATTTCGATATCAAGTAATACAATCATCAGCCAATGTTGCACATACGAACCTGTTTGATAGCATTGTTGTGTTCATGTTCTTTGACGGCGATGTCCCAAAGTCATGATTTTGAGATTAGGGACTTTCATGAGAACGCAACGGACCTGACGGCAGCCACAGCCAAAATCAAGGACCTGAACGGCATGCCGGCAGCCCTGATTCGTTTTGCCGTCAGGGACACACTTTTCGTGTTCGATGCCAATAATGGAATCATAAAACGTAAGAATTCTATAGGCGAGGTTCTGCTCTTTGTGCCACCCACCACCAGGCGTCTGACCATCAGTCACCCTTTCCTGGGCATTATAAGGGATTACCAGCTCCCATTGAACATCCGGTCAAAGACCACTTATGATGCTGATATTGTCATAACGAACGCTGATTATATGCGTAAGCTGATGGGCTATGAACAGCAACCTCCAGAAGTTGCAGTTGTGCCCGAGCCTGTGCCCGAGCCCGAGCTTGAGCAACAGCAGCAGGAAGTGCCAGAGGTGTTTTATGATGATGAACCTCAGCAAGCTGTCGTTCAGCCGAAGAAGTCTCATACGCCCATTGGTGTCCGTTTCCTGGGGGGAGCCGGATTCCATGCCATCAATTTCATGGGTCCCAATGTGTCGTTGGGCCTGCAAGTTGGCAGGATTGTGCTATCGGCCGACTACACCATCGGCGTGAATAAAGTGGAAGGCGTTGGCATCTATAACCGGCTGTCAACCACTGGTAATGGGATGGTTGAGGCCTACGACTACTCTGCCAGCAGGTTCTCAGTCTGGTTGGGCTTCAATACAAGTCTTAAGTCTACAGTCCAGGCTGTTCCTCAGGTTGGCGTATCCTTTAACATGATCAAAGGCGATTTGGTTGCCAGTCATGCAGGCGACAACGCACAGTTTGCCGACTCAAATCCCATGTCCTTGTCTATAGCCCTGAACATGAGAATAAGACTGGCAGCTCCTCTCTACCTGACGCTTACGCCACAGTATGACTTTGCTATTGGAGCTGACGACGTATATAAAGTCATCAAGAATGCCGACAGCAAGATAGAGGGCTGGGCCGAAGGATTCGGGGTGAATGCTGGTCTGATGTTGATTTTTTAGTAAATGTTGAGCCAATGAAAAAAGCATCATTAACATATATCGTCATTTTCATGACAGTGCTGGTGTCTTCCTGTGGAAAAGACCTCAAGGAACAGGATGCCGACAATAAATATGAAGCTATCAAGTCTGAGCTTGCTGTCGAAGGGACTTCATACTCTATTGATGCCTCTCAACAGGATGTCAGGATCAAGATCGTCAGCAATAGCTACTGGAGTGCCACGACCCCGTCTGATTGGCTTCATTTGGATAGAAGTAGAGGTAAGGGAGACGGCATGTTATCTGTACAAGCCGACATCAATTCTTCTACGACGGCAGAACGCCATGCTGTAGTCATCGTTTCAGATGGCATCAAGACTATTAACATCACTATCACCCAGGCTCCAGATACAGAGGAACCTGTTGAACCTGTTATAGAGAAGTTAAGCGTGAGTGAGAGTCTGCTCCATTTTGGCTATAACGGTGGGTCGTCTGAAGTTGCTGTATCTTCAAACGTTGACTGGACGGTATCTTCAAATGCCCAATGGTGCGCAGCAAGAAATAATACCTCAACAGTCTTCGTCAATGCAGGAATAAACAAAAGTTATTCTCCAAGATCAGCGACCATCACCGTCAAAGGTTTGACATTATCAACTACTATTATGGTTAACCAAGCTGCAATAGAAGAACCGACATTAGGAGCACTGGCCGTGTCCAACATCACCAAGACCTCTGCTGATTGTCAATTTACCTATAATTCATCCGATTTGGAGATACAGAAAAGTGGTGTCTGCTACAGCTCTTTGGTGAATAATCCAACAACAAGTAACTCTTGTGTCTATTCCACCACATCATCCTATAGCGGCACTTCAACCCACAGACTGCCTGTTCTGAATGAGAATACTGTTTATTATGTTCGCCCATATGTGACGACGTCTGTTGGCACTACTTATGGTGAAACAAAACAGTTTACGACCCTAAAGACGAATTCTCCAGATGAGGGAGATAATCCCACACCGACGTATTAAGTCCTGTTATGTCATGTTCAGCTATTAGCTTCTCTGAGATTGCCAGTTTATGACTGATGAAGTCAAGAATGTATTTAGAATTAACGCATATATAGCAAGATGAAAAGAATATATACATTGCAACTAATCCTTTCTTTCCTGTTAATATCAGTGAGAGCTTATTCTTATGGTTTTCAATCTGGCGGACTCTATTTTTTTATTATAAGTAATAGTAATGTTGAAGTTGTCGAAAGTGGAGAAAGCAGATATTCTGGAGATATAGAGATACCAGAACAAGTCAGTTATAATGGTAAAATGTATTATGTGACTTCGATAGGAACTTATGCTTTCAGAAGGTGTAGTGGCCTTACTTCAATAACGATTCCCAACAGCGTGACTTCGATAGGAGATTATGCTTTCGAAGATTGTAGTGGCCTTACTTCAATAACGATTCCTAACAGCGTGACTTCGATATTACAAAGTGCTTTCTATGGTTGTAGTGGCCTTACTTCAATAACGATTCCCAACAGCGTGAGTTCGATAGGAGATGCTACTTTTTGCAAATGTAGTGGCCTTACTTCAATAACGATTCCCAGCAGCGTGACTTCGATAGGAACTAATGCTTTCTCTGGCTGTAGTGGCCTTACTTCAATAACGATTCCCAACAGCGTGACTTCGATAGGAACTTATGCTTTCTCTTATTGTAGTAGCCTAGCTTCAATAACGATTCCCAACAGCGTGACTTCGATAAGACAAAGTGCTTTCTATGGTTGTAGTGGCCTTACTTCAATAACGATCCCCAACAGCGTGACTTCGATAGGAAGTTATGCTTTCCAGAATTGTACTAGTCTGACCTCGATAACGATTCCCAACAGCGTGACTTCGATAGGATATTCTGCTTTCTGGAATTGTAGTAGTTTGACTTCTGTCAACTCAGATATCCAGAATCCCTTTGGAATTAGTGAAAATGTCTTTTCTTCTGGAACATATTCAAAAGCGAAACTAACAGTTCCTTCTGGCACGAAGTCTAAATACCAATCTACGAACTATTGGAACAAGTTCTCCAATATAGTTGAAAGTTCTGCTGGTACAAATGAATGGAGGAATGTGACAAATGATTTTGACAAGTCTCTGGCATTTACTAAAATTCAAGTTAAAAATAAAAAAGTGAGTAGTGGCGTGTATTGTTGCGTCTTTTTCTCTACTAAACCCAATGACACTTCAATAGAAGACACTAATTATAATATTAATTTCTATCGTTTAACAATAGGTGATGGTGTGAAAGAGGATGATAGTAATGGCTATATTTTTATTAATACTTGTCAATCCGTTGGAGATGATTGGTATGAGTATGAATTTAAACAGCCAGTTTATTTTTCTCATTATCAGTCAAACGCAGCACAAAATCAACTTAAGGCATATGTTGATGCTTCTATGCCGGGTGCCTCTACTAAACGCACCATTCATGTGGCGACGGCAGGAACATTGCCGAATCTGATTTCTGAATCGGAGAAGTATACCATTGAAGAGCTGACTTTGACTGGTGAACTCAATGGAACGGACTTCCGCCTGCTCCGTGATATGGGAGGATGTAACTATTTGGGTGATGAAACGGCTGGAAGGTTAAAAGTGCTTGATATTTCAGGTACAAAGATTGTAGCAGGTGGTGAGAAATACCTGGATACGGATCATCTTCCTGGATGGAGTGGCTCATTCCATTATACTGTGGATAAAAATGACGAATTGCCTCAACATGTATTTCATGGATGCAAATTTACTTCCGTTAGTATTTCAAATAGCGTGACTTCGATAGGAAATCAAGCTTTCCGTGATTGCACTAGTCTGACTTCAATAACGATTCCCAACAGTGTGACTTCGATAAAAGATTATACTTACTATGGATGTAGTAGTCTGGCTTCAGTAACAATTCCCAATAGTGTGACATCGATAGGAGTCTTTGCTTTCCGTTCTTGCAGTAGTCTGGCATCGGTAACGATACCTAACAGCGTGACTTCGATAGGAAATAATGCTTTCTATTATTGTAGTAGTCTGACTTCTGTAAACTCGGATATTCTGAATCCCTTTAAAATTGGTGAGGATGTCTTTTCTAGGATTTCTTCTAATGCCGTATTACAAGTTCCTAAAGGAACAAAAAGCAAATATGAGGCACTATATGGATGGTCAAAGAATTTTAAGGAAATAGTTGAAGGAGGGGAATCATCTGCTCAACGCACTATTCATGTGGCGACAGCGGGAACTTTGCCGAGTCTGATTTCTGAATTGGAGAAGAATATAATTGAAGAGCTGACTTTGACTGGTCAACTCAATGGCACAGACCTCCGTCTGCTTCGTGATATGGCTGGATGTAACTATTTGGGAGATGAGACGGCAGGAAGGTTAAAAGTACTTGATATGTCAGGTGCAAAGGTGGTTGCTGGTGGTGAGAAATATGTTGATACGGATCATCTTCCAGGATGGAATGGCTCATACCATTATACTGTGGATAAGAATGACGAATTGCCTCAACATGTATTTCATGGATGCAAATTTACTTCGGTAAGAATTCCAAATAGTGTGACTTCTATGGGAGATGCTACTTTCTGCAAATGTAATAGTCTGACTTCAATAACAATTGCCAGCAGCGTGACTTCGATAGGAAATCATGCGTTCTGGGCTTGTAGTGGCCTGACATCAATAACGATTCCTAACAGCGTGACTTCGATAGGAAGTTATGTTTTCTATGATTGTAGTGGCCTTTCTTCAATAACGATTCCCAACAGCGTGACTTCGATAGGAAATAATGCTTTCTGGAATTGTAGTAGTCTGACTTCTGTCAACTCAGATATCCAGAATCCCTTTGGAATTAGTGAAAATGTCTTTTCTGCTGGAACATATTCAAAAGCGAAACTAACAGTTCCTTCTGGTACGAAGTCTAAATACCAATCTACGAACTATTGGAACAAGTTCTCCAATATAGTTGAGAAAGCGCCTGAGCAGTCGATAACCATAACGGCACGAAGCTATAGCCGCTTATATGGCGAAGCTAATCCTACGTTCGGCTATAGCGTGAGTGGCGGGTCAATCAGCGGGACTCCGAAGATTACTTGTTCTGCTACGAAGACTTCGCCAGTGGGAACATATACCATTCAGATTGAAAAGGGAAGTGTAACCAATGACAATGTGACGTTTGTGAATGGAACGCTGACGATAACAAAGGCAACACTGACCATTACGGCAAAGTCGTATACCCGCAAGAAAGGTGAGGCGAATCCGACGTTTGAGGTAACCTATAGCGGATTCAAGAACAACGAGACGGAGGCTGTGCTGACCAAGAAGCCCACCGTCACCTGCTCCGCAACGTCAAGCAGTCCT
>JAFVGN010000034.1 GCA_017474925.1 Prevotella sp. | reverse complement strand
TGATGTTGACCTGAAGGACGAGCTGGCCAAGACAGCCGTGCAGATTACCTGCTACGACCGCGACGGCAACGAGGTGAAGCGCGTGACCTCGACCGACGAGGGTAACGTGGAAGACCCCGAGGGCGACAACACCAACACCCACAACGGTGAGAACGGCAACGGCGAGGGCGAAAACACCAACACTGGTGACAACACCAACACTGGTGACAACACCCAGAACGGTGAGGGCAACGACCCTGACAACGGCGACGACAACGGCGACGACAACGGCGGTGGCGGCGGCCTGCCTGGCGGCGGCGGAGGAGCAGAAGGGTGAACTGAATTCGAGGAAGGAGGAACGAGGAAGGAGGAACGAGAATACTCCGAGGGCAGAAATATACCCGCAAAACATTTCTACTTACTCCTTCCTCCTTACTCCTTCCTCGCCCCCCCTTCCTCCTTCCTCGAAAAAAACACAAGTATTAACCTAAAAATCTGATGCTATGAAAAAGGAAACATGGAAAAACATTATTCAGGTGATTGTGTCTGTTCTGACGGCTGCCCTGACGGCACTGGGAACGACCAGCTGCATGGGTTTGGGACCGATTACGATGTAAGAGGGAAGAGGGAGGAGGGATGAGGGCTAATGGCCGATGGCTGAAAACAACGAAGAGGACTGGCAGCTCTCTCTCGTAGTCTGCCAGTCCTATTGATTTGCGTATTACTTGATTACTTCACGTACTTCTTGCCATTGATGAGGTACAGACCGTGGCCGAGCTGGTTGAGGGCTTCGTTGACTGTTGTACCTGCCGGCAATACACGGAGCAGATGGCCGTCGATGGTATAGACCTTGACAAGTGTCGTGCTGGCGGGCTCGACCGTAGTAAGCTCAATGGCCGTATAGCTGCTGGTGACGTCGTTGACCTTGTGCTTCGTACCGTCCTTCTCTGCGGAAATCTCAAAGAACTTGTCGGTAGTGACATTGTTGATGTCAACGGTCTGGGGCGAGCCAGTGCCCGTGCTGAAGACGAAGTTGACAAAGTCATCATCGCCGTGGATGACGTATTGCTTGGCATACCACCGCTTTCCTTGGATGGTGGTTGTCGACGACACCTTGTCGCCAGGCCATTTGCCGCTGGCAGGTGCATGTGTGTCGTCACCACCCCACGTCCAGAAGTTGACGCTCGTCCAGCCTACCTGGTCGGTATTCACATAGATGGTGATGTCGCGCTTGTCAACGGGAGCAGCCTTGCTATAGACGCGAGTCACGATGCCAGTGACCGTACTGCCAATGAGGAGGCCGACCTTCAGGGTGACGTCACCCTCAATGGCTATCTTGGTGCCACTGGCCACCTTGGTGCTCGATGCTGTCGGCGTGCTGCCGTCAGTGGTGTACACCAGCTGGGCGCCATCAGTAGTGCTGACGGCTGTCAGCGTTGCCTGCTGCGGTCCGTCGTAGGCTCCTGCGGGCAGGTCAACCCATGCGGTATTCATCGATTTCTCCATGTAATAAACATAATGATAGCCAGTGAGTACTCTGACGAAATCGTTGTTGGCAGGGACATAGGCGTTGGCGACAGGACCAACGACTGCCATCATCCTTCCCTTCGTACCTGTCGAGATGACGGCATAGTAGCCCTTTTCTGAGGCGGCATTGGTGTATTCACTCTGGTTGTGCAGTCCTACAGCATTGCGCACGTCAATCATGGCTTTGATGTCGCGCTTGCAGTCTATCCAGTGCGTCAGGAAGATGCAGGGCGTGCCAGGCATGGCCAGCAGGTAGGCGTTGGCAGCCAAGGTGTCCCTCTTGATAGGATCCTGTTCGGCATTACTGCGCCGCTCCGTATCGTGATTCTCGACGAAGGTGACGGCATAACGGCGATAAGCACCACTGTTGACATTGCTGCTGACCAAAGGCCAGTTGTTGTCGTTCTGCTTGCCCAAATAGGTCCAGTCATTTCTGTTGATGGCATTGCGGACGGTGTAGCGGAACTGGAAGTCGAAGGCGGCACTGGTCTTGCCCGCTGCATCTATCCAGTTCTTGATGGTGTTGGTGCCGTCCCAGCATTCGCCTACGCTGTACTGGGGCTTGGCGTCCTCATTATACAATTTGGTATACATGCCGCCGTAACCCTTCACCATGTCATAGCGGAAGCCCACATAGCCCAGGTCGTTGAGCAGCATGTTCAGATAGGCCTTCACGTTGTTCTGGACATTCTCACTCTTATGGTCCAGGTCGCGCATGCCGTCCCAACCCTCGCCTGTATCGTAGTTCGGCGACAAAGAATAGCCGTGCTGCGTAGCCCACTTCTTGGTCTCGCCACCGTCGTCGTTGGCACAGATGTCCGTCGACAACAGTTCGTAGGTCACGCCCTGATAGGTCTCCTTGGGGAAGTCCACCCAGTTGGAGACGTTCCTGCGGTGGTTGATGACCACGTCGGCAATGGTACCAATGCCCTTGCTCTTGAATGTATTGATCATCGAGCGAAGCTCTGCCTCACTACCGAAGGAACTATTGTAGTGACCAGGGAACCAATAGAGGTCGTCGTAGCCCATGGAAGTACCACCGCAGTCAGCACTCTGCGGAATCCATATCAGCTTGAAATACTGTGAGAACTCGTCGGCCTGACGCTCCAGCTTGACCCACTGCGACTGCGAGAAGGAGTCCCAGTAGAAGCCTTGCAGCATGACGCCTTCGTACTGTTCGGGCCAACCCTGCTGTGCCAGCATGGGCAGGGAGGCAAGCAAAATGATAAGGGAAGCAAAGATACGTTTCATATTTTCAGTTAAGTTAGAGAGTTATTTATGGTTGCAAAGATAAAAAATAAATGGCTACAGTATTCATTCTCAGGCCATTATTCAGCCCAGAGAGTGTGCAACCGTTTGCACAACGGGTGTTCTGCTGCTCTCAGCTTTTGGTGAATCCAAAGGTGAGAATGCTGATACGAATGCCGCGAACGTCCTTGATGGCCTGGGCGCAGGCAGTCAGGGTGGCTCCCGTAGTACAAATGTCGTCAACGAGCAGCACGTGACGCCCTTCAAGCATCGTGGCATTTCGCAGCTCGAACATGTCGGCCACGTTCTTCTGTCGTTCCCTGCGACTGAGCTGGGTCTGGCTGCGGTGGAAATGCCTGCGCCGCAAAGCCTTGGTGACTATCGGCAGACGGGTGATGTCGCTGATGCCACGCGCCAGCTCTTCACTCTGGTTGTAGCCACGCTGACGCAGGCGTTTGCGCGAGAGAGGGACAGGCAACAGCACATCAACATCGTCGAAGTATCCAGCCGCCTGCATCTCGTTTGCCATCAGGCGACCCATATCCTCGCCTATATCAGGGCGGTCGGCATATTTCAGGTCGTACACGATCTGCGCGACTTCAGAGCGAGGCTCGTAGTAGATAAGGGCAGCAGCCCGCTGAATGGGGGCGAGTTTCCAGAAAAGCTGTGCCATCGGATTGTCGTCAGGCGTAAACTGGAAGGCAGTTCGAGGCAGATGGAGCATGCAACGGCTGCAAAGGCTGCGCTCCGTAGGCGACAGGCGCTGGTCGCACACCACACACTGGCGTGGGGCAATGAAGTCTAATATCCTGGTCCACCAGTTGATCATGCCAATACCCTGTCGATTGTCAGTCACTATCCTCTTCGTCGACGTCAATGCATTGTCTGATGAGGTCAAAGGTGAAGCCACGACTGACGGCAAAACGCATCAGTTTCTGATTCAGCTCATAGTCGCTCTGGGCTTTCGTCGTACGACGTTTCTGCTTGAGCAAGGGCCTCAGAACCGCCAGATACTCCTCGTCGTCAACCTCGTCGAGCACCTGCTGACGAATCTGCTCGTCGATATGCTTTTGCCACAAGGCCTGTTCCACCTTCCTACGGCCCCATTTGTTGTAGCGCACCTTGTCCTTGACGAAAGCGCGGGCATAGCGCTCATCGTCAACGAAGCGCTCCTTGACGAGCCGTTCCATCACGCGTGCCTGTGCTTCGTCGCTGAGTTCCCAGCGGCGCATCTTCTCCAGCATTTCCCATTGACAGTGCTCTGCCTGAGCACAAAGGGCGGATAGTGTCAGATATGCTTCCTGTTCCGTTTTCTGTTTCATCGTTGTGCCCTCATCATTCGTTGTTTGCCATATTGGTCAGTCTTCACCATGATGTCATGATACGACATCGCGCCTAACAGCTCGCGTAGTGCATCCACATACAAGGGATTGATTTCAAAATAAAGCCAGCCGTCCTCTTTCAGGACCTTTTGTCCATAGCCTGCTATGACGCGATAGAACAGCAGCGGGTCGTCATCAGGCACGAACAAAGCCGTATGGGGTTCATATTCCAGCACATTGGGAGCCATGCCCGCGCGTTCCTTATCTACTATATAAGGAGGATTGCTGACGATAACATCGTATTCGGAAGTGACGGAACCGTCGCGACTGGCAGATGGCATGTCCAAGACATCAACCTGGTCAAACGACACATCTACCATCGCACGGCATGCATTCTCACGAGCCACCGCCAATGCTTGCTCGGAGATGTCCCATGCCGTCACTTTGGCCATAGGAATCTCTGCCGCCAAGGTAATGGCAATACAGCCAGACCCCGTACCCACATCGAGCACCTGAAAATCGTCTCCAATCCCTGTACGCACATCAGCGCAGGCAGAGACAATCCAGCGGCACAGTTCCTCAGTCTCAGGACGAGGAATCAGGACGTGGCTGTTGACCACTAAAGTCCTTCCACAGAAATCAGCCTGTCCCAACACATACTGGACAGGTTCCTGGCGCATCAGCCTTTCTGCTATCTGCTCCACGTCAGTTTGGGACACGCTGGCATCACGACCCATCAACAAGTCGCTAAACGACAGGCCATAACGCACCTCGTAGACCATCCGGGCTATAGCCTTCGCCTCACCCTCGCCATACACTCGCGCCAGCTGGCGCCACAGTTGCTGATAGTCCATGAACCCTTCTTTTTTGTGTCTGTGATTGTTGGTTTCTATGATAATACTGTGCAAAGGTAATAAATAATTGTGAATTGCAGTTTGCAGATTGTGAATTATTTTGTATCTTTGTAGCCATGATGAACGATGAACAATATATGCTGCGCTGTCTACAGCTTGCAGCAAACGGAATTCAGGGAGCACGCCCCAACCCCATGGTGGGAGCTGTCATTGTAGCTGACGGACGGATTATCGGAGAGGGCTATCATGTACGTTGCGGCGAAGGGCATGCTGAGGTGAACGCTTTTGCCAGTGTGCGTCCTGAGGACGAGCCTCTGTTGAAGGAAGCTACCATGTACGTCAGTCTGGAACCCTGTGCCCATTACGGCAAGACACCACCCTGCGCTGAACTGATAGTCAGGAAAGGGGTACGACGGGTAGTAGTGGGATGCATTGACCCCTTTGCCCAGGTTCAGGGCCGCGGCGTTGCCATTATCCGGCAGGCAGGCATAGAAGTGACCGTTGGTGTGCTGGAGGAAGAATGCCAATGGCTGAACCGCAGGTTCTTCACGTTCCACTCGAAGCATCGCCCTTATATCCTATTAAAGTGGGCTCAGACGGCCAACGGCTTTATTGACGACCACTTCCAGCCCCTGACAATCAGCAATGAGCTGACGCAGATGCTCTCGCATCAGCTACGCGCAGAAGAAGATGCCATACTCGTAGGACATACCACCTACGACAGGGACCATCCCCGTCTGGATGTCCGCCATTGGCACGGACCCAATCCCAAACGTATCGTCCTGACCCACGACCGTCCGTTGTCACAGCTCATGGACGACCTTTACCAGCACGAAGTGCAATCGCTTATTGTCGAGGGAGGACGTCAGACCCACGAGTCGTTCATCGAGGCAGGCCTGTGGGATGAAATACGTATCGAGACGGCTCCCGTGACCGTTACTGACGGCACAGCGGCACCACGACTACCAGCCGACATGGTGTTGCTGTCGAAAAAGGAATATGGTGGAAACACGATTACTTCCTACCGAAGTCTGCAGGCACTTCGCCCCACTTCTGCGTTTCCCACTTGATGATGGGATTGCGCCAGGTATGCGTCTGCAACCATCGCTCGGCACGAAGTATGATCTGATAGAGCGACTCTGTCTCAGGAGTACGCTCTAATTTTGTCTTACATTTGCGCTTGTTCACCCAGAGTATCGCATTGTATGAGTCTGAATAGACGGCTTTCTCATACAGTCCTTTTTGCTGCATCAGTGCCAGGGCATGGACAATCGCCAAGAATTCGCCGATATTGTTGGTACCCTTCATGGGACCAAAATGGAACACGCGACAGCCCGTCTGCAAATCAATAGCCTGATACTCCATAGGTCCTGGATTGCCTGAACAGGCTGCATCCACAGCCCACGCGTCTGCCCTTACCTCAAGGGGCAAGGGCAGTACAGTGTCGTGTCTGTAGTCAGGAGGATTCTGCATAGCTTCATTCTTGCTGTCGCGACAAAAGCGCAACACACACTACATACGTTCTGGAACCTCGATGCCCAGCAGAGCCATACCGTTCTTCAGTATCTTGGCAACATTGCTGGCAATGACCAGACGTATCTGCTTTTTCTGACTGTCCTCCTCGTTCAGGATGGAGTAGTCGTGATAGAACTGGTTGAACACCTTGGTCAGTTCGTAGCAGTAGTTGGCAATACCACTGGGCGAGTAGTCCTTGCCTGCCTGCTCAACAGCGGCTCCATATTCTGACATCTTCTGGATGAGCTCCACCTCTTTAGGATTCAGTGAAGCACTCAGGGTGAGGGGTGAAGAACAGGTTCCCTCGCTCTTGCGCAGAATGGAACGGATGCGGGCATGGGTGTACTGGATGAAGGGGCCTGTGTTACCATTGAAGTCAATCGACTCTTCAGGATTGAACAGCATATTCTTGCGCGCATCCACCTTCAGGATGAAATACTTCAAGGCACCCATACCTACAATGCGTGCTATCTCCTGCTTCTCCTCTTCTGTCATATCGGCATTCTTGCCAGCCTCGTCACTGACGCGTCGCGCATCGTCTACCATCAGCTTCATCAGGTCGTCGGCATCAACCACCGTACCCTCGCGGCTCTTCATCTTACCATTGGGCAGCTCCACCATACCGTAGGAGAAATGAACCAGTTCCTTGCCCCATTTGAAGCCTAAACGGTCCAGCAGGATGGAGAGTACCTGGAAGTGGTAATTCTGTTCGTTGCCAACCACGTAGATCATCTGGTCGATGGGGTAGTCCTGGAAGCGCATCTCTGCCGTACCAATGTCCTGCGTCATATAGACAGAAGTACCATCAGAGCGCAACAGCAGTTTCTGGTCCAGTCCCTCATTGGTAAGGTCGGCCCATACAGAACCATCGTCATGACGTTCGAAGAGACCTTTCTGCAGCCCCTCCTCCACCTTGGCTTTACCTTTGAGGTAGGTCTGGCTCTCATAATATATCTTGTCGAACTTTACACCCATTTTCTGATAGGTCTCATCGAAACCTGCATACACCCAGGCATTCATCTTCTCCCACAAGGCACGGACTTCTGGGTCGTTCTGCTCCCACTTGACCAGCATTTCGTGAGCCTCCTTGATGAGCGGAGCCTCCTGCTTGGCCTTTTCTTCTGCCTGTTCAGCAGAAAAACCGCTGGCTACAAGCTGGGCAGCCAGGGCCTTTACCTCCTCGCGATAGTGCTTGTCGAACGCCACGTAATAGTCGCCAATCAGATGGTCGCCCTTCTTGCCACTGCTCTCAGGAGTCTCACCGTTGCCCCACTTCTGCCAGGCCAGCATGGACTTGCAGATATGAATGCCGCGGTCGTTGACGATGTTCGTCTTCACCACACGGTTGCCGTTGGCCTGCATAATCTGTGCCAACGACCAACCAAGCAGATTGTTACGCACATGACCAAGATGCAGGGGCTTATTGGTGTTAGGACTACTATACTCTATCATGACGAGCGGAGCGTGCTCGTCGGCAGTCTTCTCGCCATAGTGGGGATCGGCATCAATGGTGCCGAGCAGTTGCAGCCATGCGGCATCGGCAATGCTCAGGTTCAGAAAACCCTTGACGACATTAAACTTACTGACAGCCTCGCAATTGGCTACCAGATACTCACCCAGTTCCTGTCCAGTCTGTTCAGGACTCTTACGAGCCATCTTGACAAAGGGGAAAACCACCAGCGTCAGGTTACCCTCAAACTCGCTGCGCGTCTTCTGCAGCTGAACCATCTTCTCGGGCACGTCCTGCCCATAAAGTACTTTTACGGCAAGCTGTGCAGCTGCCATTATCTGTTGTTCAATCATCATACCTTGATTCTTAATTTGGGTGCAAAGGTACGAAATAAATGTGAAAGAAGAAACAATTCGTTATTTTTTCTTCTCGTAGGTCTGATAGACCAGATAGTATCCGTCGGCATGCAAAGTGAAACTGTCGGAAAGTGATTCGTTCAGCGTTCCCTGCCACCATTCCTGATAGGCATAGGAATTCCACTTCAGTCCTTCGGACGCGATGGCCGTACAGCCAAAGTTGAAAATACTGACCTGGCGTCCTGCCACAGAGGGGAAGGTGCGGTCGCCCTTGGCCGGAGTGAAAAAGCCATAATTCGTATACATGACTCCGTCGATGTCCATTTCGCAATAGTATCGCATCAGCAGCGAAATGTTACCCAACGTATGGTCTTCACGTAATCCTGTAGCCCCCAGATAAGCCAGTCTGCGCCACCCTCGACTGAGGCAATAGCGTGTAGCCTTGGTCAGGTCGTTGTCTTCCTGCTCGTCAACCTGTACCAAGCGTTCCCTGTATTGGACTGGCACGCTATCACCGTCGCCAACGACAATTTCTGCCAGGGGAACATGAATGATGGCACCATCGCAAGCCACAACGTGAGTGGCCTGACGGAGGACAGCCATTGGCACTGGATGTGAGGGACACTCCCCATCCGCTAAGACAACAGCATCAAACTGCATATCCATTGTTAGTTTCTTTTTTACGTTTCGCCATTGATTTCCATTTATAGTAGCCTGCTATGGCTATGACGACATAGAGTCCATAGAGCGTGGCTTTAAAGGGGATGTCCTTGTGGACATAGAGCGCACAGCACACGACATCGACGACAATCCAGAACAGCCACTGTTCCAGATATTTGCGTGCCAGTGCCCACAAACCAACGAATGACAGGGCATTGGTGAAGGAGTCGAACATGGGAACGGTGGAGTTTGTCCATGTGACGAGGACATAATATATAAGTCCCCAAGCTGCGAAGAAAAAGACGGCAGCAGGCAGATACTTGTTGCGTGGCATATAGATGATAGGCAGCGGTTCCTTCTTCTTTCGCGTCTTCTTGAACTTCCAGACAAAGAGTCCATAAACAGCGGCAAGGGTATAATAGCACGCCATTCCTGCATCACCATAGAGTCCGTGTTGCCAATAAAGGACAACATCCAATGCTGGCATGACGATGCCAACAACCCACAAGGCTATGCTGGCACGGAACTCCAGCCAGATATAAACCAAGCCGAGTATCGTGGTCAATATGTCAAGCCAGTAGACTGAAAGGAACTCCATAACTTCTCTATCTCCCTTTATCTCCTTCTATCTCCTTCTAACTCCCTCTATCTTCTTCTATCTCCTTAAAAGTTCACTGACAGGTGAGCCATCAGGTTAAACGGTGCTGAAGGAGCAAAGCCGGCAGCTCCGCTGTCACAAATGCCCCACTCATTGACAGCCTTCACCACACCACCATCACTAACTAACTGGGGTGCTGCCCAACCGTTGTTGTCGTACTTGGCGCTGAAGATGTTATAAAGTGTAGCACCAATGGTGGCTGACTTGCCCCCCCAACTCCTAAGAGAAAAGGTGTACGACAAATCGACATTGGTGACGAAGTGGCTTTTCAGCAGAAGGGTCTCATAGGTGGTGTTGCCGTTGATGTCAGTACACTCCATGTCCTTGAAGCCTGTATTGGTAAGATACTGGTCGCTCACATACTGGCTCTGGATGCTGGCCTTCATGCCCTTATAGGTAAAGGTGAAGATATTGTTGGCAATGAGGGCGGGCGAGAATGCCAGTGGCTGGTCACCCAGATTGACGTTTGTTCCGTCTGTCAGCGTCACCACTATATCTTTCACACGGTTTCGGCTCCAAGTGGCATTGGCGTCCCAGCGGAACCAGTCCGTGGGCATCCAGGCTGCTTCCAATTCCACACCCAGTCGGAAGCTCTTATCCAAATTCTTGGTCAGAGCTTCACCAATGGCGTTCAGCTCACCCGTCAGCACCAGCTGGTCTTTATAGTCCATCCAGTAGACGTTGGCGCCTGCCGAGAAGTGCCGGCTCTGGTATTTGTAGCCTACTTCCAGGTCGTTCAGCCGTTCTGATCTGGCAACGACATCTTGACGGTCAGGATTAGCAATCTGCTGCATGAAGTTGTTGCGCACAGGTTCCTTATGGCCGATGCCGTATGAGGCATAGACCTTATGTTGAGGCGTGACATCATAGTTGAGACCGATTTTGGGATTGAAGAAATTGTACTGGTTGTCAATGACATAACGCTTGTCTTTGTTGACACCATACATGACGGTAGGATCCTGCATCTTATAATCCACATAACGGTATTGCAAGTCGACATATGCATTCAGGCCGCTCAGCAAATCGTATGTCACCTTGCCATAGATGTTGAAATCGGTCTTGCGCGAATGGTTGTGGTAGTACTCGAAGTCAGGCGACAGCGAGGCAGGCTCAGGCACGGTGGTCTGCACGCCTGGCTTGGCCCACACGATGTGTCCGAACTGGTCGCCGTAGTAGCGGTTCCACCCACCTCCGACGACGGCTTGCAAGTTCTTGTGGTTGTCGTAGTTCAGCGATGCCACGATGCCGTAGAAGTCGTTGTCCATCTTCTGCTGGTCTACCAAGTCTTCCTGCACGCTCTCGTCAATGCTCAGTCCGAAGGTCTTCCACGACGTCCCATAAAGCATCTGGTTGTAGGCACTCTGGAATTGCTGATAGTATCCTTGTCCCTTGGTGTAATGCAGGCCTACGCTCGAGTTCAGCTGACCATTGACGCGCTGGTTCCATATCAGCTGGTAGTTCTGCTGGTGGTAGTTGTCAGTCTGGTCTTTATAGTATACTGTGGGTATCCCGTTGTCGTCAAACCCCATCACGCCGCACGAATTATAGGTACGTCCATAGAGCGCCTGCTCATATTTCGAAGTATAGTTCCAAGCATGGTAGGTCTCTTCCTCGCCATTCCATGTTATCAGCTTCACCACCATATTGTCGCCAAACCATCCTGCCTGCAGCAGATAGGAATTCAGTTTCGTCGAGGCACGGTCCAGATAGCCTTTCGAACCAAGGTTCGACAAGCGTCCCTGTATCCCCCAGTGCTCACCCAATATACCTGTGCTGAAACGTAGCGTCTCCTTGTGGCTGTAGTACGAACCGCCGCTTACATCCAGCCCCAAATAGGGTGTCATGCCAATATTCTCCGTCAACAAGTTGACGGTAGCACCAAATGCACCAGCACCGTTTGTCGATGTACCCACGCCACGCTGTATCTGTACAGACTGCACTGAGGAGGCGAAGTCACCCATGTTCACCCAGAACAGCTGAGCCGACTCCGCATCGTTCATGGGTATTCCGTTGGCAGTGATATTGATGCGCGATGGGTCTGTGCCACGTATACGCAACGATGTATATCCTATGCCGTTGCCAGCATCGCTGGTCATCGTCACACTCGGAGTCAGCGACAACAGGTAAGGTACATCGAGTCCGTAGTTGACGGCCTTCAACTGTTCCTTGCCAATGTCAGTATAGGCTACTGGTGTTTTCTTCGTGGCACGCAAAGCCACCACTTGAACATCTTGCAGTTCCACACTCTTCAGTGTGTCTGCCTCCTGAGCCTGAGCACCCAAAACGCCCAAAACTGCTAGAAATAAATACTTTCTCATCCCTTTTAACTTTTGAATGTTACAAATGATAAATAAAAAGGGGAATGCTACATACTCTATCATCCCTACGACGGCATTACCCGTATCAGGTTCTGAAGGGTATCATCTCAGCCCACAACAGTGAGCACCCCTTGACAAGCACTTGGCTAAATCGGCTGCAAAGGTACTATTAATTATCGGAATAAACAAAAAAACGCTATATTATTTGCAGGTTCCAATTTTTATTCGTACCTTTGCACCCGTTCAGAGGAATGAGAGACTCCACGAGGGTCTCTCATTCTCGTTTTAATAACAAAATAGCGTTTATGATAGACAAGAACGTAGTGACAAAAGCTGTTGAGGAGTGGTTGCAGAAAGGTGACTACTACCTCGTAGACGTGGAAATGACTGCCGATGACCGTATCGTGATTGAAATTGACCATGCCGACGGAGTATGGATTGAAGACTGCGCTGACCTGAGCCGCCACCTGCAGGAGGCCCTCGGAGAAGAACTGGGAGACTATGAACTGGAAGTAGGTTCGGCAGGTATCGGACAGCCTTTCAAGGTGATACAGCAATACCGCAACCACATCGGCAAGGAAGTGGAAGTTCTGCAGAAGAACGGCCAGAAGCTACAGGGTATTCTCAAGGAAATCGTTGAGGATAGTGGACACTTTGTGGTCACCGTCAAGGAGAAACAGCAGGTGGAGGGTAAAAAGCGCCCTGTCATGGTTGACGTCGACAAGACTATTGCCTTCAACGACATCAAATACTGTAAATACCTGTTGGCCTTCAAATAGGAAAAGCAAAAAGTAAAAAAAGAACAATATATCAATGGCAACAACAAAGAAAGCGAAAGGCCCCTCAATGATTGAGACCTTTCAGGAATTCAAAGAGACAAAGAACATTGACCGGACAACCCTGGTGAGCGTGCTTGAGGAAAGTTTCCGCAACGTCATAGCCAAGATGTTCGGTTCCGACGAGAACTTCGACGTCATTGTGAACCCTGACAAGGGCGACTTTGAGATACACCGCAACCGTATCGTGGTGGCTGACGGCGAAGTAAAGGACGAGAACAAGGAAATCGCGCTCAGCGAGGCTCAGAAGATTGAACCTGACTACGAGGTGGGCGAAGAGGTTTCCGAAGAGGTAGACTTCCAGAAATTCGGCCGCCGCGCCATTCTGAACCTGCGCCAGACACTAGCATCGAAAATCCTGGAACTGGAACACGACTCCTTGTATAATAAATATAAGGATAAGGTGGGCCAGATTGTCAGCGGTGAGGTGTACCAGATGTGGAAACGCGAAGTACTGCTCATGGATGACGAGGGTAACGAGCTGCACCTGCCCAAGCAGGAACAGATTCCTGCCGACAACTACCACAAGGGCGAAACCGTACGTGCCATCGTCAAGGAGGTGCAGAACGAGAACAACAATCCGCGCATCATCCTCTCGCGCACCAGCAACCTGTTCCTGGAGCGCCTGCTTGAGTCAGAGGTTCCTGAAATTCAAGACGGTCTTATCACCATCCGCCGCATTGCCCGCATGCCAGGCGAACGTGCCAAGGTGGCCGTCGAGAGCTACGACGACCGCATAGACCCCGTAGGAGCCTGCGTAGGTGTAAAGGGAAGCCGCGTACACGGCATCGTCCGTGAAATGTGCAACGAGAATATTGACGTCATCAATTTCTCCAACAACACCCAACTCTTCATCCAGCGTGCACTGTCACCCGCCAAGGTTACCAGCATCACGCTGAATCCAGAGGAGCACAAGGCCGAGGTTTACCTACAGCCTGAAGAAGTCAGCCTGGCTATCGGCAAGGGCGGTTTGAACATCAAGCTGGCCTCCATGCTGACTGAGTACACTATCGACGTATTCCGCGTGGTCAACGAAGGCGAAGCCGACGAGGACATCTACCTCGATGAGTTTGCTGACGAGATTGACCAGTGGATTATCGACTCTATCAAGGCCATCGGTCTCGACACTGCCAAGGCCGTGCTCAATGCTCCGCGCGAAATGCTCATCGAGAAGGCCGACCTCGAAGAAGAGACTGTCGACCACATCATTGAAGTACTGAAGGCTGAGTTCGAATAACTATTCATCATTCATAATACACAAAAGAGAATGGGTGTACGATTAAACAAAATATTATCAGAACTGAATATAGGACTTCAAACGGCCGTTGACTTCCTGAAGAAGAACAGCCATCTTGGTGAAATCAGGGATGACGCAACGCCTAACACCAAGATTTCAGACAAGCAGTACGAAGCCTTGGTCGACGAGTTCAATGGCGACAAAGCCGTGAAGAACAAGGCCGACATGCTGCTCACGAAGAAAATCAAGGAAAAGAGAGTCGAGAAGCCCGAGAAGAAGGAGAAGGCCATAGCGCCTACCGACGAACTGCTGGAACACCGTCCACGACTCAAGACGGTGGGCAAAATTGACTTGGACAACGTCGGCAAGCCCAAGCCTGAGCCGAAGGCTGCCCCCCAGCCTGAACCCAAACCAGAGGTTGAGGACAAGGCAGAGGTAAAGGTAGAACAAAAAGCTACTCCAGAACCGCAACCAGAGGTACAGAAACCCGCCGTGGTGGAGGAGCCCGTTGCTCAGGAAAAGCCTGCAGCTGCCGAAGCGCCCGCCACGGTCAAGTCCGAGGAACCCGTCAGGGACGAGGCAGAGGAACTGGCCAAGACGCCTGGTGACCTGAAAGCTGCCCAGAACGCTCCCCAACTGAACGTCGTGGGCAAGATTGACCTGGACTCACTCAACCAAAGCACACGTCCCAAGAAGAAGTCGAAGGAGGAACGCCGCAAGGAGCGTGAGGAGAAAGCTGCCGGCGAACGCAAGAAGCGCGAGCGTATCCGCCAGGGGAAAGTGGACATCGAGGCTGCAGCCAAGCAGGCCAGCAAGAACGAAAAGAAGAACAAGCAGCAGAACCAGCAACAGTCTGCCCAGCAACAGCAAGGCGGCAAGAAGAACAAGAAGAACCGTACCATCCAAAAGCCCCTTGAGGTCGATGATGAGGCTGTAGCACGCCAGGTCAAGGAGACGCTGGCCCGCCTGACTTCAAAAACCACCCAGAACAAGAAGGGTGCCAAGTACCGCAAGGAGAAGCGCGATGCCGTTCAGGAACGCATCAGCGAGGAGATGGCAGCCGAGGCTGCACAGTCGAAGGTACTGAAGCTGACGGAATTCGTAACCGTCTCAGAACTGGCAACCATGATGAACGTAGGTGTCAACCAGGTCATCGGTACCTGCATGAGCATCGGCATCATGGTGTCCATCAACCAGCGCCTCGATGCCGAGACTATCAACATCGTAGCCGACGAGTTCGGATTCACGACGGAGTATGTCAGCGCTGAGGTACAGAACGCCATCACTGAGGAGGAGGACGACGAGAACGACCTGATCAGCCGCGCCCCCATCGTCACCGTCATGGGTCATGTCGACCATGGTAAGACATCGTTGCTCGACCACATCCGCAACACCAACGTTATTGCTGGTGAGGCTGGCGGTATTACGCAGCACATCGGTGCCTACAACGTAAAGCTGAAAGACGGTCGCAAGATAACCTTCCTCGACACTCCTGGTCACGAGGCCTTCACCGCCATGCGTGCCCGTGGTGCCCAGGTTACCGACATTGCCATCATCATCGTCGCAGCCGACGACTCTGTGATGCCTACCACCAAGGAAGCCATAGCCCACGCTCAGGCTGCCAACGTACCGATGGTTTTTGCCATCAACAAGATAGACAAGCCAGGGGCTAACCCTGACAAGATACGCGAAGACCTGGCCAACATGAACCTGCTCGTCGAAGAATGGGGCGGAAAGTACCAGTGTCAGGAAATCAGTGCCAAGAAGGGTATGGGCGTTGACGAACTGCTTGAAAAAGTACTCCTCGAAGCCGAGATGCTCGACTTGAAGGCCAACCCCAACCGCAAGGCTACTGGCTCCATCATCGAGTCTTCACTTGACAAGGGCCGTGGCTATGTCTCTACCGTACTCGTATCGAACGGTACGCTGAAGGTGGGCGACGTCGTCATTGCCGGCACAGCCTGGGGTAAGATCAAGGCCATGTTCAACGAGCGCAACCAGCGCATCGAGAAGGCCGGTCCTGCCGAACCTGCCATCATACTGGGACTCAACGGTGCTCCTACAGCAGGTGACTCCTTCCACGTGATGGAAACCGAGCAGGAGGCACGCGAGATAGCCAACAAGCGTACCCAGCTACAGCGTGAACAGTCGCTGCGCACAACAAAGACACTGGGTCTGGACGAACTGTCGCACCGCTTCGCCCTGGGTGAGTTCCACGAACTGAACATCATCGTCAAGGGTGACACCGACGGTAGTATCGAGGCATTGTCCGATTCGTTCATCAAGCTCTCTACCGAGAAGGTGCAGGTCAACGTCATCAACAAGGCCGTGGGTCAGATTTCGGAAAACGACGTCATGCTGGCGTCGGCCTCAGAGGCTATCATCATCGGCTTCCAGGTACGTCCCTCTGCCGATGCCCGTCGTGCCGCAGAGCGCGAGGGTGTCGAAATCAACACCTACTCTATCATCTACGACGCCATCGACGATGTGAAGTCAACGATGCAGGGTATGCTCGACAAGGTCAAGAAGGAAGTCGTCTCAGGCGAGATTGAGGTGAAGCAGGTATTCAAGATTTCGAAGGTGGGTACCGTTGCCGGTGGTCTTGTCACCGATGGCAAGGTACACTCCAAGGACAAAGCCCGCGTCATCCGCGACGGTATTGTCATCCATACGGCTTCCATCGATGCGTTGAAGCGCTACAAGGACGATGCCAAGGAAGTGGCAACGGGTCTGGAGTGCGGCATCTCGCTGGTCAACTTCAACGACATCCAGGTGGGTGACATCATTGAGACCTTCACTGAGATCGAGGTAGAACAGAAACTGTAAAAGTGAAGAGTGAAGAGTGAAGAGTGAAAAATTTGCTTCCGCACAAAATGTAAATAATGAATTTGTACGTCAGGTGGCCGAACAAAAGTATGAGTTCGGCTTCACCACGGACGTACATACAGAAATCATCGAGAAGGGGCTGAACGAGGATGTCGTTCGGCTCATCTCTGCCAAGAAGGGGGAACCCGAGTGGATGCTCGAGTTCCGCTTAAGGGCATTCCGATACTGGCAGACCCAGACAGAGCCCAAATGGGGACATGTGCATGTGCCTCCCATCGACTATCAGGCCATCAGTTACTATGCCGACCCCACCGCTGCCAAGAATGTGCCCAGCGGTTCACCCGCTGGGATAGACCCCGAACTCGAGAAGACCTTCGACAAGTTGGGAATTCCCCTGGAGGAGCGTCTGGAACTAAGTGGCAATACGGCCGTCGACGCCATCATGGATTCCGTCAGCGTCAAGACCACCTTCAAGGAGAAGCTGGCCGAACGAGGCGTCATCTTCTGTTCCATCGGTGATGCCATCAAGCAGCATCCCGATCTGGTACGCCAATACTTGGGCAGCGTCGTACCCTATCGCGACAATTTCTTTGCCGCCCTCAACTCGGCAGTGTTCAGCGACGGTTCTTTCGTCTACATCCCCAAGGGCGTACGTTGTCCCATGGAGCTAAGCAGCTACTTCCGCATCAACGCCCGCAATACGGGTCAGTTCGAGCGCACCCTGATCATCGCTGACGACGACTCCTACGTCAGCTATCTCGAAGGCTGTACAGCTCCTATGCGCGACGAGAACCAGCTCCATGCCGCCATCGTCGAGATTATCGTCATGGACCGTGCCGAGGTGAAATACTCCACGGTGCAGAACTGGTATCCTGGCGATGAGCAAGGCAAGGGCGGCGTACTGAACCTGGTCACCAAGCGCGGCGACTTGCGGGGTACTGACAGCAAGCTGTCGTGGACACAGGTCGAAACGGGAAGCGCCATCACCTGGAAATATCCGTCCTGCATACTGCGTGGCGACAACTCCCAGGCCGAGTTCTATTCGGTGGCTGTCACCAACAACTACCAGGAAGCCGATACGGGTACCAAGATGATTCACATCGGCCGCAACACCAAGTCCACCATCATCTCAAAGGGCATCTCTGCCGGCCATTCCCAGAACTCCTATCGCGGACTGGTACGAGCCACGTCCCATGCCGACAATGCCCGCAACTACTCCTCCTGCGACTCGTTGCTCCTGGGCTCTGACTGTGGTGCGCACACCTTCCCCTACATGGACGTCCATAACGACACCGCCATCTTCGAACATGAAGCTACGACATCGAAGATTTCAGAAGAACAGCTGTTCTACTGCAACCAGCGCGGCATTCCGACAGAACAGGCCGTGGGCCTCATCGTCAACGGCTATGCCAAGGAAGTGCTCCAGAAACTACCCATGGAGTTTGCCGTCGAGGCACAGAAGCTACTCAGCGTCTCGCTGGAAGGCACCGTTGGTTAAAGACAAATTTCTATACCCTGGGACAGAATAATTTGTTTGTTACAATATAAAAGAGGCGAGAGCGAACTGTTCAGGTTCGCTCTCGTCGTTTTCAGGTTCATCACTACTCTCCAGTCATATTCATCTTATATCCCCAAATGGTGACGCCGGTCTGGCTGTTGAGACAGGTGAAGCATGGCACCTGTTCGTTCTTGGGTTCCAGTGTCTGCAAGATCATGACACCCTTGTACTCCTGACCAATGTTGATGGTGATGTACGAAGTACCTTCCCTGACTGTCCAACGACCAGTGTAACCACTACCCGTGATGGTACCGTCGGCATGCAGCATGATGCCCACAGGGGTGGAAAGCTCCTTCTTGGTATGGTCGAGCTTGTAGTTGTGTACCAACAGCTTGTACGCTCCTGCAATCTGGCTGGTGGGGATTATCTGCTGGGTAGCCGTCTGGGCACTCTTGGCTATCTCGCCAGTGTACTCGAACGGAGCGGCCACCAGCCAGGCATCCTCGTTCTGGAATAACTGGTGAACGCGCACCTGATGGTTTTCGCCCTGATCCTGGAAACGCGTATGGTAAACCAGATAGGTGCGGCCGTCCTCAGCGGCGATGACAGAGTTATGGCCCTGCGAGCGCTCCGACCATGCACCGACGGTCTGATAGCCCCACTCACCATAGGCTCCGAAGATGTTGACACCCGTGTTGCCGTCGTTCTCTGAAGGTCCGAAGTTCAGCCTGTAGCTGTTGAACACGGCGCTGCTGCCCTTGCTGTCGACGTAGGGACCGTCGACGCTCTGCGAACGGAACACGCGCATCTGGTAACCACCGTTGTTGTAGTCGTCGGGATCACCACCGGCAGCCAGTCCACCATACGACATGAACAGATAGTAGTAGTCACCGATATGCTCAATATAGGAAGCCTCGCCCGACACGTAGTGACCACCGGCAATCTTCTTGCCGAAATACGGGTCAACCACAATATCGTCGCCACTGCCTGTCTGTGCGTAGACCACGTCGTAGTCGCGCAGACCCGTCGCCTCGTTCAGCTTGAGCATCCAGATGCCGCCGCTCCACGATCCGTACGACATCCAGAGCTTGCCCTCCTCGTCGTAGAACACACAGGGGTCGATACAGTTGGGATAGCGGTTGCCCCAGCGGTCGCCGGTAGCATAGCGCGAAGGCAGCTCGGCCTGTGCACCAATAGCCACCTCGAGGTCGGTCTCCTTGTAGTTTTCGCCTGCATAGAAGCCGCTGATGACCACAGGAGCCTGGTAGGTATAGGGACCCACAATGCTGCTGGACGTCAGCATGATGATGCTCGAGTACCAGGCATCGCCATTGATGCTGAGGTACATGCACCACTTCTTCATCTCCTTGTTGTAGATGACGTCGGGAGCCCACATGTTGCCGTCGATGTTGTAGTTGGCACTGCCCTTCTTCGACCACTCATAGGCGTTGAACTCGGGCAGGCTGACCGTCGTACCGCCCTTGGGAACTGCGGTCACTTCGGGTTTCACGAAAGCCTTGTCGTTGCCCACGCCAACAACGCCGTCGGCAGCCCAAGGCACATCCACCGTGCTCCAGGTCATCATGTTGGGCGACTTGGCGGCAGCGCGGTGCGAGCCGAAGATGTAGTACGACCATGACGAAGGTTCCCAGACCACGCTGGGGTCGTGGACACTGACACGGGTCAGGTTCGAGGGCCACAGCACCTGCTCGCTGAACTCCGTCGGCGTCTGCGGTGTCACGGTAGGTATGGCTTGGTCAGGATGCTTGTCCTCCGAGCATGCTGTCGCGGTGGTCATCATGACAAGGCAAGCCGACGCGAACAGCCAGGATTTAATATCTTTTTTCTTCATAATTGCTTGATTTTAGAATATTGTCTTTTTTGCTAATTACTCATTGGGAACACTACTCGAACACCAGATAGCTGTTGTCGACCGTGAAGCGGAAGAAGAAGTTCTCGGGATCGATGGTGTTGATGCCGATGTAGTCCTGCGTATAGACGTTGCCGTCGTTACCCAACATGACAGCCTTGACATCGGCCGTACCGTCGCCGTTGTTCGACACCTTCACGGTCACCTTGGCACCATTCATGGCCGCCAGCCATGTGGCCCAGTCCCTGCCGGCCTCCATGACGGGCGTACAGGCATCGTAGCCCGCGCCCCATCCGTAGTTATCGGAACGCACCACGGCATACTCGCTGTTGTCGTGCTTGCAGAGCACCGCTACGAAGTTGTTCCAGTTGTTGACGCCAGAGGTGTAGTTGGTGAAGCTGACCGTACACACCTGGTTGGGCTGCACCTGCACGTTGGTTGAGTGGGCTCCCCACCAACCTGTTGAGCAGTCGGCAGCACCCAGCTCGCTGTCGAACACCAGATGGCAGTTGTCAACCGTGAAGCGGAAGTACATGTCATCGGGATCAATGGTGTTGATGCCCTTGTATTCCTGTAGATACTCCACGCCGTCGGTACCGTACATGATGGCCTTGACATCGGCCGTACCGTCGCCGTTGTTGGTGATATAGGCAGTCACCTTGGCACCGTTCATGGCTGCCAGCCATGCGGCCCAGTCACTCTGTCCGCCACTGGTCACGAGATCGGGGTTGCCATCGTAGCCGACACCCCAGCCGAAGTTGTCGGCACGGACCACGGCATACTCGCTGTTGCCGTGTGTGCATAGCACGACCACGAAGTTGTTCCAGTTGCTGACACCGCAAGTGAAGTTGGTGAAGTTGACCACCTTGGTCTCCTTGGGTTCCACCTTGATGTTCTCCGTATGTGCCCCCCACCAGGCGGTGGAATTATCCACGTTACCCAGCACGTGAGGCGTGGGGACGACAATGGTCTCGGTGAAGGCAGAGAGCTGGTTGACCACGCTGAAGGTCTTGACGGCAATGACAGGCTTGTCGCAGTTCACGCCCTTGAAGGTCTTGTTGTAGAGTACGACGAGCGTCTTCGTGCCTATCTCATCCATATCGGGCACGGCCTCGAACTGCAGGTCGCCGGCCTTGACGTTCTTGGTGACACCCTCTTCGAAGGTCACGACACCCGTGACATTGGCCATGGCCTCTTCAAGCTCAGTGCCGAGAAGCACTTCAGAAGGCACACCCGAAACCTCCAACGACAGAGGCTGCTTGTCGTCAGCAGAGGTGCATCCGCCAATGGGCTCGATGGTAGTGGAAAGGAAACCCACCAGCGACTGTTCGACGCCAATGCGGCAGGCAATGTCGACACCGGAACCCGTAGAGGGGAACGGAGTGGTCTGGGTGTAGGTCTTGACCAGCTTACCATTGTTCATCTCGATGTAGAGTCCGCCGTCAGTACGGTCGACGGTCAGCGTGATGCGGCCGTTCATGTCCTGCACACTGGGGTCGATATCGTCGGTGCCCGATGAGTTGGTGAAGTTGCCACCCACGAGGCTACGGTCTATTTCGTTTCCGACGGTATTCCACTCGGAGTTCTTCGTGGGGTCATTGTCGTAGCGGATGACACCGAACTCGTCGCCCAGTTCACCGTCATAGGCATTGAGTACAAGATAGAAGTTCTTGTAATACTTGTTGTCGGGATTGACAGTCAGGTTGAACTGAGCCTGCCACTTGACTCCGGCGGGGACGATGTAGGTCTTGCCCAGCGTGAAGAACGGAGAGGTGAGCTCGACATTTCCGATGTTGTACACGTCTTCCATCAGACCTTCCGGCTCGTCGGGATCATCAGGTTGCTTGGCATTCCTGATGGAGTCAATTCTGTCCGTTATCCAGTCAGGGGCGTCCACACTATACAGCTCGCCACCCTCACAGCTTGTAAGCGATGTCAAGCCAAGAACTGCCAAATAAGCCAAAGCTGCTATTTTATTGAGATATTTCATAATCGCTTTTTCATTTTATTCGTTGAACATGTTACTTGACTACAGGGTGTACCTTCCAGCCCTTGCCGGTGAAGTAAGAGGCGTTGTTGGAACTGTTGTTGGCCGAGTTGCCCACCAGGTTGGGATTGGCATTCAGGGTTTCCTGGTTGATGGGCAGGAACTCATGACCCTGCACATAGGTATCGAAAGAGATTTTGTCGCAGTTGTTGTAGTCCACAGGATCCTTGGGCGTGTACTTGTATGCACCCGAGGCGTATTTGGCCTTGGTCCAGAAGTTGACTGCCGCATGCTCCCTGAGCTGCTGCATACGATCGGCAGCGTAGAAGAAGCCCCAGCGGAGAAGATCGAAACCGCGTCCGAACTCACAACCGAACTCCTTCGGCCGCTCCACGTTGGCTATCTGCTCGAACAGCTTGTCAGGGGTATTGAACTTCGACTGGTCCAGATTGGACAGACCGGCACGGCTGCGAACGGCATCAATCCACCTGAAGGCATTGGCCGTCGGACCGCTGACCTCGTTTTCGCATTCGGCAGCGCGTAGCAACACGTCGCTGTAGCGCATCATACGCAGGTTGATACCACAATGCAGACCCGTGACCACCTTGTCGTAGAGACCGGTGCGTAGGTTGGTGTTCTTGGCAATGGGCAGACCGCCATAGCCGTTGTTGGTGACCACATAGTCGGTGGCCGTCATCGGCAGTTTATAACACATGTTGCCATAGGCGTATCCCTCCCAGTCGGACTCGTAGGTTCCCACCGTCCAGTAGAGGCGTGAGTCGAGAGAACCGCTAGTGGTGCGCTCGGCTTTGTACAGGTTGTAAAGCCAGGGAGACACGGAGAGGTCGGCCCAACCGCCAAAGTCGCCAGGACCGTAGTTACTCTCGATGGCGTGACCCTGCGTGGCGTTAGGACTGGTGTTAACGGGTGTCCACTCGTCGTCAGTACCCTGAGACTCCAGATCGAGGAACTGCACCTCGAAGAGGCTCTCTTCGTTGTTCTCGTAAAGAGAACCTTCTTGGAAGTTGTCACCATAGTCGGCCATCAGCTTGTATTCGCCATAGCGCTGGTTGCCCCCATCGGCAGTGCTCAAGATATCCTTCAGTACGGTCAGGGCCTCGGCATACTTATGGCGCATCATGAGCGTGCGGGCATAGTAGCCGGCAGCGGCACCACTGGTGGCACGTCCTTTAGCCCACTGACCGCCCAGGGTCTTGGTGGGAAGCAGTACCATTGCCTCGGAGAAGTCATTCTCCACCTGGTCGAGCACGCGGTCGTACTGGGCATTGCCATCGGCATCGCCGTCCTCGTAGTTCGAGGCATACAGGCCATCAAGGGTCTTATACTCATTATAGTCGGTAATCAGGGCCGGATTCTGGTAATAGCCAGCCAGGTTGTAATATGCCAGACCCCTAATGAACAGCGCCTGCCCCTTAATGTACTTATAGCGGTCAGACAACTTGCTGTTCTCGTCGGTAATCTTGTACAGGATAAAATTGCAGACATTGATGGTGTAGTACCAGTCACGCCATATCCACTGGTTGATCTCGTCGGTCACGGGGTCGTTCATATCGTCGAAAGGCAGATACCATACCTGTGAGGAGTTCCATACCTCGTCACCACGCGTTACATCGATGTTAAAGCCCACACGGGCGTAGGTTCCCTCCATGCGAATGTGGTTGTAACAGGCGATGACACATTCCTCCAATTCATCGGCTGTGTTGCCGAAATTATCGGATGTCTGACGGTTTGGGTCGCTGACATCCAGTTTGTCGCTGCACGAAGTTATCGTGCCAATGCCCAATAAGAGGGCAAGGGATAATTTATATAGTTTCATATTGTTTGCTTCTTGATAAATTTAGAAAGACAGAAGTAAGCCACCCATGAAGGTACGCGGTGTGGGGAACGAGCAGAAATTGTAGCCTGGCGTAAAGGTGCCGCCAGCATAGTCAACATTGTATCCATGATAGGGCGTAAAGGTAAAGAGGTTCTGGGCCGAGACATAGGCACGGACACCAGTGACAATACCCTTGAACCACTTGTCGGGGAAGTTATATCCCAGTTCGACGTTGGCAATCTTCCAGTAGGCTGCATTCTGGATCTTGCGGTCACTGAAGAGGTCGTTCCAGGCCAACGTGGCATTGTTGGTATAATAGGTACGGGGAACGTTCGACAGATAGGTCGTCTTGTCTTCCGACCAGCGGTTGGCATCGAGCACGGCCACGTCCTTGTTGCCAGGACCATAGCATGAGTTCAGGCTGTTCCATATTTCATCGGATACATGGTAGTTGAGTGCGCCGTAGGTAGAGACAGCCAAGTCGAAGTGCTTGTACTCCAAACGGAAACTGAAGCCGAAGTTAACCTTAGGCAGACCGCTACCCAGCACCGTCTGGTCATCGGCATTGATACGACCGTCATTGTTGACATCGTAATACCAACAGTCACCGACATTGGCACCTTCCTGATAAGTCCATGCACCCTCGGCCACGAGGTCGGGAACATAGGAGGGATTAGCATTCTGCTTCTGAATCTCAGCATTGTTGTGGGTCACACGTCCGAGCTCGTTCAAGGCGTTCAGCTGTTCCTTGTTACGGATGATGCCGCCATACTGCCAACCGTAGAACTGACCGACTTCCTCACCGACCTTGGTGATGTAGGCTCCTGTCGTATAGCTTTCGGTGCCGAAGCCAAGGGAAGTAACCTTGTTGTTCAAGGTGCTCAGGTTGGCAGAAATCTGCCACTTCAAGGGGTGGTCGTTGTTACGATAGGTGGCAGAGAACTCGAAGCCGCTGTTCTCCATCGAGGCGGCATTCATGACTACCGACGTATTGGCCACACCAGCATTGGCAGGCACGGGAACACCGTAGTGTAGGTCTTCCGACTTGTTCTTGTACCACTCGGCAGTGAACTCCAGACGATTGTTGAACATGGCCAGGTCGATACCGATGTTGGTGGTTTTCTTCTTCTCCCACGAGATATCGGGATTGACGAAGTTTGAAATGGCTGAACCCGTAACAGGCACATTGCCGAACGAATAGGTCATGTTGTTACGCGACAGGGTAGCCTGATTGGCATAATCACCAACGGCAGCCTCGTTACCAATCTCACCATAACTTGCACGTATCTTGAACATATTGACGATGTCGCGGTTGATGGGGAAGAACTTTTCCTTATCAAAACGCCAACCGATAGAGATGGAGGGGAAGGTACCCCAGCGAATGTTCTTCGATAGACGTGAACTACCGTCACGACGCAGAACGAAAGAAAGCAGGTATTTGCCGTCATAGTCGTAATTCAGACGACCGATGAACGATGCGATGGAATGCTTGTATTCAAACGATTCGGAATACGTGCTGGCACCATTTTGGAGCTGGAGATAGTAAGGCTCAGAGAAGTTGACAGCCCAGGCATTGACAACATTGGTATTCTCCTCCTGATAGGTCTGACCTACCATCAGATTGATGTGGTGCAGGCCGATGTTGCCGTCATAGGTAAGGGTGTTCTCCACAAGGAAGTCAGCATACTGACGGTTGTTCTTGGTAAGGCGCTCGTTCGACTTGTCCAAATACACACGGTTGCTCTGAATCCAGGCCGACACCCAGGTCTTATCGTTGGCATGGGTCTTGCTGTACGAGAGGTTCAGCTTGTAGCTCAGCTTGTGGTTCTTGTTTTCGAAACCTATCATCTTCAGCAAGTCCACATCGGCCGAGCCAGTGGCAACCACGCGGTCGACCAACGTGTTACGGGTCAGCAGGTTGTTTACCAGCAAGGGGTTTGATGCCGAGATGTCGCCATGAATAGTATCGAAGTAGACACCATAGCCGTAGGCATCGTAGTGATAGCTGCTGGCAGAGCCTACCCTGTCGTCGAGCACCCAGGTAGACTCGTCATATGCCTTAATGGTGGGTTGCATGAGCAGCGTACCGCGCAGCACGTTGGTCACGTCGCCATACAGACCCTGCACATATTCGGAAGCATTGGACAAGCCCATGCCGTCCTGATCGGAATGAGAGTATACGAGACTGGTGCGGAACTGGATGAACTTGGTCTCCATGGTATTGTTGACACGGGCCGTGAAACGCTCGTAGTTAGGACCTGCTCCCTGAAGGGTACCTTTTTGTTGGTAGTAGTCGAGACCGATGTTATAAGTATTGTGGGCACCGCCGCCACTGAGGTTGACATTGTGGTTCATGCGAGTACCGGTCTTGAACACCTCCTTGAACCAGTCGGTGTCTGTGCCGTCCTGGAACTTGTATTGCCCTGTGGCAGCGTCCAAGCTGTAACCACCAGCCAGCGGTGTCTTGGAGTTGGCGCAAGCCTGACCCAGATAATTGCTGTACTGCGAGGCATTCATCACGTCATAGACATCGCTCGGTATCTTGTCCCAGCCAAAGTAACCCTTGTAGTCGAGCTTCAGGGGCTGGTCTTTCTTGCCGTTCTTGGTGGTGATGATAACCACGCCATTAGCGGCACGCGAACCGTAGATGGCACCTGCCGAAGCATCCTTCAGTACCTGAATGGTCTCAATATCGTTGGGAGAGAAATCGCGAATGGTGGTACCCATGGGCACACCGTCGACAACATACAACGGAGCCGTGCTACCGAAAGAGCCGATACCACGGATTCGAACAACGGGGTCGGCACCGGGTTGACCGTCGGAAGTAATCTGCACACCGGCTACCTTACCTTCCAGCATGGTGGAAATGTTGGAATTGGACACGCGCTTCAGCTCCTCGGCATTGACGATGCTCACGGAACCTGTCAGGTCGGCTTTCTTCTGAGTACCATAACCCACGACAACAACCTGTTCGAGCAGGTTCTCATCAGAAGACAGCTGAATGGGTTCCAACACGGAGCGGCCACGGACAGCAACCTCACGGTCTTTGTAGCCTACATAGCTTACCACGAGAACAGCATTGGAGGCTGCGTCGATAGAGAAATTTCCATCGAAGTCGGTAATTGCTCCCGACGTCGCGCCTTTCACCTTGACGGTGGCTCCGATAAGCGGTTCCCCGTCTTGGTCAACAACCTGACCGCTGACCTTAATGGTCTGCTGGGTCACAGATGCCATTGCAGGAACAGGACAGACAGATACACTGCCGACTATACCCAACGATAGCATCGCAGAGAATAAAAACGTTTTTCTCATTGTTAATTGTTTTAAGTTAAAAAATTAAATTAGTAGTTTCTTGGTTGCAAAATTAGCAAAAATATAATAACAAACCCCTGCCCACGCGGTTAATTAAAGTTAATCGAGCAAAAATAAGTGTGCATTTTACCCTTTTAGGCGATTTGACTTGAAATCGATACAAATAAGTTGGACGGTTAGTAGAGTTCTACGCAAACGCCCCGATTTTCACTTTTTCACTTTTTCACTTTTTCGTCAACCTGGTGACTGGACTCTCCTTTTATCATAACTTTTTAAGCAATTAAGTTGTACTTAGGGGCTTTGTCCTTGTTATTTAGTTACAGAAATGGGAGAGCAATGGGAGAGAACCTTAAGCGCTATCGGAGGAACCCAGAACCAAACCCAATTGTAAAGGTAAGACTTGAAAACGTCTTCTACAAGCTTTTTCTGGGAAAACTGCATTTTTGTTTTGTTGCATAATTACATGAAAGACAGCCCTCAAAAATCCCAAAAGTGAAAAAGTGAAAAAGTGAAAACCAGGCGATTACAGAAAAACATTGTTATATAATAATGTATAAAAAATTAAATAGGTATAATAAATAATTATACGCGCCCCCCTATATAAATATACAAGGTCCCCCCAAAACACCCGAATTTTCACTTTTCACTTTTTCACATTTATCTGTTAAAGACCGCTGAAAGCCTTTAAGAATAATTGCGTTTTTTTAATTCTCTACGTATTATTCTTGTGTAGGTGTAGGTCATTGCAAAACGGGTTGCACCTCGATTTTATGCAAAAAGTGAAAAAGTGAAAAAGTGAAAATCAAGGCGTTTTCGTACTCACGCTCGAAAAAAACCAAATAAATTTGGCTTTTCGCTCGCTTATTCGTACTTTTGCACCCGAAAACCATCATTAAGTCAGCGCAAAACAAGGAAAAAAGATGTTAGAAGTACGAAATCTGCATGCCAGAATTGGCGAAAAGGAGATATTGAAGGGTATTAACCTCACGGTGAACGACGGTGAGACGCATGCCATCATGGGACCTAACGGGTCGGGCAAGTCAACGCTGTCGGCCGTACTGGTGGGTAATCCCATGTATGAAGTGACGGCGGGGGAGGCTTTTTTCAATGGCAAGAACCTGCTGGAGATGAAACCGGAAGACCGCGCACACGAAGGACTGTTCCTCTCGTTCCAATATCCCGTCGAGATTCCCGGAGTCTCGATGACCAACTTCATGAAGGCTGCCATCAACGAGAAACGCAAATACGAGGGACTGGAGCCTATGAACGCTGCCGAGTTCCTGAAAATGATGCGCGAGAAGCGAAAGGTGGTGGAGCTCGACTCGAAGCTGGCCAACCGATCGGTGAACGAGGGTTTCAGCGGCGGTGAGAAGAAACGCAACGAGATTTTCCAGATGGCCATGCTGGAGCCTAAGCTCTCCATCCTGGACGAGACGGACTCGGGACTGGATGTCGATGCCATGCGCATCGTGGCTGAGGGCGTCAACAAACTGCAGACCGCGGAGACGGCGTGCATCGTCATCACCCACTACGACCGACTGCTGGAGATGATTCGTCCACAGTTCGTCCACGTGCTGTACAAAGGACGCATCGTCAAGACCGGAGGGCCGGAGCTGGCCAGGCAGATTCAGGAACACGGATACGACTGGATCAAGGAAGAGATGGGGGAAGAGTGAAATTAGAAATTAGGAATTAGAAATGATGATTACTTCGAGCGCGCAACAGTATATTGACTTGTACAGGCAGTGTCGCACCACGATATGCGAACACAGCGGCGGGGTGATGAACGACGTGAGGGACGAGGCTTTCGGGCGTTTTACGAAAGACGGACTGCCGACGCAAAAGGTGGAACGCTACAAGTACACGGACATGCAGGGGCTGTTTGCGCCTGACTACGGACTGAACCTGAACCGGCTGGAAATTCCCGTCGACCCGTACAGGGCTTTCCGCTGTGACGTGCCGAACCTGTCGACGTCGCTCTATTTCGTGGTGAACGACGGCTTCTACCGTGGAAAGAGAACGGGCGTGACGCCAACGGCACCGAGACTGCCCGAGGGCGTGGTGGTCGGCTCGCTGAAAGACCTGGCTCCGGCGGAGTACTACAACCGGCTGGCAGGAGCGGCGGGCGACAGCGTCACTGAGCTTAACACCATGCTGGCACAGGACGGTCTCTACGTCTACGTGCCACGGGGTGTCAAGGTGGACCGTGCGATACAGGTCATCAACATCCTGCGCAGTGACGTGGACCTGATGGTCAACCGACGCGTGCTGATTGTACTGGAGGAAGGAGCCGAACTGAAGATGCTTTTCTGCGACCATGCTGCCGACGACCGCCGCTTCCTGGCAACACAGGTGATAGAAGCCTATGTGGGCGACAATGCCTCGCTGGACCTCTACTGCCTGGAGGAGACGCACTATAAGAACGTACGTGTCAGCAATGTCTATATCGAACAGCAGGCGAACAGCCGGGTGAACCACAACGTCATCACCCTGCACAACGGCACGACGCGCAACCGTCTGGACCTGACACTCAAGGGCGAAGGGGCGGAATGCCAGTGCTACGGCTGCGTCGTCGCTGACAAGCAGCAGCATGTGGACAACAACACGCTGATAGTGCACCAGGCTCCGCACTGCACGTCGAACGAGCTGTACAAATACGTGCTCGACGACCATGCCTCAGGGGCCTTTGCAGGAAAGGTGCTGGTGGAACACGGGGCACAGAAGACCAACTCGCAGATGACCAACCAGAACCTGATGGCCACGCGTGAGGCTCACATGAACACGCAGCCGATGCTGGAGATCTATGCCGACGACGTGAAGTGCGCCCACGGTTCGACGGTGGGACAGCTGAACGACGCTGCCCTTTTCTACATGCAACAGCGCGGCATCTCGCTGCAAGAAGCCAAGACGCTGCTGCAAAACGCTTTCATCAACGAGGTGGTAGACAAGATGAAACTGGAACCCCTGCGCGACCGTCTGCACCACCTGGTGGAGAAGCGCTTCCGCGGAGAGCTAAACAAGTGTGAAGGATGCAAACTGTGTAAATAACAATATTTCCCCCGATGTGGATAGTCTTTAAGCTATTAGGTTCGCTGGCGCTGCTGATGTTTGGCATGAAGTCGATGAGTGAGGCGCTGCAGAAGTTGGCAGGCCCGCAGCTGCGCCATCTCTTAGGAGCCATGACCACCAACCGGCTGACGGGCATGCTAACGGGTATGTTCGTCACGGCAGTCGTACAGTCGTCAACAGCCACGGCACTGATGACCGTGTCGTTCGTCAATGCGGGGATGATAACGCTAGTGCAGGCCATTTCCGTGGTCATGGGCGCCCACATCGGCACCACGGTGACAGCCTGGTTCATGTCGCTCGCCTTCTGGCTTAACATCACGGACTTTGTCTACCCGGCATTTTTCCTGGGTATCATACTCATCTACATGAAGAGCCGTCGCATCATCGGTGACTTGCTCTTTGGCGCGGCCTTCCTGTTCCTCGGACTGAGTACCTTGAAGGTAACAGGATTCGACATGGTACAAGACCCCTCGACCAGCGTCGTTGTCAACCAACTGTTCGAGGGCTTCAACGACATCACCTTCTGGAACGCGCTGCTGCTGCTCATCGTGGGTACCGTACTGACACTGTGTGTACAGTCGTCGGCAGCCATCATGGCCTTGACCATGATGCTATGCGCAACAGGTGTGCTGCCCGTCGAACAAGGCATCATGCTCGTATTGGGCGAGAACATCGGGACGACCATGACGGCCATTATCGTGGCGGCAAAAGCGAATGTCCATGCTCGTCGCGCGGCTTTCGCCCACTTCGTTGTCAACACCATTGGTGTCACATGGGCGCTCATCTTCCTGAAGCCTTTCTTCGGACTGGTATGCCACATCACCGGGTTCGACGGGTCCATGAACTACCCCCCAGCGGAGTATGCCGTCAAGGCATCCGTCGTGCTGGCTTGCTACCATACGGCATTCAACATTGCCAACACCTTGCTCCAAATAAGTTTCGTACAGTATATCGGACGTTTCATCTGCTGGATTATCAAACCTAAGAAGATTGACGAGGAGGAAGACTTCCGCCTGCATTTCATCCAGTCGGGCATCATGAAAACCCCGGAGCTTTCCATCCTTGAGGCCCAGAAGGAAATCAGGTCGTTCGCCGAACGCATGCAACGGATGTTCGGCATGGTGCGTGAACTGCTCATCGAGAAGGACGAGCAGAAGTTTGCAAAGCAGTATGCCCGCATTGAAAAGTACGAGGGGTTGTCGGACAATATGGAGATTGAGATTGCCAAGTATCTCGACCAGGTGGGTGATGCACACCTGTCGGACGACACGAAGGCCAAGATCCGTGCCATGCTACGTGAGATTTCCGAGCTGGAGTCCATAGGCGACGCCTGCCTCAACATGGCCAGGACCATCAGCCGCAAGGCCCAGAGCAAGCAGGACCACTTCACCGAGAAGCAGTATGACCACATCCACCAGATGATGGAACTTGCCAACCAGGCAATCACACACATGAATCACTTGCTGGGAGGCCGCAAGGATTCGTACGACGTCAATCGTACCTACAACATAGAACACGAAATCAACAACTTCCGCAACCAGCTCAAAAGGCAGAACATCAACGACATCAACAATCACCTGTACACCTACGCTGTCGGTACCATCTATATGGACCTTATCAACGAGTGCGAGAAACTGGGAGACTACGTCGTCAATGTTGTTGAAGCCAGAACGGGAACCCGCCAGAAGGACAACTATTAGGCAGAAAGTAAAAATTAACACCAAAAGTAGAGGTGGGTTATAAAATTTTTATTAATTTTGCAGGCAGAAAACTAATAAAGGGACTTTCATCATGGGCAAAAGACTATTTGCATTGACCATAGCGCTGGTGGCAGCATTGACAATGATGGCACAGGTAACGACATCGGGTATCAATGGAATTGTTACTGCCGGAGGCGAAGAAGCAATCGGAGCTACCATCACAGCTACTCATAAACCGTCGGGAACTGTCTATCGCGCAATTACCAATATTGACGGAAGATACACCATCATTGGCATGCGTGCCGGCGGCCCCTACGAGGTGGAAATATCCTATATCGGATTCCAGACCAAGAAATTTGCCGAGGTACAACTACAGTTAGGCCAGAATTCCGTGATCAGTGCCGACCTGGCGGAAAGCAGCGAAATGCTGGCTGAGGTGGAAATCGTGGCAAAGGCCAATAACACCATGCGCTCCGACCGTTCCGGTGCCGTGACCAGCATGAACAAGGAGCAGATGAACAACGTTCCGACGGTAGGACGCTCGCTGACCGACCTGATGAAGATGACCCCCCAGAGCAGTTCAGCCAGTGGACTGGCCATTGGCGGCGGCAACTTCCGAATGACGAATGTCACCGTTGACGGTGCCTCGTTTAACGATGCCTTTGGACTTGGCACCAAGACCCTGCCAGGCGGCGGTATGCCCATCTCGCTTGATGCGATGGAACAGATGACAGTGTCCATCACACCTTTTGACGTACGTCAGAGCGGTTTCACGGGTGGCGGTGTCAACGCCGTGACGCGGAGCGGTACCAACGAGTTCAGGGGGTCTGCCTATACCTACCTGACGAGTACCAGTCTGCAAGGCGCACGCGTGGGAGATGTCTCGCTGCCCATCGACAACGGACATACCAACACCTACGGAATGACTTTCGGCGGTCCCATCCTGAAAGACAAGCTTTTCTTCTTCGTCAACGCAGAGATAGAGGACAATGTGAAAGTGGGTCCCAATGCACGTGCGGGTGACGGCACTACGCCCTACACCCCCTCGAACCACCGCCCACAGCTTAGCCAGCTGGAGAGCATGTCGGACTACCTGCGCAACACGTACGGTATAGAAACCGGTCCGTGGCAGGGATACAACGTGAAAGCACCGGCATACCGCATCTTGGCCCGACTGGACTGGAACATCAACGAAAACCATAAGTTCAATATCCGTTTCACGAAATCAAACCTTAAGGAGTCAAATCCCTCCAATGCCTCCCGATCCATCGGTGGCAGTCAGGCTTCTGCTATTTACGGAGCCAGTAATGTCAACACCTACGGAGCCAATACCAATTACGGAATGATGTCGAAGTCGAGCCGGTATTTCTCAGAATACCGTTTTACGACACTTGCTGCTGAATTGCAGAGCAAATTCGGCATTTGGCAAAATACGCTGCGCGGCACCTACTCCTATCAGGACCAGCCGCGCTCTTCGGAATACGATATCACGGCACCTGTCATTGAGGTGGTCATGGCAGACGGACAGGGACACACCCCGTCATGGGCAGTGACAGGCGACATCTTCACCTATGGCAACGTGGCCCAGACGAAGAACACGGTGATCACTGACGAAGTGAATGTAACACTCGGCTTGCACAACCTCTTTGCCGGTATACAGTTTGAGCACAACTATGCTGCCAACGGCTATGCACAGGCCGCTGCCGGATATTATGTCTTTGAAGCGACACAAGAGCAGGTTGATGCTGGCGACTGGGCATCAGTTTTCGGAGCAAGACCAAAGCTTTTCGGTATCACGTACGGAAACAATGCCGAACACTCGATGTTCACTTCTGAAATGAGAACCAACCAATGGTCAATATACCTGCAGGACAACATGAGCCTGTCTGACCGCTTGCGAATGTCATTAGGCGCGCGATTCGAATTACCTTTCTATCCGTCGCTGAAGGACAATTTCAACGAAGGCTATTACAACATCGATTTCGGTGGGGTGCATTATCGTACGGACAACGTGCCCAAGACCAGCCTCAGCTTCTCGCCACGTGTGGGATTCAACTGGGACATCAAAGGCGACCGCAAATACATCTTGCGGGGTGGTACGGGTGTTTTCGTAGGACGTTTGCCGTTCGTATGGCTGGTATCTGCAGTGGGAAACTCCGGTATGGGCCAGACATCGTATGTTGCCAAGAAAGAAGGTCAGGTATTTCCTCATCTGACTACCAGTCAAACTGAAATGCTTCAGCAAATCAATGCCCAAAGCAGTACATCAATACCCAGCGGTCCCACCATCCTCGCCGATGACCTTCAAATGCCCAAGGCATGGAAGACATCGCTGGCTTTCGATACCCAACTGCCTGGTGACATCGACTTCACCATAGAAGGAATCTATAGCCGTGACCTTAATCCTGTGGTGGTCAGCAACCGCGACCTTTATTGGGACGGATCTTCGACTATCGACCTCGGTCATGGCGACGTACGCCACTATCTGTCGTATTATGACGCCAGCCACTCGGCATACGTCCTGGAAAATGCCGGTTCAAAGGCTTACTACGCATCGCTGAGCTTACAGCTGCACAAATCATTTGACTTCGGTCTTGACCTGTCGGGCAGCTACACGATATCCAAAGCCAAGTCGTACAGCGAGAGCATCGGCAATCAGGTGGCGTCGGCCTATAACAATTACAGACACTCTATCAATGCCGTCAACGACAACGAGACCGGCTATGCCACATACGTGGCTCCCAACCGCCTGCTCCTGTCCGCCAGCTACAAGCTGAAGGAAAGCAAAAACGCCACATCGACCTTCAGCCTCGTCTATGACGGCTATCAGTATGGTTTCTTGGGTGACTATGCTTTCAATCGCTACTCCTATGTCTTCAATAGCAACGTGATAGGTGACCCCACGGCACCAGGCAACCTCATCTACGTGCCAGCCTCGCGCCAAGAGCTGGATAACTGGAACTTTGCCGACAATGGGACTGTGGACGGCAAGCCCTATACGGCCGACATGCAGCGCGATGACTTCTGGGCATATATCGAGCAGGACGACTATCTGAGCGGACGCAAGGGACAGTATGCCGAGCGTGGCGGTGCCAAAATGCCCTGGCACTACCAAGTGGACTTCAAGTACTTGCGCGACATGAAACTGAAAATCGGAAAGTACCAACATTCACTGCAGTTAGGCATCGACATTATCAACCTGCCCAATTTCCTATGCAAGGACTGGGGAGTATTCAAACAAGTATCGAGCAATTCACTGCTGTCGTACAGTAAGGAGAAATACACCTATAACCTGGTAAATGGCAAACGACACACATCGACCTACCAGAACTTTGAAGGTGCCATCTCTACCTATCAAGTCATGTTCACCATCCGTTACCTGTTCAACTAATGGCACGTCTGTAAAAAGCTTGTGCCAAGAGTGTCAGGGCAAACCCGTTATTCACTAATAAACCGATTATAAACCATTCAAATTTTTAATAATAATAACTATGAAACTGAAGAGATTGTTTGTGACTGCAATGACACTGGTCTGCTCTGCAGTCATGGTGGCACAGGAAATGCAGATGCCGCCAATTCCCATTGACCCGGCTGTTCGCATTGGAAAACTGGACAATGGGTTGACTTATTACATCCGCCACAACGAGTATCCGGAACATGTGGCCAACTTCTACATTGCCCAACGCGTGGGTTCCATTAACGAAGATGACTCACAGCGTGGATTAGCTCACTTCCTGGAGCACATGGCCTTCAACGGTTCTGAGCACTTCAAGGGCAATGGCATCATTGAATTCACCCGTTCACTTGGTGTAGAGTTCGGTTCTGACCTGAATGCCTATACCAGCATTGACCAGACTGTTTATCGCGTCTGCGATGTTCCAACCAAGCGCACCACGGCACTGGACTCATGCCTGCTGATACTGAAAGACTGGTCGAACGGCTTGTTGCTGGAGCCGGAGGAGATTGACAAGGAGCGTGACGTCGTGCACAATGAATGGCGCCTGGGTGAAGGTCCCGAGATGCGCATGTACCAGCGTGCATTGCCCAAGATGTATCCCGGTTCCAAATATGGCGAGCGTCTGCCCATCGGCTTGATGTCAGTTATCGACAGCTTTAAGCCTCAGACCCTGCGCGCATACTACCGTAAGTGGTATCGTCCTGACAACCAGGCTATCATTGTAGTAGGCGACATTGACGTGGACCACATGGAGGCTAAGATCAAGGAGTTGTTTGCCGGCATCAAGGTTGACCCCAATGCTCCGAAAGTTATTCCTGAGCCCGTACCCGATACACCAAATGCTATCTACGTGTCTGAAAAGGACAAAGAGATGCAGATGAGCGCAATCAGCATCATGATGAAGCATGAAGCCACTTCTCCCGAGGAGAAGCTGACGATGGCCTACCTTATCAAAGACTATGCTACCAATGTGATATCCCGTATGCTCAGCCAGCGTTTGCAGGAGATGACGCAGGATGAGTCGTGTCCTTTCTTTCAGGCCTATGCCAACGACGGAGAATATATCCTGTCACGCACCAAGGATTGTTTTGAACTGGCTGGCTATCCTAAAGAGGGTAAGGATTTGGAGACCATCAAGATTCTGTACACAGAAGCCCGTCGTGCCCGTGAGTTTGGCTTCACCGCCACAGAATATGAGCGTGCCAAGGCAGACTATCTGAGTAATCTCGAGAAACGTTACACCAACCGTGACAAGCGTAAGAATGCCGAATTTGGCAACGACTATCGCGACAATTACCTGACCAATGAGCCTATCGCACCGCTGGATTACCTGCATCAGACCATGCAGATGCTGGCTCCCAACATCCCCGTTCAGGCTATCAACCAGATGTTGCCAGAGCTCATCAGTGCCACAGACAGCAATCTCGTTGTGATGGATCTTGCCCAGGAGAAAGAAGGCAAAGTCTATGTCACGGAGCAGGATATGGCCGCAGCCATTGCCGCTGCCCGCGCAGAGAAGATTGAAGTTTATGTTGACAACGTAAAGGACGAACCATTGGTTGACGTCGCCACGATTCAGGCTGGAAAAATTGTCTCTGAAACTGCAAACGATCAGTTCGGCTTCAAAGAGCTGAAGCTCTCGAATGGTGCAACCGTCATTCTGAAGAAGACAGACTTCAAGGACGACGAAGTGCAGATGCAGGCCTGGTCAAAGGGAGGTAAGTCAAAGTTTGACAATCCTGCCGATTTCACCAACCTGAAGGTCTTCGACCAGGTGATAGGCATCAGCGGTCTGGGCAACTTCTCAAGCAATGAGCTTCAGAAGGCTTTGGCAGGCAAGGAGTGCAATGCCGATCCCTCACTCACCAACAACATGCAATATGTTACTGCTCATTCTACACCGAAGGACTTGGAGACCATGTTGCAGATGGTTTACCTCTACTTCACCAACATCAATAAAGACGAGAAGCAGTTCCAGAACCTGCTGACACAACTTGACATGGCCCTTAAGAACAAGTCGCTCTCACCCGAAATGGTATACAGTGACTCGTTGCAGAGCACTATTTACAGCCACAATCCCCGTTTCACACAGATTGACGTTAAGGACCTGAAGGATATCAATTATGACCGTATCCTGGAGATGGCCAAGGATCGCTACAAGAATGCAGGACAGTTCACCTTCATCTTTGCCGGCAACTTCGACGAACAGACCATCCGTCCACTTGTTGAGCAATACATAGCCTCACTACCCGCTACTGGTGAGCCTGCTGAGGACTTCACCGACATCGACATCATGGCCCAAGGTAAGGTCGTCAATAACTTCAAGGTAAAGACCGAGTCCCCCAAGGCTATTGCCGTTGAGTGCTGGTATGCTGACATGCCGCGCACGCTGGAGAATATTGTGAAGCTTGATGCCGTAGGCCAGATTCTCTCCATGATATACCTCAAGACCATCCGTGAGGACGAGAGTGCAGCCTACTCATGCGGTGCCATGGGTGCATTCAGCATGAACAACCACCAGCCCCGCGCCCTGTTGCAGGCTTATTGTCCTATGAACCCCGACAAGCATGAAATAGCAATGCGCCTGCTCCATGAGGGTATTGCAAACATGCAGAAGTCTGTTGACCAGGATCAGCTCAACAAGGTAAAGGAGTACATGCTTAAGCAGATAGATGTCGATGCCAAGACAAATAGCTACTGGATTGGTACCATCAACAAATGGCTTATCCACGGACTCGACGTACATACTGACTACAAGAAGACCGTTGAAGCCCTGACTGTTGACACTGTACGTGATTTCCTGAACGAGCTGCTCAAGAGTGGCAACTTCATCGAGGTTGTCATGCTGCCCGAGACATAGTAAATTAAGTACTAGACATTAAGTATTAAAAATTAGGAATTAGGATTTAGAAATTGTGATTACTACCAAGTGCAGATGCTGCTGAATGACACTATCGGCATTTAAACAAATCATAATTTCTACTTCCTAATTTCTAATTTCTATTTTTTTTTGTACCTTTGCAGCCAAAAACAAGAAAATAACAATCGTATGAGCTATTTGTTTTCATCAGAATCAGTCTCAGAGGGCCACCCAGACAAAGTGGCCGACCAGATAAGTGATGCCATCCTGGACCAGTTCCTGGCCTATGACGAGCATGCCCGCGTGGCTTGCGAATCGTTTGTTACTACCGGTCAGGTGGTATTGATGGGCGAAGTACGTAGCGAAGTGTATATCGACTTGCAGACCATAGCCCGCAATACCATCAAGAAAATTGGCTATACAAAGGCCGAGTACCAGTTTGACGGCAATTCGTGCGGCATCCTGACAGCCATCCATGAGCAAAGCGACGACATCAACCGTGGTGTGGACAATGGCAATGAAGAAGAACAAGGTGCCGGAGACCAAGGCATGATGTTTGGCTATGCATGCAACGAGACGGAGAATCTGATGCCTGTATCACTCGACCTGGCTCACCTGATTATGCGGACATTAGCAGAAATACGCAAGGAAGGCAAGGAGATGACCTATCTGCGGCCTGATGCCAAGAGCCAAGTTACAATCCAATACAGCGACGAAGGTATTCCGGAGCGGATTGATACTATCGTCGTTTCAACGCAACATGATGAATTTGCATCAGACGAGGAGATGGCTCAGACGATTAAAAACGATGTGTTGGGAATCCTGATTCCACGTGTAAAGGAGAAAATACATTCCAAGAAAGTACTCGGACTGTTTGGCGACGACATCAAATACTATATCAACCCCACAGGCAAATTTGTCATTGGCGGTCCTCACGGTGACACGGGACTTACCGGTCGCAAGATCATTGTCGACACCTATGGTGGCAAAGGGGCACACGGAGGAGGTGCATTCTCTGGGAAAGACTCATCGAAGGTGGACCGCTCAGCAGCCTATGCGGCACGACACATAGCAAAGAACATGGTTGCGGCAGGCGTTGCAGACGAGATGTTGGTACAGGTAAGCTATGCCATTGGCGTCGCCAAACCCATGAACATCTATGTCAACACCTACGGCCGCTCACATGTAAACATGTCAGACGGCGAAATAGCCAAACATATTGAGAAACTCTTCGACCTGCGTCCCAAAGCCATAGAACGGACACTGAAGTTGCGCCAGCCCATGTATTTGGAAACAGCAGCCTATGGACATATGGGCAGACAGTCGGAAGTGATAAAAAAGACCTTCACAAGCCGCTACCATGAAACAAAAATCATCGATGTAGAGCTGTTTACATGGGAAAAGCTGGACCGTGTAGAAGACATCAAGCGTGAATTCGGAATCTAAGCAATGATACAGCAGGATAGTATTGCACATGAGACCATAGCAGTGCAGGGAGATTCTGCAGTACCCCAGCACAAACCGTTGACACCAGCCATGGTCATCAGCTGGTTGCCACGCAATGCTACTCCTGCCCAACAAGATTCTGCCATCCAGTCGAGATTCAAGGCTTCGGAAATACGCTGGAGCCAGCGTCCTGACACATTACATCTGCCTGGACACGACAAGGGGCACAACATGCTGGACGTACAACTGCCCCAATATTACAAAGAAGGGTTTTTCTCGAAGGATACGCTGTTCCACCCTGAGTTGCCGGGAGGACGCTATGGTGTGGCGGGAGATCCTGTTCCGTACACTATTCACAACGACAATATTATCACCTCATTGCTGCTGGTTTGTTTTGTGCTGACCCTAATTTCACTGTCGAATACCAGTCACTTCATTATAAGCCAGGCCAAAAAGTTCTTTTATACACCCCATGAAGGAAGTACGGAAGTAGCGGAGACGGCTAATGAAATGCGATTCCTGGTTTCACTGATTATCCTGGATAGCATCATGATAGCCTTACTATACTATTTCTACTCGCTCCATACGTATGGCGACACTTATGTGCTGAAGTCCCAATACTATCTTATTGTCATCTATTTGGCAATGACTGTTGCCTATTTCATCTTGAGATTCCTCACATATTCAATCGTCAACACCGTCTTCTTTGGCAGCAAAAAGAGCGGACAATTTGCCAAGGCACTATTATTCATATCATCCCTTGAAGCTACGATGCTGTTCCCCCTCGTCGTACTCTCTGTTTACTTTGAGCTGTCCATCAAAAATGCCATCATTTACTTCACAACTGTCTTAGTAATCGTTAAAATTCTAACGATTTATAAGTGTTTTACCATCTTTTTCCGCCAAAAGGTCTTTAAATTGCAAATTATTTTGTACTTTTGCAGCCTCGAAATCGTACCATTGCTTGCCTTTTGGGGAGTTTTGGAGACAACTGCAAATAGTTTGAAAATTAATTTTTAGGACACTGATGATCAAGAAGATTTTGGTTTCGCAGCCTAAACCATCAAGCGAAAAGTCGCCTTACTACGACATTGCTTCCAAATTTGGGGTGGAGCTTGTATTCCGCCCGTTCATTAAGGTTGAAGGAATTTCCGCCAAGGATTTCCGAACACAAAAAATAAACATCTTAGACTTCACGGCTATCGTATTTACTTCACGCCATGCTATTGACCACTTTTTTACGCTGGCCAAAGAGTTGCGTGTAGCTATTCCCGAGGACATGAAGTACTTTTGCGTGACAGAGACTATCTCACTTTACATTCAAAAGTATGTGCAGTATCGCAAACGCAAGGTCTTCTTTGGGACAACAGGCAAGATAGACGACTTGATACCTACTATGGTCAAGCATAAGAACGAAAAGTATCTGTTACCCATGAGTGACGTTCACAATGATTCTATCGCCCAAATGCTGAATGCCAAGAAACTGAATCATCAGGAATGTGTGATGTATCGTACCGTATCAAACGACTTTACCCCTGAAGAGGTTCAGAACTTTGACTACGATATGCTCATTTTCTTCAGCCCTGCAGGTATTGAGTCACTCACGAAGAACTTCCCAGACTTTAAGCAGGGTGAGATTGCCATTGCCACGTTTGGCCCCGCTACAGCCAAGGCTGTCAAGGACGCAGGATTACGACTCGATTTGGAAGCTCCCTCTGAGAAATATCCATCCATGACCGGTGCGCTTCAGCACTTTTTATTGGAGAAAAAAGGCTAATTGATATCAATTTAATAAATATGACAGCTCCTACACTGAGAAAGCGGGAGCGAATGGTCAGTCAGAAACTGATAGAAACGCTCTTTGGCGGAGGAAGCAGCCTCTCAATGGCAGCTTATCCACTAAGGGTTGTCTATATGAAAACGAATCGCCAATATGGCGATGTCCCCGTACAGCTGTTGATCAGTGTACCTAAGAAGCGTTTTAAACATGCCGTCGATCGTAACTTAGTGAAACGGCAAGTACGAGAGGCTTTCAGACAGCATAAGCAGGTTGTCTATGACGCATTGCCAGAAGAAGAGATGGTGCTGATGGCTTTTGTTTGGTTGTCGCAAGAACATTATTCTTCACAGGAAGTAGAAAAGCGTGTGGTCAGTTTGTTGAAACGAATGGCAGAGAAGCTATGAATACACTTGGACGATGGTTATCAAAAATGCTGGTGTGGCTTTTAGTGATGCCGATTAGATTCTACCAAGTTGCCATATCGCCCTTGCTGGGACCTTCTTGTCGCTTTACACCCACATGTAGCGAATATGCCAGACAAGCAATCATCAAACACGGCCCTATCAAGGGATTAGGACTCGCTATCTGGCGAATACTGCGATGCAATCCCTGGGGTGGTTCCGGATATGATCCGGTACCATAGGAATTAAGATAAAAATGAAAAAAACAAGAATTAGATAACGATGAAGAACTTTGTTGAAGAACTGAAATGGCGTGGAATGCTGGCACAGATGATGCCAGGCACAGAAGAACTACTTCAAAAAGAAATGGTGACAGCCTATCTTGGTACTGACCCTACGGCAGACTCACTGCATATCGGTCACCTTTGCGGCATCATGATGCTGCGTCACCTGCAACGTTGCGGACACAAGCCCATCATCCTGGTGGGTGGTGCCACAGGTATGATTGGCGACCCCTCGGGAAAATCGCAAGAACGCAATCTTCTGAATGACGAGACACTGCGTCACAACCAGGAATGCATCAAGAAACAGGTGTCCAAGTTCCTTGACTTCGAGTCGAAAGATGCCAATGCTGCCGTGATGGTCAACAACTATGACTGGATGAAAGACTTCACCTTCCTCGACTTTGCCCGTGAGGTAGGCAAGCACATCACCGTCAACTACATGATGGCCAAGGAGTCTGTTCAACAGCGTCTGAACGGTACGGCCCGCGACGGTCTGTCATTCACCGAGTTCACCTATCAGCTCCTCCAGGGATACGACTTCCTTTATCTTTATCAGCACTACGGTGTCAAGCTACAGTTAGGCGGTAACGACCAGTGGGGTAACATGACCACAGGTACGGAGCTTATTCGCCGCACACTGGGCAACGAGGTTGAGACCTTTGCCCTCACCTGCCCTCTCATCACCAAAAGCGACGGCAAGAAGTTCGGCAAGACGGAAAGCGGCAATATCTGGCTTGACCCGCAGCGGACGACACCATATAAGTTTTATCAGTTCTGGCTCAATGTCAGTGATGATGATGCAGAACGATACATCAAGATATTCACCTCTCTGGAAAAAGAGACCATTGACGAACTCATTGCCGAACACCAACAGGATCCTGGCAGACGCATCTTACAGAAACGCCTTGCTGAAGAAGTCACGGTGATGGTTCATTCCCGTGAAGCCCTTGATGCTGCCATTGAGGCATCCAACCTACTTTTTGGCAAGTCCACCAAGGAAGGGCTGGAGAAAATTGACGAGCAGACTTTCCTGGACGTGTTTGATGGTGTTCCACAATTTGAGATAGCCAAGGACCAGTTGGGGCAGCCTGCTATAGAGTTGCTGACGACTGTCGCCCCAGTATTCCCTTCAAAAGGCGAGATGCGTAAAATGGTACAAGGTGGTGGCGTGTCACTGAACAAGGAAAAGTTGACAGACCAGAACCGTGCCGTAACAGCCGACGACTTGATTGACGGAAAATATCTGCTGGCGCAAAAGGGCAAGAAGAATTATTATCTTCTAATCGTGAAATAATGGGGAAAAATTTTGCAGTGTTCCAAAATTTTAGTAATTTTGCACCCGCAAAAGCGTGATTCTTCGACTTGACGGTCAAAGCGTGACGTGTAGTGTCCAATGGTGTAATGGTAGCACAACAGGTTTTGGTTCTGTTTGTGGTGGTTCGAATCCGCCTTGGACAACAATAATTGGATTACAAATAAGGAGGGATCCCAACCATGAAGGCATCTCTCCTCTTTTTATTTAAGTATGAATACGAAATACTTTCTTGTTGCAGGCCACCGCTTCAGCATCAATGCCAATGAAAAAATATTGGGACTGATGTCCAATTACAAGCCTTTTGTCGCAGAAGGCGGCGATACCGTGTTTGCACTGACCATTGAGCAAGGTGAGCCTCTCAGCTATGTCGAGGAACTTCGTCAGGAAGACGAGGGACAAGATATCATCTGTGGCAAGAACGGCGACAACCCCGTGTTCGAGTTTCGCTGGAGGGGACATAGCGCAGGATGTCTGGAATGTACCCCTGACTATCGGGAAGCCACACTGACAACGACAGGATTCGAGGAAAAGATGGCCCTCGACAATGCACTGATGGTACTCTACGCCTTAGCCACTGCTTCGCTGAAAACGGCCTTGTTTCATGCCGCAGTAGTCAGTTATCAAGGCAAAGCATATATGTTCCTTGGCAAGAGCGGAACGGGTAAAAGTACCCATGCCTCCCTCTGGTTACGCTACATCCAAGGTACAGAGCTGGTGAACGACGACAATCCAGTAGTAAAATTGACGGAGGAAGGCACTGCTATGGTTTATGGTAGTCCCTGGAGTGGCAAGACCCCCTGCTATCGGAATGTCAGCTATCCGATAGGAGGTATTGTTCAGCTGAGCCAGGCCCCCCACAACAAAATCAAGCCTTTGGGTAACATTGCTGCGTATGCAGTACTCGTACCCAGCATTTCCGGAAAGCGCTGGGACAAGATGGTAGCCGACGGACTGCACCAGACAGAAAATGAACTGATTATGGCCACATCCATCTGGCACATGGAATGTCTGCCAGACGAAGCTGCTGCCACATTGTGTAATAAAACGATTGCCCAATGACCGACGAAGCCATCATACAAGAAGCCATCAAATTAGTCAACGAGGGGCTGAGCGTAACGTTCCCCGTCAGGGGTAGAAGCATGCTTCCGTTTATTATTGGAGGGCGGGAAAGTGTGATTCTGGAGCATCCCTCGTCCGTGAAGGTTGGTGATGTTGTACTGGCCTGGGTGGAAGGTTCGCGCTATGTAGTACACCGCGTCATCAGCATTCAAGGCAATCGCCTGACCTTGATGGGCGATGGAAATATTGCCGGTACGGAACGCTGCCTGAAAGATGATGTCAAGGCGCTGGCGACCCATGTCGTCAATGCGAAGGGCCAGCGTCATCCGCTTGACAGTCCGTGGCGTAAACGATGGGCGAGATTGTGGTTCGCGTTGCGTCCCGTCAGAAGGTATCTATTATATATATATAGAAAGGTAAAAGGTATCAAGTAGTAAAATATGAAACAAAAGAATGGATTTGTGCTACGCAATGTGTGTGGCGAGAAAGTAATAGTTGGCGAGGGTTTGGGAGCCGTTGACTTCAGCAAGCTGATCAGCCTCAACGAGACTGCAGCATTCCTATGGGAGAATGCAGCAGCCCAAGGCGAGTTCACCGTTGACTCGCTGACAACAGCTTTGTGTAGTGAATACGACGTGGAGGAAGCCAGGGCACGCGCTGATGTGGAGCGTACCATCAAGGAATGGCAGAATGTCGGAATCGTGGAATGAACTACGTAACCTGGCTTTGGCAAAACACAAAAGGCATTCGTGCTAACACGGTAGTGCGTATTTTTGCTGGTATCGGCCAAGTAGCGCTCGGCCTGCTGATGGTATGGCTCAGCAAACAGTTCATTGACGATACCATCCGCAAGGGTACTGCCGAGGATATTGCATGGATGACTGTATGGCTGGTGCTGACAGTAGTGGGGGGTGTCGTGCTGCGACAGACCTACTACTATATGGGCATTAAAGCCAACACCATGCAGATGAATTCCCTGAGACTGCAAATGTTCAGCTGTCTGTTTGTTAGACAACTGTTTACAGACCATGACTTGCATTCAGGCGATATCAGCTCCCGTTTGGCCAAGGACATTGAGGTGGTCTGCCAGGCCACAACAGACATACTGCCACAGATGCTGGTAACATCGTTGCAGCTGTGTGGCGCCTTTCTGCTACTGCACTATTTTGACACACGTTTGGCTTGGGCACTATTGGTGCTGACACCGTTGGCGCTGGTGGCTGCCAAGCTTGTAGCACGACGGCTACGACAGATGACACTGGACATCAGAGAGGACGAAAGCCGCATCCAGATGCACGTCCAGGAGGGAGTTGAGTACAATGCGATGTTACGCTCACTGGACAGTGAATCGTGGCTGACGGAAAGACTTGACTCGATGCAGCAACGACTGAGAGGCCATGTCATGCACCGCACACGCTTCACGGTGGTTACGAGAATGATTTTGGGATGTGCTTTCGGACTGGGCTATCTGCTGGCCTTCGTCTGGGGAAGCTTGCAATTGCGTGCCGGCATCATCACCTTTGGCGTGATGACTTCTTTCCTACAGTTGGTCAGCCAGATACAGCACCCTGTCCTGCAGCTGCTTAACCTGCTTCCGGGTTTGATACATGCCACCGCAAGCATCGACCGGTTGGAAGATCTGTCGAAAGAAGAGGAGAAAGTAAACAATGCCGAGGGAGGAACAAGAGTAGAACATGCTGACGACAATTGCAGCGTACACTTCGATGACGTCAGCTTCCGCTATGCCTCAGGCGACAGGGAAATCCTGTCCCACTTCACCTACGAGTTCAAAGCTGGTTCAAAAACAGCTGTCATGGGTGAGACGGGAATAGGAAAGACGACACTGTTCCGACTGATATTAGGATTGGTACAGCCTACCGAGGGAGTGGTAACGACAAGTAGCGGCCTATGCTATGTGCCACAAGGCAACTCGCTGATGAGCGGTACCATCCGCTACAACTTACAACTGGCTAAGCCCAAAGCGACGGAAAGCGAGCTGTGGAGCGTGCTGCATACTGCCTGTGCAGACTTCGTGAAAGACCTGTCCAACGGACTGGACACCGAACTGGGCGAGCATGGCAGCGGACTGAGCGGAGGACAGGCACAACGCATTGCCATTGCCCGTGGACTGCTACGGCCAGGCAGCATCTTGCTGTTGGACGAAATCAGTTCCGCATTAGACGAGGACACAGAACGGGAACTGTTCAGCAGGCTCTTCAAGCAATATCCCGGCAAAACAGTCATCCTGATTACTCACCGCTCCATTGTAGCAGATCTGTGTGACGAAAAGGTGACTTTTTAAAGTCCCAGCCCAACGTCAATGTATAAAAGATGTTAATTATTACGTCATTCTTGCTGAAATTGCCAGCGTTTTGCTAATTTTGCACGCCTTTTACGAAAAGTTAAGGGGTATAATATAAGGTAAAGACTGTATATGAGACAGCTTAAAATTCAGAAAAGTATCACCAATCGCTCGAGCGAGGCACTGGACAAATATCTGGTGGAGATAGGCCGTGCACCGCTCATCAGCATTGACGAAGAGATAGAGCTGGCCCAGACCATCCGTCATGGTGGTCGCGAGGCTGAGGAAGCCAGGGAAAAGCTGGTAAGTGCCAACCTGAGATTTGTGGTTTCCGTAGCCAAGCAATACCAGCATCAGGGCTTGTCTCTGACAGACTTGATAGACGAAGGCAACATCGGACTGATCAAGGCAGCAGAGAAATTTGATGAGACCCGAGGTTTCAAATTCATTTCCTATGCAGTATGGTGGATTCGCCAAAGCATCCTTCAGGCCATTGCCGAGCAAAGCCGCATTGTGCGTCTGCCACTGAACCAGACGGGAGCACTCAGCAAGATCAACCAGACCATCAACAGCTTTGAGCAGGAGCACGGACGCCGTCCTTCCAATATCGAACTGGAAGAACTGACGGGTGTGGAGAGCGAAAAGATTGAGCAGGCCATCAAGGCTGACGCACACCACATGAGCATTGACGCCCCCTTTGGCGATGACGACGACAACACGATGAGCGACCTGCTGTCATCTGGCGATGAGACCAGGACAGACAAGCAAGTTGACTATCAGTCGCTGACTTCCGACCTTGACACCGTTCTGCGCAGGGTGCTGAAGGACCGTGAGCTGCGCATCGTAAAAGAGTGCTTTGGCATTGGTTGCCAGGAGAAAGGCCTGGAAGAGATTGGTACCGAGATGGGGCTTACCCGTGAGCGCGTTCGCCAGATTCGCGAAAAGAGCATAGCCAAGTTACGCGAAAGCGGCTATGCCAGAATGCTGATGAAGTATCTGGGCTAAATATTAATCTATTTTAAATCGTACTGAAAAAGGATGGCAATTCGGAAAAGAATTGCTATCTTTGCAAAGTATTAACCGTTTTAAAAGAATAAAACAAACTAATTATGGCAAATCTATTTTCATTGGAAGGTAAGAATGCGTGGATTACCGGCGCTTCTTATGGTATTGGCTTCAACATTGCAAAGGCATTTGTAGCTGCAGGTATTAAGACCATTATCTTCAACGACATTAACGAGACCGCTTTGGAACGTGGCCTTGCCAACTATAAAGAGGCAGGCATCGAGAACGTCAAGGGCTATGTCTGCGACGTGACCGACGAGGTGGCAGTGAAGGCACTTGTTGAGAAGATTCATGCAGAGGTCGGTCAGATTGACATCCTTGTCAACAATGCAGGCATCATCAAGCGCATCCCCATGCACGAGATGAAGCGTCAGGAGTTCCAGCAGGTTATCGATGTCGACTTGGTAGCTCCCTATATTGTCAGCGCAGCAGTTATTCCTGAAATGATGGAGCGTCGCGAGGGCAAGATCATCAATATCTGCTCCATGATGTCCGAACTGGGACGCGAGACCGTGTCAGCCTACGCTGCCGCCAAGGGTGGCTTGAAGATGCTCACCCGCAACATCTGCTCGGAGTACGGAGAGTACAACATCCAGTGTAACGGCATTGGCCCAGGCTACATCGCCACTCCCCAGACCGCTCCCCTTCGTGAGCGTCAGCCTGACGGCAGCCGTCATCCCTTCGATTCGTTCATCTGCGCCAAGACACCTGCCGGCCGCTGGCTCGATCCTTCTGAGTTGGGCGGTCCTGCTGTCTTCCTGGCTTCTCACGCTTCTGACGCCGTCAATGGCCACGTATTGTATGTTGATGGTGGCATCCTGGCCTACATTGGCAAGCAGCCGAAGTAAAACGGAACAACAAACAAATACCAAAAGAGGCTTCCTTTTCATTGGGAAGCCTCTTTTTGACTTTTTATTAACAAGTTGAGTTATTTAACAGCGTCTGCAAGCTCTGCACCAGCCTTGAACTTGGCAACTTTCTTGGCTGCAATCTGAATCTTCTGCTTGGTAGCGGGGTTGATACCTTCACGAGCGGGCTTTTCTGATACTGCAAAAGTACCGAAGCCAACCAGCTGAACCTTGTCACCCTTCTTAAGAGCATCGATAATAGCTGCTACAGTAGCATCAAGAGCTTTCTTTGCGTCAACCTTTGTCAGACCAGCACCTGCTGCAATCTGATCAATTAATTCTGTTTTGTTCATAATCTTGTTGTTTTAAATGTGAAATTATAAATAGTTTAAGTATTTTTCTTGCGCAAATATAGGGTAAAGTATTTAAAAAACAAACAAAAAATGGAAAAAAATGACTATTTTCATAAAAAAAAGTGTGTATTACCCTATTTTTGTACTCGGAAACGGATATTTTTCGTAATTTTGCGCACGAAAATAAAAGAAGACAGTCATTGAGTTTGTAAATAGTAGAAATATAATCAATTAGAGAATATGAATAATATGCCGGTCGTGACCAAGAATCTGCTGATTGTCAATTTCCTGGCATTCATAGCGACATGGGTTTTGCAATTGCGGGGTATTGACCTGACTTCGCTATTAGGTTTGCATTTCTTCTTAGCCAGCGATTTCCATGTCTATCAGTTTGTTACCTACATGTTTCTGCATGGCGGTTTGACACATATTTTCTTTAATATGTTCGCCTTGTGGATGTTCGGTAGTGTAATCGAACGCGTATGGGGTCCGAAGAAATTCCTTTTTTATTACATTGTATGTGGCATAGGAGCTGGTTTTGTTCAAGAAATAGTACAGTATGCCAACTACATGGTGGAAGATATTGCCGCCTACCAGTATGTCAATGCTGGTGGTGTACAACTGTCGACGGATGCCTATATCAACCTTTGGACTACCATTGGAGCTTCGGGTGCAGTCTATGCTATCTTGTTAGCCTTCGGCATGATTTTCCCCAACGAGCGGCTCTTCATCATCCCATTCCCATTTCCCATCAAGGCCAAATGGCTGGTAATAGGCTATATTGCCATTGAGTTGTTCTCTGCCATGAGTGCCCCAGGCGACGGTGTAGCCCATATGGCTCACCTAGGAGGAATGCTGTTCGGATTCCTGCTCATACGCTATTGGCAGAAACACCCAGACTCCAGTCAGCATTTTGGACGTAACCGTGGACAGGAATTTTTCGACAACATGAAACGTCGCTACGAACAACGTCAGCAGCAAAGCCACATGAAGGCAGAACATACCAACTCACGATTCGAGAGTGACGAGGAATACAACGCCCGTAAACACAAGAATCAGGAAGAGATTGATGCCATTCTCGACAAAATACGCAAAAGCGGCTATGACAGTCTGACAAAAGAGGAGAAACAGAAATTGTTTGACCAGAGCCGCGAATCGTGATTAAGAAATTAAAGAGATTGACCATCCAGCTGATTGGTGGTGCTAACATCGCCACAGTCATTGTGATGTTGCTGGCGGGGTTTAGCGACCATTTCTACCCTGCCGACCATCCTGTCCTTTCCACTATAGGCATGGCGTTTCCTTTGCTGCTGCTCATCAATCTGCTGTTTCTTTTCTTCTGGGTGGTTTTCAAGTGGCGCATGATATGGATTCCTATAGCGGGTTTTTTCCTCGCGTATGTTCCTATCAGTATATACATGCCCGTGAATCCCACTCAGGACATACCACAGGACGCCCTGAAAATCATCTCCTATAACGTTTGTGCCTATGGGGGCAATTACAAGTACGAGGACGGTTTCAAGGCCGTCTGCGATTATCTTCGCGACGAACAGGCCGACATCGTCTGCTTGCAGGAAGATGTAGATACTTGGAGGCGTTACGTTTTCAAGGAATATTCCAAGACGTATGCTTACAACGATACTGTCGTATTGGTCAAAACATCTACCTGCTTTAACAATTTGGGCATCCACACCCGCTTTCCCATCCTCAGACGTGAACGCATTGAATACCCCTCAGAGACCAATGGCAGTGTAGCATGGTGGCTTGATGTCAATGGCGACACGGTAATTGTTGTCAACAACCATTTCGAGAGTTGTCACCTAAATCAGGACGACCGTCAGCATTACCGGCAAATATTACATGGCAAGATGAATAGCGATTCTGCCCGTGCAGAGTCCAAGTTGTTGTTGGTCAAGCTGGCCGAGGCCAATGCGAAGCGCTGCAGCCAGATTGATGTCGTTTGTCAATACATCAAAAAGCATAGTCAGCATGCCGTTATCGTCTGTGGCGACTTCAACGACAATCCCATTTCCTACTCCCGACATGCTATGTCAAAAGTGCTGACCGACTGTTTTGAGGAGACGGGAAGAGGACTTGGTTTGTCATATAATCAGAAAGCTTTTTCGTTTCGCATAGACCACCTTTTTTGCTCAAAAGAGTTTCAGCCCTATAATTGCAAAATTGACAGCAAAATGGATGCCAGTGACCACAATCCGTTAATTTGTTGGCTGAAAATCAGGCAAAAAGAACAAAAAACGAGCGAAAATTCTCAATAAATTTCGGTATATGGAGAAAAAACTGTATATTTGCAGGCTAAAAAAGCAAAATCATAAATTAAAATAATAAAAAAAACAAAATGCAAAACAAAGGAATTGTAAAATTTATCGCAATCGTTTTGATTCTCGTTTGCTGCTTCTACCTTTCCTTCTCGTTTGTGACACGCCACTACGAAAGTAAGGCTGCTGCCATGGGCGAAGAGGCAGGTCAGGAGTACCTCGACTCAATCATGAACGAGAAGGTGTACTGCGGAATCTATTCTTTCAAGCAGTGCCGTGAGATGGAGATTGGCCTGGGTCTTGACCTGAAGGGCGGTATGAACGTTATTCTTGAGGTTTCTGTACCTGACGTCATCGACGTGCTTGCAGACCACAAGACCGATGCTACCTACAAGAAGTCAATGGAGCAGGCAAAGAAGGAAGAGGAGACCAGTCAGGATGACTTTATCTCCCTGTTCATCAAGTATTGGAAACAGAACGCAAACGGCCGTCCCCTGGCAGCCATCTTTGCTACCCAACAAATGAAGGGCAAGGTAAGCACCAATTCTACCGACTCTGAGGTAGAGAGCGCCCTTCGTGCAGAAGTTCAGTCGGCTGTTGACAACTCATTCAACGTTGTTCGCAACCGTATCGATAAGTTTGGCGTTGTCCAGCCCAACATCCAGAAGCTCGAAGGCCAGTCTGGCCGTATCATGGTCGAGATGCCTGGTATCAAGGAGCCCGAGCGTGTTCGTAAGCTTCTTCAGGGTTCTGCCAACCTGGAGTTCTGGGAGACCTATAATTCTCAGGAAATCTATCCGCTGCTGGCTCAGCTCAACCAGAAGTATGCTGCTCTAGGTGGCGATGCTTCTGCTGCTGCCGATACAACGGCTGTTGCCGCTGCTGAGACAGTTGCTGCTGCAGACACTACGGCCACAGCTGCCGCTGACAGCGCAGCCAACGCTGCCAATGCTGCCCTGCTGGCCTCAAAATTAGCCAAGAAAGACAAGAAGGCCGACAGTGCCGAGAAGAAACTGGCTAAGCAGATGAACCCCCTGTTCGCTCTTTTGCAGCCCGTTCCCCAGGGCCTGGCTATCGTCGGATATGCCAATGCACGCGATACTGCGGACATCAACAAGGTCATCTACAGCGACATTGCCCGCCAGGTTCTGCCTGCTGAGTGCAAGCTGCGCTGGGGTGCCAAGGCCGAGGATTTCGGTGGCGAGAACACCCGCGGCGATGTCTTTGCTCTCTATGCACTGAAGATTACTGAACCCAGCGGCCGTGCTCCTCTGGAGGGTGACGTCATCACCTCTTCCAAGGACGACTTCGACCAGATGGGTCACCCCTCTGTTTCCATGCAGATGAATTCTGACGGTGCACGCCGTTGGAGCCAGATAACCAAGCAGAACATCGGCCGTGGCGTTGCCATCGTACTTGACGACGCTGTGTACAGTGCTCCGCGTATCCTTTCTCAGATTGACGGTGGTAACTCGCAGATTACTGGTAACTTCACCATCGAGGACACCAAGGACTTGGCCAATACGCTGAACTCAGGTAAGATGCCGGCTCCTACCCGTATTGTACAGGAGGAGGTTGTAGGTCCTTCACTCGGTGCCCAGTCTATCCGTCAGGGTGTCATTTCTTTCATCGTTGCATTTGTGCTGCTGATGGTCTACATGATTATGCTGTATGGCTTCATCCCTGGCATTCTGGCAGATATCGCCCTGCTGTTCAACCTGTTCTTCACCCTGGGTATTCTGACCTCGTTCCAAGCTGCACTGACGATGCCTGGTATTGCTGGTATCGTACTGACCTTAGGTACCGCTGTTGACGCCAATGTGCTGATATACGAGCGTATCAAGGAGGAGCTGAAGCGCGGACTGGGCTTGAAGGAGGCTCTGCAGAAGGGTTACTCAAATGCATTCTCGGCCATCTTCGACTCTAACGTCACCTCATTGATTACGGGCTTCATCCTGTTGTTCTTCGGTACAGGTCCTGTCAAGGGCTTCGCTACCACTTGGATCATCGGTATCTTCTGCTCGTTCTTCACTGCTGTGTTCCTGACTCGCCTGGTTTACGAGAACCGTCTGAAGAAGGACAAGTGGCTCAACCTGACCTTTGTCACTGGTTATTCTAAGAACCTCATGCAGAATGCCCACTATAATTTCATGGGCATGTACAAGAAGAGCTTCACTATCTGGGCTGTCTTTGCTGTCCTGTTCTGCATCTCGTTTGGTGTTCGTGGCCTGAGCCAGAGCATCGACTTCACTGGTGGTCGTAACTATGTGATAACACTCGACAAGGAGATTCCCGTTGAGCAGGTTCGCGTTGCTTTGACTGGTGCTTTCGTCAATACCGTTGGCGAGAATGCCGGCAAGGAAGCCAACACCTCAGTTATCGCTTTGGGTACCGACGGAAAGACTGTCCGTGTCAGCACCAACTGGGATATCGAGTCCAACAATCCTAACGTCGACGACGAGGCTGAGACCATTCTCTACAACGCATTGAAGAAGGGTGGCTTCATCAGCCAGGCCAAGGTTGAAGACTTTAAGAACCCCGATGTTCGTGAGGGTGGTTCTATCATCAGTTCTGCCAAGGTTGGTCCTGCTGTGGCTAAGGACATCACCTATGGCGCTATCATCAGCGTCATCATCGCCCTGATTGCCATCTTCCTCTACATCCTGCTGCGCTTCCGCAATGTGGCTTACTCTACGGGTGCCACCATTGCACTGGCACTTGATGCACTGGTTGTTATCGGCATGTATTCAGCCCTGTGGGGTATCGTTCCCATGTCGCTGGAGATTGACCAGGTATTCATTGGTGCCATCTTGACGGTGATTGGTTACTCTATCAACGATAAGGTGGTGGTATTCGACCGTATCCGTGAGAACTTCCAGCTCTATGGCAAGCGCGACCGCCAGCAGCTGTTCAACGACTCACTGAACCAGACGCTGGCCCGTACCATCAACACCTCTGTGACAACCTTGATCGTGCTGCTGTGTATCTTCATCCTCGGTGGTGACTCTATCCGCAGCTTCTCGTTCGCCATGATTCTGGGTGTTGTTGTTGGTACACTGTCTTCACTGTTCATCGCTGCTCCTACGGCATTCCTGGTGATGGGTCGTACCATCCGCGAAGCCGACATGGCCGAGGAAGCAAAGAAGGCTTAATACATTATTCTATTATAATTATAGCAGCCTGCTCTGCCTGTGAGCGGGCTGCTATTTTTACTAACTTCAGTAAGACACGATGGCTATACCCATATCAAGCGTACAAAACCCCAGGGTGAAGAAGTTGGTGCTGCTCCAGCAGAAGTCGTCCGAACGTCGAAAGACTGGTCTTTTCGTAGTGGAAGGACAGCGCGAGACAGAGCACTGTCTTGAAGCCGGCTACCAGCTCGACAGCCTCTACTATTGTCCGGAACTCTTCGTAAATCAGCAGAATCAAGCGAACAGATTGCTTGATTCGGTACTGAAGGACAAAACTGTTCCCCTTTTCAACGTCACGACAGCTGTTTATGAAAAGATGGCCTACCGCGGCACTACAGAAGGCCTATTGGCGGTGGTTCATGCCAAGCCGCATACTCTCGACGGTCTGCAACTGCCTGACAACCCCGTTATCGTCGTCCTCGAAAGCGTCGAGAAGCCAGGCAACCTCGGTGCCGTCCTGCGCACGGCTGATGCTGCACATGCCGATGCCGTTATCGTCTGCGACCCGCTGACCGACCTCTACAATCCCAACCTCATCCGCAGCAGCATCGGAGCCATCTTCACTGTACCCTGCGTGGCATGCTCATCGGAGCAATGCATCGCGTTCCTGAAGTCACACGGCATCCAGATCTTGACAGCCCAACTGCAAGACAGCCACCTCTATTACGATACCGACATGCGTCGAAGCACAGCCATCATCATGGGTACGGAGTCAACAGGACTGACCGACACATGGCGCCAGGTTGCCGATGCCCATATCCGCATTCCGATGCTGGGCCGGCTCGACTCGCTCAATGTGTCGGTCAGTGCTGCCATCCTGCTCTTCGAGGCTGTCCGCCAGCGAAGTGCAGAACATTCCGACTAATTAAAGTAGTAGAGGAACGACGCTATACCCTCCAATGCCGGCTTACGCTGTCCCTCAATCTCTATGCTGAACTGAATTTCCGCCTTGCAGATGCCGCGTAGGTTCTGGATGTTGTGCAGCTTCGTCACCAGTCTGACACGGCTGCCGGTAACGACCGGCTGGCCGAAGCGCATGTCATTCATCCCATAGTTGACAAGCATCTTGATGTTGTTCACCTCGATAATCTGGTCCCACATGTAGGGCAGCAGGCTCAACGTCAGGTAGCCGTGTGCAATGGTCGACTTATACGGGCTCTCTTCCTTGGCACGCTCCACGTCGACATGTATCCACTGGTGGTCAAGCGTAGCATCAGCAAACAGATTGATACGTTCCTGAGTCACCTCCAGCCAATCTGACTTTCCTAAATCCTCGCCCAGATGGGCAGCAAACTCGTCATACGAGTTAATTACAAGTTTTGCCATAGTTCTATCTTTCTTTTGTTCGTTTTCTGACTGCAAAATTAATAAAAAAGCGCGAATTTCGGCCTATTGCCGCCTGAATATTTTGTATTTCGATAAAAAAGCGCTGAATGTTTGGTCAGTCCATTTTTTATTTGTACCTTCGCAACCGAATTCTATAGGCCCTGATAGTTAAATGGATATAACAAGGTCCTCCTAAGACTTAGTTCCGCGTTCGATTCGCGGTCGGGGTACTGAGCGAGAAACCCACATTGTATTGGTATCTTTGCACACAATGAAAGAAGAGAACAAGATTTCGGTGGTCATCAACACCTACAATGCCAGCCAGCACCTGCAACAGGTGCTCGATGCCGTCAGTGGGTTCGATGAGGTACTCGTCTGCGACATGGAGAGCACCGACTCCACACTCGACATTGCACGGAAGAACGGCTGTCACATCGTCACCTTCCCACGCGGCCAATACAACATCGTAGAACCCGCCCGTGAGTTTGCCATCCATCAGACCCTCTACCGCTGGGTGCTGGTTGTCGATGCCGACGAGGTGGTCACCGAGGAACTTAAGGCATACCTGTATGACATCATCCAGAAAGACCATTGTCCTGACGGCCTCTTCATTCCGCGCAAGAACTATTTCATGGGCCGTTTCATGCGCTGCCACTACCCCGACCACATTCTGCGTTTTTTCCGTCAGGACAAGACCCACTGGCCGGCAGTCATCCACTGCATGCCAGAGGTAGCAGGCAGGGTTGAGAAGATTCCTGCCAGCAGGAAAGACCTGGCTTTTGAGCATCTGGCCAACGACAGCATCGAGAACATTGTCAGCAAGACCAACCAATACACGCGCAATGAACTGGAGCGCAAGCGAAACAAGCACTATGGGTTAGTGGCCTTCCTGTGGCGTCCCTTCTTCCGCTTCTTCAAGACTTACATCCTGAAGGGAGCCATCCTCGACGGCCGGCCAGGGTTTATCAAAGCCGTACTCGAAGGCTATTACCAGTTTATCTTCCTGGCCAAGAAGTATGAACAGTCTAACTGACCAGCCCTATCTTGCGTAACAGTTTCCGCAACCACGTGTTGGTATGCTCGCGTCCCTTGTAGTTACGCAGCCATCCACGTCCCAGCACATCCTCCTTTCTGCGCAGCACGATTTTGGCATTGTGCGGCTCGCTCCAGTTGGACGGCTTGCCCATGTCGCGGCGCATCACCTTAACCTGCTTCCCAAACAGGAAGCCGTTAAGCACCGACTCGTCGTGCCAAAGCGGCATCAGTCCCTTGCGCATGTCTTCGTCGACCATCGCGTTGCAGGTCTCAATCAGTTTCAGATAGGCCTCACCCTTGCCACCGTTCAGCGCACCAGAGAAATAGTAGCGCGCCTGCCCCTTGGGAACATAGGCGGCAGACTCAGGACGGGACTCGAAAGTCATCTTTTCCGGATCATCCTCGATGCACAGGGCAGAATAGTCCTCTTCGACTGGCAGTATGTCCTCCGCCGTCACAGGAACCAGGACTTTGGCATTGGAATTGAAGAAGAACAAATAGTCATGACCCTGCAGACGATCCTTGATGCGGCAGAACATCTTAAACCTCATCAGCGAATTGCAAGGCCATCCCATATCATCCTGGTGGAACACCTCCACCCTGTCTCCAGCCTTGATCTCGTCCTTGTCAGTAAAAACATAGTAGTGCTTCTCGGCCTCAGAAACCAGAAACTGCTCGCAGCTCTCATGAAACTCGGGCCAGAAACAGGCATAACGGCCTATTCCTATATATAATATACCTATCTTCATCTCTTTTTCGTTCTTTACAGTTTACTAAGAATGCGTTTGCGCTCCTCCTCGTCAGGGAAATACTCCACAAAATCCTTCCACTGGCGTTTCCAGCGGTTATGGCTCCACAGCCAGTATTCCGGATTGCGCTGAATGCTCTTCTCCAACAGGCGGTAGTATCGTTCCGTAATGGAAAACTTCGGAGCCTCCTTTAAATTGTCGCACATCCTGACAACCTTGACCACATAGTAGCCGCGCCGCGGGCGGTAGATGTCGAAGTAGAAAGGCGGGGCATCCAGCAGTCGTGCTATGCGCTCGGCACCCGTATAGGTTGGTGTCTCGTGGTTCAGGAACTGCGGCCAGTAGTGCATGCTGCTATAGCCCGGCACCTGGTCAGAGATGTATCCCGTCACCGACAGCCGCCCTTCCTTCTGCCAGTTACGCAGAATGCCGAAAGCCTCCTTCATCTCCAGCGAATGGGCGCCAAAACGCTCACGCGAGTAGAGGAACAGCCTGTCCACAGCCTTGTTCTCAATAGGATGGTACAACTGTGCGGCAGTACCCTTCGAACTGATGTTCAACGGCAGCGAGCTGACCCACTCCCAGTTACAGTAGTGTCCCAGATAGGCCGTCACGCTATGGCCTTTCTTCAACTCCTCTTCGATTTGCTCTAAACCCTCAAACTGCATTCGACGGCGCATTTCCTTGGCTGACATCGAGAACATCTTCACCGTCTCGACAATATAGTCGCAAAACCAGTGGTAGAAGCCCTTCTCTATCTCGTGAAGCTCGGTGGCCGACTTCTCAGGAAACGACGATGCGAGGTTGCTTCTCACCACCTTGGTCCGATAGCCCGCCAGGCGATAGACTATCAGGTACAGCACATCCGACAAGACATAGTGGATGCGCAGCGGAAGCAGCGACAGCACATACCAGCAAGCGAAGAGTATGTAATACATCAGGTTCCTGTATTTTGATTAAATCCTTGAACTTTGCAAAGATACGAATTATTGCTGAAACGGCAAAGCAATTAGATTTATTTAAGTTTCGTAATCACACGAAACAAATATCAAAAAAACACAAAAGAAAGAGAAGCTTGGAAGAATCTCGGAATGTACTACAAAAACATCGCTCACTGATGACAAAATCCGCGTAAATGCATCTATAGTTTAAAAGTATATACTTAAAAACTATGAACGTAAAAGAATTGGAATTGCTTGCGGAGAAGAACCGCAAGCGTCTTGTTGAGGTGGTGTATGCCGCCAAAGCGGGTCACATAGGCGGTGACCTGTCGTGCCTGAACGTGATGACGGCATTGTATTTCCACGTGATGAAGAACCTGAATCCAGCAGAGCCGAAGGCTGCGGAGAGAGATCGCTTCGTGTTGTCGAAGGGACACTGTGTGGAGGCTTTGTATGTAACCTTAGAGGCCAAGGGGTTCTTGGCACCAGAGGTGCTCGACACGCTGGGCAAGTTTGGAAGCATCCTGAGTGGTCACCCCACCATTGAGGTGCCAGGCATCGAGGTGAACAGCGGTGCGCTGGGTCACGGGCTGGGCATTGGCGTAGGCATGGCCATTGCTGCCAAGATGGACAAGAAACAGTGGAAGACCTACGTGCTGATGGGCGACGGCGAACAGGGCGAGGGTTCTATCTACGAGGCTGCCATGGCTGGTCATAAGTACGAGCTGGACAATCTGGTGGCTATTATCGACCGCAACCACCTGCAGATTTCTGGTGATACCGAGAACGTGATGCCCATCGACAGCATCAAGGAGCGCTGGGGTGCCTTTGGGTGGGACGTCATCGAGATGAATGGCGACTCGATGGAGGACATCGTGAAGACCTTCGATGCCATCGACTATACGAACAGGAAGCCCCACCTGCTGGTGTCGAATACCACCAAGGGCAAGGGTGTCAGCTTCATGGAGGGCATTGCCAAGTGGCACCACGGCGTGTTGAACGAGGAACAATGCAAAGAAGCCGTTGCCGAGATTGAGAAACGAATCGAAAATATGAACTAATCATAATTACTTATTCCTAATTACTAATTCCTAATTTAAAAATTATGATTGCTTGTAGAAAACAGTTTACTTACACGTTGCTGGAACTGGCACGTGAGGACAAAGATATCATTGCCGTAACCACTGATGCACGTGGTTCGGTGACACTGGGCGACTATGCCAACGCACTGCCTGAGCAGTTTGTAGAATGTGGTATTGCTGAGCAAGATGCCGTGGGAATCTCGGCAGGACTGGCACACTCTGGTAAGAAAGTATTCTGCTGTGGCCCTGCCTGCTTCTATGTGGCACGAAGCCTGGAACAGGTCAAGGTGGACTTGGCCTATTCTGAAAACCCCGTTACCATCTTAGGAGTATCGGGCGGTGTGGCTTATGGTGCACTGGGGGCCACCCACCACTCGCTGCATGACATTGCCGTGCTGCGCACCTTCCCTGGCATGACCGTCTGCCTGCCCTCAGACTGGCGCGTCACCAAGAAACTGGTGAAGTTCCTGGTTGACTTCAATAAACCCTGCTACGTCCGTGTGGGCCGTGCTGCCGTACCTGATGTCTATGCTGACGATGACTTCCACTTCGAGGTGGGCAAAGCCATTCAGATTCTAGATGGTCAGGATGTCACCATCGTGGCTACGGGTGAGACCGTTTACCACGCCTGGCAGGCAGGCCTGCAGCTGAAGGAGCAAGGCATCACGGCGCGTGTGCTCGACTGCTCATGGATCAAACCCTTCGACGAGGAGGCTATCAAGAAAGCTGCCAAGGAGACAGGACGTATCGTCACCGTTGAGGAGCACTCACAGTTTGGCGGCTTGGGTGCTATGGTGTGCGAGACTATCTCGGAGAATCCTGTTCCCGTTCGCATTCTGGGCATTCCTGACGAGAACGTGGTTCATGGCACCAACGCAGAAATCTTCCATCACTACGGTCTGGATGCCGAAGGCATTGTGAAGGCTGTGAGCAGCTTTATCAAATAAGTAATGAAAGTCATGTGATAAATGGAACAACGATTCATTGCAATAGACCAAAGCACCTCGTCAACGAAGGCACTGCTGTTTGACGAGCAATGCAAGGTGTTGGCGCGCACCAATGTGGACCACAAACAATACTATCCGCAGACAGGATGGGTGGAGCACGACGCCGAAGAGATCTACCAGAACATGATAGAGGCCATCCGGATTTTAAGTGAAGAGTTAAAAGTGAAGAGTGAAGAATTTCCTACCGGGCAAGTGACTGGCGCAGGAAGCATGGCGGCAGCAAATTCTTCACTCTTCACTCTTCACTCTTCACTTTGCCTGACCAACCAGCGTGAAACAGCGGTGGTGTGGAACAAAACGACAGGGAAGCCCATCGCCCATGCCGTTGTATGGCAGGACACCCGTGGGGCTGAATTGTGCCGCCAGTTGCGTGCTCAAGGAAAGGGTCCGATGGTGATGCAGAAGAGCGGATTGCTGATAGACCCCAACTTCTCGGCAACAGGCGTGAAGTGGCTCCTCGACAACATCGAGGGTGCCCGCGAGGCATGTTCACGAGGCGAGCTGCTGATGGGTACCATCGAGACATGGCTCATCTGGAAGCTGACAGGCGGAAAAGTGCACGCCACCGACTATACCAATGCCTCGCGCACCATGCTGTTCAACATCCACACGCTGGACTGGGACGACGACCTGCTGCGGTTGTTTGACATTCCACGCTCGATGATGCCTGAGGTGAAGCCTTGCGACTGTGTGTATGGCGAGACAACGTGTGAAGGACTGTTCCCTACCCCCATACAAATTGCCGGAGTCTTAGGCGACTCCCACGGAGCACTGGTCGGGCAGATGTGTTTTGAGCCAGGTTCCGGAAAGGTAACCTATGGTACTGGTTCGAGTGTGATGGTCAATATCGGTGAGGAGCCTAAGGCTGCACCTGAGGGACTTGTAACGAGTGTGGGATTCTCGGCTTTCGGCAAGACCTACTATGGTTTCGAAGGCAACATCTACAGTACAGGTGCAACGCTGAAATGGATTGCCGACCAGTTGCAGCTGGTGGGTCATCCGTCAGAGATGGAAGCACAGGCAACCTCTGTTGAGGACAATGGTGGCGTCTATATCGTACCGGCCTTCTCAGGACTGGGTGCTCCCTGGTGGCAGAGCGAGGTCAAGGGGGCTGTCTTCGGACTGACCTTCGCTACGACAAAGGCTCACTTCCTGCGTGCTGCATTGGAAAGTATTGCTTATCAGATTAAAGATTTGATTGACGTAATGGCCCGTGCTACGGGCGGACGACTGAAAGAGATTGCTGCAGACGGCGGCCCCACGAAGAACAAGTTCCTGATGCAGTTCCAGGCTGATATGCTCGACACGCCAGTGGTTTGTACGGAGGTGGACGATGCCTCAGCCCTCGGTGCTGTTATCATGAACGGCTTTGCCCGTGGGGTATGGAGCAGTTTCGACGAAGTGGCACCCTTGCGAAAGGTCACACAGGTCATTCAGCCTCAGCCTAACAAGCAGAAGAACAATCTGTATCAGGGCTGGCGCAATGCCGTCAACCAACTCATCAAATGATTTCATGAACAATACAAGACAAACTATATTTCTCGTGCTGGCTGGTATCCTATCACTGGCTGGCACGATTTCAGCTAAACCCATAGAGCGCCCTCGTGTCTTGATCAGTACGGATATCGGTGGTACCGACCCCGATGACAACCAGTCGATGGTTCATCTGATGATGTACTCCGATTTGTTCAATCTGGAGGGTCTTGTGTCATCGCCCTCGTTTGGCAGTGGATCGAAAGAGGAAATCCTGCGTATGATCAGTCTCTATGAGAAGGATTATCCCAAACTGAAGAAAAAGAACCCCATGCTCCTGTCGCCTGACGCATTACGTGTTCTCGCAAAGCAAGGCCGTAAAAGTTTGATGCCGCTCAAGGGTTATGCAGAATCTACAGAAGGCTCTGAGTGGATCATCCAGTGTGCCCGCCGTCAGAGCGACCAACCTCTATGGGTTTTGGTTTGGGGAACACTAGAAGATGTGGCACAAGCCTTGCACGATGCACCTGATATTGAGAGCAAGATTCGTGTCTACTGGATTGGCGGACCTAACAAAAAGTGGGGTGCCAACAGTTATGCCTATATTGCAAAGAACCATCCCAACCTTTGGATGATAGAGAATAATGCCACCTATCGCGGTTTCATCACTGACAACGACAAGATGGAACTCATTGAGCAGTACAAAGGAATGGAGGCAGATCAGAATCGCTATGGCACTGGTTATTACGACTACGCCATGAAAGGGGCTGGCTATATGGGGCACGACTTTGCAGGCTATTACAATGGTGTGGTCAAGATGGGCGATACCCCTTCCTTACTATATTTGATGCATGGCAATCCGAACGATCCTACAAGTGAATCATGGGGAGGGCGCTTTGCACCTATCAAGCATTCATCACGACGAGTATTCCATGGGCAAACTACTGATCACGATACAATTCCCGTTTACAGCGTGGTGGAGTGGTATTTCAAGGGACCAAGAAAAAAGGACATTGCTGAGGACAGTGTCTGTTTCATTGCCACTATTGACAAACAACAATGGGCAGGCTATTATGTGGGCGATGGACAGTATGTGCTACGCTACTCACCTAAGGCGCCAGCCCGTCTCAGCTACACCATCTCATCACCCATCAAGAAACTGAACGGCCTCAAGGGCTCGTTTGTCGTCGATGATGTATGGCCTGGAAAGTCCGATGCCAACGACTATCCGTTAGGCGAAAACTGGTATAGCGACTTACCTGACCGTTCCCAATACGAGGGTAAGTGGCAAGGCGCCAAGACCCAGCGCAAATGGCGACAGGATATTCTGGAAGACTGGGCCCGTCGCTGGCAGTGGCTGAAGCAGTGAGGTAAAAAGAGCCCGTATTCAGGATGTGGTTTAATAAAAAATGAAATAAGGTAACAGGTTCAACTTTTCAGAAAACGCTTTTTATCGATTTACCCTACACCCTACACTCAAATCTTCTGGAACGCCGATATAAAAAGGGATTGAGAGGAGTGTAGGGTGGTCTTGACCCTACACTCACCCTACACTGACCCCTCACTCAGACGTCACCAGTCGTAATCCTCCACATAGCTGTCGAAATGGATGTCTTCTTTCCAGCCTGCCTCACGGAAGAGACGGCGAATCTCCTCTTGGATGGCAGGAGGAATGAGACGCGTTCCGTTGCGGAACTCATAATAGTAAGTCTTGCAATGACTGGCAATGAGATTAGTGCGTACGAATGGTTCTACCTTGCGTGGCATATCGTCGTTGAAGATATGCATCATGCCCTGAGCAAACTTCACCTTTGCCGAATGGCGGAAAAGCGGGCAATGGTCTGTGCCCACTCCCTGATAGCGCGGATTGACGCAATGATAAGTGCTTCGTGAGTCTGGCAACTGCTGACCCACCAGATAATGCAGGCAATGCCCTTTCAATGGGCACTGCTCTGCAAAACAAACGGTGTAGCCGCTTAGGGCTTTCTCCTTGAAGAGTTCCTGTTCTGTCATCATCATCATTTGTTTTCATGCCGCTGTCAATGGTACTGCCTTGTAGTAAGAAGTGTGGCCTCGACTGGTGCTGTCGTATTCCAGCAACTTCATGGCCTGACCCAGACGAACCCTTGTGCTCATCCTGTCAGGAACCGTTGGATACTTGTTTTGAATGACACTCAACAACTCCGAGGTGTTCATCGACTTGACGTGCTCACCCTCCTCAGGCTTGCGGAAGCAGACCTTGATGATTTCCACAATGTCCTTCTGCTCCATATAGCCCTGATTCAACTGTTGAATGCGGGCCACCTCGTCGTTGTTGAACCAGTACGAAGCTACATGGTTCTGTCCGTCCCACTGGGGCAGGCTGTTAAGATAACAGCCAATGGGATCGTACGCGTGTACCTCTTCAGAATGAATAAACTCCACGATGTCCGTCTTCGGATTGGCACCCTCGCAGATGTCCTCGCGCTTGGCTTGCAGGATAATGCTGTTGAGCGCCTCCTGCGTCAGCGGACGGAAAGCCGGCTCCTGTCCTTCGGCAGGCTTAGTAGAGAACTCCACCTTTCCGTTCAGTTGGTTGCGACGGAACAAGTAGTGTTCGTTCAAGAACTGCTCAGCAGCAAGTGCTGAGACCACAGAGGCTTGAAGTGCCTCACCCTTAATGAGTAGGTTTTTCTCCATAATAATAGATTAAAACGGATAACAATAATGGTTATAGGCTACGTTTTTCATGACGTGCTTTTCATCTGCAAGGATGGTGCCAACGAGAGCAGAATCAAGCTTGCTTGAATTTTGCCGAGTGCAGCCCATTCTCGCAGTTTTCACTTGCAAAGGTACAAAATAAAATTGCGGTTTGCAAGCTTTCCCTCAGAATATCTTGTTAAAATCTGTTTAATTAACACTTCGATTTGGCAGAAAAACAAAAAGGTATTAAGGCTGGTAATCGATGCTATTAAGACAATCCATCAGTCCGACGGGCACGGACTGCCAGTTCGCTGCCTACGGAATCAGAGTTTGCTCCCTACGGAAAAACAGCAAGCCAGGCTTTCCCTGTCCGCTAACTTTCGTTCAGCATTCTGCTGACCTGTAGTAATGACATCTGAGTGTAGGGTGAGGTAAGGGTGAGTGTAGGGTCACGACCACCCTACACTCCTCTCAATCCCTTTGTATATCGGCGTTCCAGAAGATTTGAGTGTAGGGTGTAGGGTAAATCGATATAAGATACTTGTTGCGCCCAGTTTTGTTTAATGCGAAGCGCTATTCTGTTTTAGTTGTATGACGACAATATCTGGATCTGTCCGTTTCGTTCTGTAGAAATCAAGTTGCTTGATGTCACTGGGTGATATGGAAATGGGTGGAACGGGGTCAATCTCCCCTTTGCTGTCAACCACTACAATCTGTGCGTAGAAGTAGATTTGTCCATACTCGCCAGTGCCGCGCTTCACACCAATATTATTCAACAACATGTTCAGATCCTTAAATATCTTTAGTTTCGGATGATTCTCTGTAAACATAAACGAGGGTAATCCCATGCTATGGGAAATGGTGGATTTGATAGGACGCTTCATTCCTGACACCGTGACCTCAGGCAGACCAAATGTGGCATTTTCCAGCCTGATGGTGGTGTCGCAACGCGCAATGACTTCATCGGATTCTTTCGTGCGGATAGATATTGTTGCGGCTCCCCTGTTAAGCAGAGTACCACTGACCATGAGTACCTTATCTGGGTAATAGTCAGCTTCCAGATTGTTACCGCTGCCTTGAATGACACAAACAAGTAAAGTAGTGTCGTTGTAGTTGTGCAGTTTTACCAGCATGTTCCCTTTGCGTTGCTTCACCTCAAGCTGTGGCAATTTGCCGTTGCCCTGTGCCTTGCAGGGCAACAATGCAACAATATATAATAATAGGAGTAGTAATCGTTTCATGCTGCAAAGATACATAATTTTATCTTAAAGCAGAAGGGATTTCCCCTATAACCGTTGGGGAAATTCCCTATACTATTACCTCCATTTTGCCTTGCGTTTTCCTCCTTTTTGCGTTGTTTGGCTTTTTGCCTGCGCTGATGCTGGTGTTACTGTTACCGCTCTTAGAAGGAAACATGCGGCATGATGACAAGAAGGGCTGTCAAACGTCTTAATGACATAAAACAATATCTATGAAACAAATGAAAAGAATACTGCTCTATTTAATGTTGATGATATGTTGTAGTGTATCCAGTACGGCGCAAACCGAGGTGCCGCAAATCATGAATGTAGCATCTCACGAAACCATGTCGCTCAACGGAGCGTGGCACTATATTGTGGATGTACAAGAAGAAGGATATTACGACTACCGCATGAATCCCACCCGATGGGGATTCTTCTGTAATGCAAAGCCTCAGCGGCCCGAAGACCTCATTGAATATGACTTCGACAAGGCACCAACCATGAAAATACCAGGCGACTGGAATACGCAGGACGAACAGCTTTTCTTCTACGAAGGCACAGTATGGTTCAAGACCAGCTTCAAGGCACAGGTGCCGATGGAGGGTTTTCACACCCTACTCTACTTTGGAGCCGTCAACTACGACTGTCGCGTTTGGGTGAATGGCAAGGCAGCTGGTCACCATGTAGGAGGCTTCACGCCATTCAACTTCGACATTACCGACTTGATGAAGAACGGAGAAAACACCGTTATTGTCAAGGTTGACAACAAGCGGCGGTCCGAGAACGTGCCAACGCTGATTTTTGACTGGTGGAACTATGGCGGTATTACGCGTGACGTCATGCTTGTCAAAGTACCACCGACCTATATCGAGAGCTATCAGGTTCAGTTGGAGCGGACAAAGGAAGCGAATGCCAAATGGCGCGAAATCAACGTCTGCATGCAACTGAACCAGCCAAAAGCAGGAGAGAAGGTGACAGTAAGGATTCCAGAACTGAAGCTGGAACAGCAGCTGCAGACGGATGCCGAGGGACGGGCTGCAGCCAAATTGCGTGTCGCTGCCAAGAAGCTGACGCTATGGAGCCCCCAAACCCCCAAACGCTATCAAGTGGAACTGAGTATCGCCGGCGACCATGCTACTGACAGCATCGGTTTCCGCACCATCGAGACGCGCGGCAAGCAACTGCTGCTTAACGGCCAGCCCATCTTCCTCAAGGGTGTCAGCATGCATGAGGAGAAACCCAACGGTGGCGGACGTGCCAATTCCACTGCCGATGCCCATACCTTACTGTCGTGGGCAAAGCAGATGGGATGTAACTTTGTGCGACTGGCACACTATCCCCACAATGAATATACGATACGCGAGGCTGAACGCATGGGCATCCTCGTGTGGAGTGAGATTCCCTGCTACTGGACCATTGCCTGGACCAATGAGGGCACTTACCAGAATGCTCAGCGCCAACTGACCGACATGATCCGTCGCGACCAGAACCGCGCCAACGTCATCATCTGGTCAATTGCCAACGAGACCCCACACTCAGCAGAGCGTGACCAGTTCTTAGGACGCTTGGCAAAGTATGCGCGTAGCCTCGACTCGACACGTCTTATATCCATGGCCATGGAGGTAACATCGGCCTCGAACTACAAGAACCGCCTGCAAGACAACATGCATGAATATGTCGATGTGGTTTCATTCAATGAATACATAGGCTGGTATCGTGACGTCAATGACGCTCCAAAGATGCAATGGGAGATACCCTACGACAAACCTGTCATCGTCAGCGAGTTTGGCGGTGGAGCCAAATACGGTCTGCATGGGCCGAAGAACCAGCGCTGGACGGAGGAGTTCCAGGAGAACCTGTATCGAGAGAACTTGGCCATGCTCGACAAGATTGAAGGTCTGGCAGGCACCACGCCTTGGGTACTGAAAGACTTCCGTTCGCCACGCCGCGTGCTAAATGGCATCCAGGATTACTACAACAGGAAAGGCCTGTATTCTGACAATGGTGAGAAAAAGAAAGCCTACTACGTGCTGAAAGCATGGTACGAGGGGAAGCAATAAGCAATCTATCATTAAAACATCAATAAAACCAAGCAAATATGAAAAACGGAAAGACATGTTTCGGCGTCATTATCGGAACACGCGCCTATTTTAATTCCGAGCTGGCCAAGGACGTACGCAAGCAACTGTTGAAGACACTTGACGAAGGAGGCTATGAGTATATCATTCTGCCTGAGGACGCAACACCTACGGGCAGCAGCAGTATTGAGACCCGCGACGACGGACTGAAGGTTTCAAAGCAATTCAGAGCCCATCGCGACGAGATTGACGGCATCATCGTATCGTTACCCAACTTTGGCTTTGAAATTGGAATTATCAATGCCATCAGCGATGCCGACCTGAACGTTCCTGTCATGGTTCAGGCTTGCGACGACGAGAACGACAAGGTTGACCTTGACTCACGTCGCGATGCCTTCTGTGGCAAGATCAGCGTCTGCAACAACCTCTATCAATATGGCATTCCCTTTACGGATACCACGCTGCACACCTACTCTATATACGACCCATTGCTGAAAAAGGACATCGACCGTTTCGCAGCCATCTGCCGCGTCGTAAATGGCTTACGCCACTGCCGTTTGGGCCAGATTGGCACACGTCCGTTGGGCTTCAACACCTGCCGCGCCTCTGAAAAGCTGTTGCAACGCTCAGGCATTACCGTGGTTCCTGCCGACCTTTCAGAGATTCTCTATGCTGCGCAGAAGATCAAGGATGACGATCCTAAGTTCATTGAGATGTGCAACCGCACCTGCGACTATGCCAAGGTACCCGATTCTTACAAGGAAAAGTTAGGTCTGCAGGCAAAGTTCAGCGTAGCAGTCGAGAACTGGATTGAGGCCAACGACGTACAGGCTGTTGCCATCCAGTGCTGGGACTCGCTTGAGCAGAACTATGGCTGTGCACCTTGCGTCACCATGTCGATGCTCAGCAACAAGCTCATCCCTGCAGCCTGCGAAACCGACCTGGCAGGCGCCATATCCATGTATGCGCTGTCGCTGGCATCACAGAATGCCCCTGCCCTGCTCGACTGGAACAATAACTTCGCTGAGGACCGCAACAAGTGTGTATGCACCCATTGCGGGAATTTCCCCAAGCAGTTTGTGGGCAATGACGATCTGAAACTTGGACCTTTAGGCGTATTAGGTCGCACCCTGGGTAAGATCAACACCTTCGGAGCCGTCTATGCCAAAGTTTCGGAAGGTCCGTTTACTTTCTTCCGCATCAGCACAGACGACCCCAAGGGATGCATCAAAGCTTATCTTGGCAAGGGACAGATTACCAATGACCCATACGGAATGGACGGCTGCATCGCCGTAACACAAGTCGACAACCTGCAGAAACTAATGAAATACATCTGTAAAAATGGCTTCGAGCACCACGTTGCCATGTGTCGCACCGATGTAGTTGACATACTCGACGAGGCCATAGGAACTTACCTTGGCTGGAATCTATATGTCCACGAATAAAAATCTGTATAAGACAAAGAAAACCTTCTTTATCAACGGGTAGACAATCATCCTTTGGGATGACAGAAAACAAAAAAAGGGCTCCGCTGAGCCCAAATTTCAAGTCAATCTTGTTTAACCTTAAATCTAATACTATGAAAAACACTTTGCAAAGATAGTATCTTACCTAACAATTTCCAAGGGAAAAAGCATAAAAAATAATAAGGCAAAGATGCTTTCTTGACATAAATCAAAAGAATAAGGAAGATTCAGCTCGATTTTTTTGGTCATTTCGAAAATAATATCTAACTTTGCAGACGGATAAAGACATAGATAACAACAAGGGATTCCGACGGAAAGAAAGAGTCGGGATTCTTTATTTTATCTGCGTCCGTACAAAAAAAATAACGAAAACAATATTGTAAGTAAAACAAAAAAACAAAAATAATATGGCTTACATGTCACAAGAAGGCTACGACAAACTGATAGCCGAACTACACCGCCTGGAAGCGGTAGAACGTCCCAAAGCCTCGGCTGCCATTGCCGAAGCACGAGAGAAGGGCGACTTGAGTGAGAACAGCGAATATGATGCCGCCAAGGAAGCGCAAGCACATCTTGAGGACAAGATCAACAAGCTGAAGGCAACCATTGCTGAGGCAAAAGTGGTTGACACATCACGTCTGAGCACGGAAAGCGTTCAGATACTGACGAAGGTGGAGATGACAAATCTGACGACAAATGCAAAGATGAGCTACACTATTGTCAGCGAAAACGAGGCAGACCTGCGTGCGGGAAAGATTTCAATAAAAACCCCGATTGCACAAGGACTACTGGGCAAGAAAGTGGGCGACGAGGTGGAAATAAAAATCCCACGTGGCATCATTAAACTGCGCATTGAGAATATCAGCATTGCATAAAAACATTGGATCATTTCATCAAAACCACAAAAAGATAATAACGTATGGATATCTTTAGCAAAATAGCTGCCGGTGAAATTCCCAGCTACAAATGTGCTGAGAACGACGAGTTCTACGCATTCCTCGACATTAACCCACTGGTAAAGGGACACACGTTAGTGATTCCACGCCGCGAAGTGGACTATTTCTTCGACATGGACGACGATGAGCTGGCACGTTACCAGCAGTTTGCCAAGCGCGTAGCTATTGCCATCAAAAAGGCTTTCCCCTGCAAGAAAGTTGCCCAGGTGGTACTGGGGCTTGAGGTAGCTCACGCACACATTCACCTGATTCCCATGCAGACTGAAGCTGATGCTGACTTCCGTCGCGAAAAGCTAAAGCTGACTGAGGAGGAAATGAAAGAAATTGCCGCAAAAATTCAGGCTGCCTTCTAAAGAAGAATGCGACGATAGAGGTCAACAACTTGTCCAGCGACATCGGCACCGCTGAAGCGACGGACATATTGCTGGCTGCGGGCTATACGGACATCACGGCCATCTGCTCCACGCAAAGTGTGGCTGATGGCCGTTGCCATTGCATGCTCGTCGTCAGGAGCGACATAAAGACAATCCGGACCGCCAGCCTCTTCAAGGCAAGAACCAGTACAGGCCACAACAGGCAGACCACAGTTGACTGCCTCGATAATAGGAATCCCAAAGCCTTCGTAAACAGAAGGATAGACAAACGACTCAGCCAAAGCATAGAAAGCAGGCAAATGCTGGTCTGGAACATCGTGGAACATCAATACACGCGACGCTAATCCCTGGCGACGCGCAAAGTCAGCCACGCTGTCAGCATAGTGCGTGCGACGTCCCACTATGACCAAATTGACATCGTTAGGCAAATAGGCAAGGGCACGAACGGCCAACAGTATGTTTTTACGCTGTTCGATGGATCCAACACTAAGAACGAAACGGTCAGGCAAACAATAGTATTGGCATATTTCCTCCTTTAACGACGCGTCAACTACTGGCGTAAAACGTGGAGCACAACTCTGATAGATGACGCTAATACGCTGCTCTTCGACACCACCCAACTCCATGATGTCGCGCTTGGTACACTCGCTGATGGCTATAATGTGGTCTGCTTCACGAATTGTCTGGCGGAACTTCCAGGAATATATCTTCACATCAGCCCAATGATAGAATTCTGGATGGCGCATAAATATAAGGTCATGAATGGTCACGATGCTATGGATGCCACTCTTGCGGATACCTATAGGGAGCTCACCAGACAATCCGTGATAGAGTTGTACGCCATCACGCTGAAGATCACCAACAATAGACGACATGCGCCACCACGCAGCAGACAACCCATGCTTTCCTGCTATGCTGAAGCTGACATTCGGACGCATAACAATCTGATTACGCAGGTCGATACGCCCCTCATCGGGCGCATAAAGCCTCAACTGCAAACCAGAGGATGCGGAGAGGTCGTTGACAAGAGTACGACCATAGCTACCCAGTCCAGTACCATTCCTGACGATGCGCTTGGCATCGAATCCTATCATGAAATCGGCCATAACGCCACAAAGTTACGAAAAAACGAGAGCAGAACAAAATAAATTGATTTATTTTTTATGCCGAGCATAGTAATTTCGCGGTCTCTGACCGCAATGTTACGAAAAGTCGAGTGAAATGCAAAAGGAAAACTTGTTTTTCTTTTCATTTCCGAGACAAAGTAACTTCTGCAAAGCAAAAGTTACATAAAAAACAAAAGAATAGGAAGGATATCGCTCAAAAAAACATAAATCGCTTGTTTTTTACGATGATATTTCGTAATTTTGCAGTCATAAAATCTACAAGAGCATGATTCTGCTAAGCTTTGACACGGAAGAGTTTGATGTACCCCGCGAGCACGGAGTGGAATTCCCTTTGGAAGAGGGAATGAAAGTATCTGTAGAAGGCACTCACCGCATACTTGACGTATTGCGGCAAAACGGTGTACATGCCACCTTCTTCTGTACAGGCAATTTTGCCGAGAATGCCCCAGAAGTCATGAAGCGTATCATGGACGAGGGACACGAAGTGGCTTGCCATGGAGTAGACCATTGGCAACCCAAAGAAACAGATTTCGCATTATCCAAGGAAATAGTGGAACGCGTTACTGGGCGCAAGGTCTACGGTTATCGACAACCACGTATGTTCCCTGTGGTAGAATCGGAGATCAGACGAGCTGGCTATCGCTACAATTCGTCTTTAAACCCCGCTTTCATACCAGGACGATACATGCACCTGACGGCTCCCCGCACATGGTTCATGAAGGACGGTGTGATGCAGATTCCAGCCTCGGTAACACCCTGGCTACGATTCCCTTTGTTTTGGCTGTCGCTACACAACCTGCCAGAGAAGCTCTATCACCTGCTTGTGCGCCGCGTACTTAGCCACGACGGTTACTTTGTCACCTACTTCCACCCCTGGGAGTTCTACGAATTGAAAGAGCATCCTGAATTCAAGATGCCGTTTATCATTAGGAACCACAGCGGCCGACAGATGGCAGAGCGGCTGGACAAGCTTGTTAAGATGCTGAAAAAACAGGGCCACGAGTTTATAACCTTTACAGAATTTGCCGATCGACAATCATGATTAAGTTAGCAACCATATCGCCATGCTATAACGAGGAAGAGGTATTGGCACTATCAGTCGAGCGTCTGACAGCTCTTTTCGAACGTATGATAGCAGAAGGGCTCATCAGCGATGACTCGATGATGGTTTTTGTCAATGACGGAAGCCGTGACCGCACATGGGACATTATCAAGACACAGCATCAGGAGAACAAGTTTGTGAAGGGCATCAACCTAACCTGCAATGTAGGACATCAGAATGCTATCATGGCAGGTATGATGACTGTGAGGAAATGGGCTGACGCAGTCATAACCATCGATGCCGACTTGCAGGACGACATTGAATGCATTCCGCAAATGGTGAGAAACTTTGAAGCTGGGAACGATATTGTTTACGGTGTCAAAGTATCACGTAAGGCAGACCCTGCAATGAAGCGTATGACAGCAGAAGCTTTCTACAAACTGCAGGGTTCCATGGGGGTCAATTGCGTCTATAATCATGCCGACTTCAGGTTGATGAGCAAACGGGCACTTGACATCTTAGCGGGCTATGACGAACGGAGCCTCTATCTGCGCGGGCTTATACCTATGATAGGACTGCCATCAACCACAGTCGATGATGTCATCAGCGAAAGAGAGGCTGGCAGTTCAAAATACACACTGAGGAAAATGCTCAACCTCGCGATTGACGGCATCACGTCCTTCAGCGTCAGGCCGCTGTATATCATTACCTATCTGGGCGTCATTTTTTTGGTTATAAGCTTGATGATTGGTTTCTATGTGCTTCATGCCCTGATAGTAGGTACTGCCGTACCAGGATGGTCATCACTCATCCTATCCATCTGGCTGGTAGGCGGGTTCATACTGATATCAGTGGGTGTGACGGGCATCTATATCGGCAAGATTTTCACAGAGGTAAAACACAGACCTCTCTATAACATTGCTGAAATACTCGAATAATCGGCATTCCTACTTGTTGGCAGCATAATCCTTGGTGTACATCTCATAACACAGTTTAAGCCATATCAGTGTGATGGGCAATGCCTTTAATGCGTAGGGCTGCACCCACTCTTTCCGTATATAGGCAGGAAACAAATCGCTGGGCGATAGGCTACTCAGCACAAAGGCAAAGACCATTAGCGCAATATCCCACCACCCCCGTTTCCATGGAGCAGCCGTATACCAAAAAACAATACCTACAAACGGAATGATATAGCTACTGGACTCACTACCCGTCGAAAACAAGACGACAAACATCAGCACAGAAGCTAATAGTGTTTGGCGGAAGGCGACATGCTTGTATTGCGAGAAGCGCAGATAAGGGACACAGAACATCAACATACCTAACAGAATCAGCCATAAGTCGCTAAACTGGAGGCCTGTAACGCGATGTGCCATACCCAGTAACGAGATATTCTGAGCTATTGATTCCAGATTCTCACCATTCTTCTCCGTCAGACATATTACCCAATCATGATACTGACCGATAATATAGTCTGGGCTGCTGATGAGCATGGGCAGCGCAAACAGCACTGCACTCCAACATATCATCGATAAGACAAACCTTACTTTATGCTTGGAGAAGAAGAAGAATGCCAATCCCACTATACCATAGAGCTTGACCAATGTGCCGAGCACGATGAAGAAGGCCGCCTCCGTATCCCGTTCTCGCTCTATCAGGAAGAAAGCCAGCACAATGATGGCTGCAATAGCTATGTTAAACTGCTGCATGAACAAAGCTGTTAGCAGTTCATGTGCACAGAACCAAAAGACGAACACGTGCTGATACTTCGAAAGGTCTGAACGTCTGACGGCCACATAGAGGAACAACGACAGACATACACACCAAAGTATTAACCCCAACCACTCAGGAACTACAGCAAAGGGAGCAATAACCAAAGAAAACAACGGGCCATAGTGATTCACATCGAAATACTCCGCAGGATAAGCCACATAAAGAGGCAGTTGTTGCAAAGTATGCCAAAACTCTCCACGGAATATCAAAAAATTATTGTGGTGATGCATTTTTGCCAAGGCCGAAACGACTCCCAACAAGAGCCAAAGTCCCAATAGGAAGCGATAGTCACGTAAAAATGGTTTGGCCAGAAAAGCTCTGCATTTGTCAATCATATGCATTTGTACTTTGAATTTTTGTGCAAAGATAATCTTTTTTTGTCATTTGCGAATGGCTGAGAGTGAATATTTTGGGGAAATAGGATAAAAATGAAAACCTTTTGCTTCTGTTTATCAGCATTTTTTATTAACTTTGCACCAACAAAGAACTATCATGACTATGAAACAACAGGAACAAAAAAACGATTCTGCCAATAACACAAATGTAGACAAGCAGATCACAGCACATCATCATTTCGTCCAAATACGCTGCAAAAATACCCAGGAGACTCTCAATATCAATATGGGAAGCCAACTTTCTGATATCTTCGCTCAGTTAGGGCTCAAAATGGAGTATGGTCCCATCATTGCCAGAGTAAACAATCGGGAGGAAGGTCTTCACTTTCGCGTCTACAAGCCAAAAGACATAGAATTCCTTGACTTGCACGACTCATCCTCCATCCGTGCTTACACCCGTACGCTATTCTTTGTACTAAACAAGGCTGCACACGAATTGTGGCCTCTCTGTACGGTAGTCATTGACATCCCCGTTTCGAACGGTTACTATATAGACCTACGATTGAAAGACGATGAAGGAAAGCGGAGAGACGTTACTCCCGATGATGTGAATATCCTGCGGGACAAGATGAAAGAAATCATTAATGCCGACATCCCCATCCATCGTCATGAGTCCACTACAGAAGAAGCCATTCAGATGTTCCGCGATTCCAACTCACTTTCAAAGGTAAAACTGCTCGAAGGATTGGGATCACTTTATACGACCTATTACGACATAGACGGTTATGTAGACTATTATTATGGTGCACTACTCACCTCCACAGGGATGCTCCATTTGTTCGGCCTTGAATACTATTATAATGGCCTGCTACTGCGCATTCCTTCAAAGGAAAATCCAGCTAAACTGGGGGCCTTCATGCGTCAGGATAAAATGTTCGAGATCTTCAAAGAGCACCACCGATGGCAGGAAATATTAGGCATGAGAACCGTAGGCGACCTAAACAAAGCCATTGAAAAAGGATATGCCAATGGGCTCATCCAACTGGGCGAGGCTCTGCAAGAGAAGAAGATTGCCCAAATAGCCGACGAGATAGCCCGCAGGCCAGGCATTAAAATGGTTCTGATTGCCGGTCCGTCAAGCAGTGGCAAGACGACCACCTGCAAACGCATATCGGTACAATTGGCTGTCAATGGTATACATCCTATCGGCATATCGCTTGATGACTATTTTCTGGATCGCGACAAAACGCCACGTGACGAGAATGGCGACTACGATTTTGAACATCTGCATGCATTGGACATCCCCCTGCTGAACGAACAAATGAATGCCTTGTTCAAAGGTGAAGAGGTAGAACTGCCGCGCTACAATTTCCAGACAGGCAAGAGCGAGCTGAGCGGCAAGAAGTTGCGATTGAAGGGCAACGAGATATTAGTTGTTGAAGGCATCCACGCTCTGAACCCAGAACTGACCGCCAATATACCTGACAGCCAGCTCTTCCGTATCTACGCCTCGGCACTAACCACCATCCTGTTAGACAACCACAACTATATTCCAACGACTGACAACCGACTGCTGCGTCGCATTATCCGCGACAACAAATACAGGGGAGTGAATGCCAAAGAAACCATACGGAGATGGCCAAGCGTACGAAAAGGTGAGAATAAATGGATATTCCCCTATCAGGAAAATGCCGACGCGATGTTCAATTCTGCTATGCTCTTCGAACTGGCTGTCATCAAAAGCCAAGTAGAGCCACTATTGGAGCAAGTGCCAGAAAACTGCGCGGAACATGCAGAAGCCCATCGTCTGTTGAAATTTCTAAAATACATACGTCCTATTTCTGAAGCGCAAATACCACCAACCTCGCTGCTCCGAGAATTCCTTGGCGGCAGTTCATTTAAATATTGACACATCCTTTCTTGCATTTTTATGGGATTTTTTTTGGGGCTTTCTACATTTTGCACTACCTTTGCACGCGGAAAAGAAAAAAGCAACTAGTACATACATTATTATATTATGGCTGAACATTTAAACATTCAAGAGCTCGAACAAGTTGTTGTTCGCTTCTCAGGTGATTCCGGAGATGGTATGCAGTTAGCCGGAAACATCTTCTCTACGGTTAGCGCTACCGTAGGCAATGGTATTTCAACATTCCCAGACTATCCTGCTGACATCCGCGCCCCGCAAGGTTCGCTGACAGGTGTATCGGGTTTTCAGGTACATATTGGCGCCGGCCAAGTATATACACCTGGTGACAAGTGTGACGTTCTGGTGGCCATGAACGCAGCAGCTTTGAAAACGCAGTATCGCTACGCAAAGCCTGATGCTACCATTATTATAGATACTGACGCATTCGGACCTAACGACTTGAAAAAGGCTCAGTTCGAGAGCGAAGACTACTTGGGCGAAATGGGCATCGACCCAGACCGCGTCATCCAATGTCCATTGACACAAATGGTTAAGGACTGTTTGGCTGACACCGGTATGGACAATAAGACTATTCTGAAATGCCGTAACATGTTTGCACTGGGACTGGTTTGCTGGCTCTTTGACCGTGACCTTTCGCTGGTAGCCAACTTCCTGAAGGAGAAATTTGCCAAGAAACCGCAGATTGCCGAGAACAACATCAAGGTGGTACAGGCTGGATACGACTATGGTCACAACACCCATTCAAGTGCTGTAAATGTTCGCCGTATAGAAACCAAGAACAAAGTTCCCGGACGCTATATGGATATCACTGGCAACAAGGCTACGGCATACGGATTTATTGCAGCTGCAGAAAAAGCTGGTCTGAAGCTTTATTTGGGCTCCTACCCCATCACTCCTGCAACTGACGTGCTACATGAGTTGTCAAAGCACAAGTCGCTGGGTGTAAAAACCGTACAATGTGAAGACGAAATCAGTGGCGCTGCTTCTGCATTAGGAGCATCTTTTGCTGGTGCACTGGCTGTCACTTCAACTTCTGGTCCCGGTATCTGCCTGAAGTCAGAAGCCATGAACCTGGCCGTCATCATGGAACTACCATTAGTAGTACTCGACGTACAGCGCGGTGGTCCGGCTACGGGACTGCCAACAAAATCAGAACAGACCGACCTTCTGCAAGTACTTTTCGGACGTAACGGCGAAAGTCCCATGCCCGTATTGGCAGCAACTAGCCCTGCCGACTGTTTCGATGCTGCTTATCAGGCATGCAAGATTGCTTTGGAACATATGACACCTGTCGCATTGCTGACCGACGCATATATTGCCAATGGTTCCGGTGCCTTTAAGCTGCCAGAGATGGACAAGCTCGATAGCATAAATCCCCCCTATGTTCCTGAGGAATTGAAGGAGAAGTGGACTCCATATATGCGTGCAGAAAACGGCACACGCTATTGGGCTGTACCTGGTCGCAAAGGATTTACCCATATTTTAGGCGGACTGGAGAAGGACTCTAAGACTGGAGCAATCTCGACCAATCCAGAAAATCACGACCTGATGACACGACTGCGTCAGCAAAAGATTGCCAACATCCAGGTTCCCGACCTTGAGGTCGGTGGCGATGCTGATAATGCAGATTTACTCATCGTTGGTTTTGGTTCCACCTACGGACATCTGCATGCTGCTATGGACGAGCTCCGCGCTAAGGGTTACAAGGTTGCCCAGGCACAGTTCAAGTACTTGAATCCGCTACCTAAGAATACTGCGGACGTGATGAAAAAATACAAGAAGGTAGTGGTTGCCGAACAAAACATGGGCCAGTTAGCTGCCTATTTGCGCATGAAAGTCGACAACTTTACACCTTACCAGTTCAACCAAGTTAAAGGTCAGCCCTTCGTGGTTGAAGAACTCGTCAATGCATTCGAGGAGATATTAAAAAAATAAAAAGTAGGAAATATGAGTTATACAGCACAAGATTATAAGAAAGGACAACCGCGTTGGTGTCCTGGTTGCGGTGACCACTTCTTCCTGGCATCGTTCCACAAAGCATTAGCAGAAATCGGAGTCGCTCCTCACGATACAGCAGTAATATCGGGCATTGGCTGTTCAAGCCGTTTGCCTCACTATATGGCCACTTACGGCATGAATACCATCCATGGTCGTGCAGCTGCCATCGCTACAGGAGCGAAGGTTGCCAATCCCAATCTTACCGTATGGCAGGTCTCTGGCGATGGTGACGGACTGGCAATTGGCGGCAATCACTTCATTCATGCCAACCGCCGTAACATCAACCTGAATATGATACTTCTGAACAACCGCATCTATGGTCTGACCAAGGGACAGTACTCTCCCACTTCCCCCCGCGGATTTGTTTCTAAGTCAAGCCCCTATGGAACAGTAGAAGACCCCTTCCGTCCTGCAGAGCTGTGCTTCGGAGCACGAGGCCATTTCTTTGCACGTGCGGTAGCTACAGATGCGCAAGGTACTGTAGATATATTAAAGGCTGCTTATGAGCACAAAGGTGCTGCGGTCTGCGAGATTCTCCAGAACTGTGTCATCTTCAATGATGGGACTCACGAAGCTGTCTACAACAAAGAAGGCCGCAAGAAGAATGCCATTTATGTGCGTCATGGAGAAAAACTGGTATTTGGTGAAAACAATGAGTTCGGTCTCGTTCAGGAAGGTTTCGGGCTGAAAATCGTCGAAATTGGGAAGGACGGATACACATTGGACGACGTACTAGTTCACGATGCCCATTGCGAGGATAACACCCTGCAACTGAAGCTTGCATTAATGGGTAATGGCGATGGATTCCCTGTAGCCTTAGGCGTCATTCGCGATGTCGACGCACCTACCTACGATGAAGCAGTCACGCTGCAGATTCAGGACATCAGTGCCAAGAAGAAATACCACAATTTCGCAGAACTTCTGGAAACCAACGACATTTGGGAAGTGAAGTAGGGAAATAACATCATGGTAAATAAAAGAAAGGCCTCAGAGGAGGCCTTTCTTCTTTAATTCCTTGTCAGCTAACTTGCGGAAACTCTGTAGTTTCTCACCAAAACAGAGATCACCACAGTCACCGAAACCAGGTACAATGTACTTCTGCATGTTCATGCCTTGATCGATAGAAGCACACCAAATGGTTGAACCATCAGGCAGAAATTCCTTAAGCGTCTCAACACCTTCCGGAGCAGCAATAATACAGCAAACGTGAATCTTCTTGGGTCTACCAGCCTGGAACAAAGCCTCAATAGCAGCAGCCAAGCTACCACCTGTTGCCAACATGGGGTCAACAACCACTAACGTTCGCCCTTTGAGGCTAGGAGTAGCCATGTACTCCGCGTGTACCCCAACCTCCGTATGTTCACGATTAATATACATACGAAATGCAGATACAAAGGCATTGTCGGCCTGATCAAATACATTGAGAAAACCCTGATGAAAGGGCAGACCAGCACGTAATACCGTTGCTATGACCATGTCTTCCTGTCTGATGAGTGGAATGTCCACAACACCTAATGGCGTCTTGACAGTCTTCGGCTTATACTCTAAAGTTTTTGAAAGCTCATAGGCCATCATCTCACCGATACGCTCAACATTATGGCGAAAGGTCAGACGGTTCTTCTGATAATTCTTGTCACGCAACCCAGCCATAAAATGGTTGATGATGGTGTTTTGTTCTGCGAAATTAATTACTTGTATCATGTCTTAGGTTTTCTATTTTCGGATACAAAAGTACTAAGTTTTTTTAAAAGTACAGGTGTTTTTGTGTTAATAAAGTTTATTTTCATACCTTTGCAGTGAAACGATTAAGTTATAACAAAACAAGGCGGCTATGAAACAAGCCATTTTCCAACGGGCAGAACAGCTTCTGGGAAGCGATAATATGGAGCGTATAGCACTGCAACGGGTCATCATCTTTGGCATAGGCGGTGTTGGTTCTTGGTGCGCAGAAGCATTGGTGCGCACAGGAGTGCGTAAACTCACCATTGTCGACTTTGACGTCGTTGACGTGACAAACATCAACCGCCAGTTGATGGCAACAACAGAAACAGTAGGGCAAATAAAAGTGGACACCCTGAAGAAACGGCTGCTGACTATTAATCCTGAGGCAGAAATCACTGCCATTCAGAATACTTTCTGCGAGTCGACTGCGAACACATTCGACATAAGTAGTTATGACTACATCATTGATGCCATTGACTCTTTGAAAGACAAGGCACTGCTCATCTTAATGGCATGTCAGACAAAATCACGTTTCTATTCGTCTATGGGTGCTGCTTTGAAAACAGATGCGACAAGGGTCTGTGTAGATGAATTTTGGAAAGTAAAAGGAGACCCGCTGGCAAGGGCTCTACGCAACCATTTCAAAAAGGAGCAACATTTCCCAAAACGAAAATTCAAATGCGTCTATTCTGATGAGCCTATACAAGCTCAGAAAGACAAAAGCAAGGGGTCGTTGGTACAGATAACAGCCGTTTTTGGTATGACACTAGCAAGCCTTCTGATTCAAGATATCTGTAACCATCAGACTTGATGTTTTTACCATCATATGGTTTTGACATGTCAGTGTGACAAAAAAAGACTGCAACAAGCGATTTTTAAATACTTTAACTCAAAAACTGCCAAAGGATAGTGAATAAAATTTAATTCACATTTCACAATTCACAATTATTTTGTAACTTTGCATCCGATTTCAAGATAATAGGTAAACTCATTATAAAAAACAACAATTATGGCAAAGTTAGATTTGACACAGTATGGCATCACCGGTTCAACCGTGATTGCTCACAATCCGTCGTATGAGTACCTCTTTGAAGAGGAAACTAAAGCTGGACTCGAGGGTTTCGACAAGGGCGTAAACACCGAGCTCAACGCCGTTAACGTAATGACTGGTATTTACACCGGCCGCTCGCCTAAGGACAAGTACATCGTAAAGGATGCACAGAGCGAGGATAAGGTATGGTGGACTTCTGAGGAATATAAGAACGACAACCACCCCATGAGTGAGGAGGTTTGGGCCAAGGTAAAGGAAATTGCCATCAAGGAGCTTTGCAACAAGAACCTGTATGTAATGGATGCTTTCTGCGGTGCCAACGAGGCTACCCGTCTGCGTGTCCGTTTCATCGTGGAGGTTGCCTGGCAGGCCCACTTTGTAAAGAACATGTTCATTCAGCCTACAGCTGAGGAACTGGAGAACTTTGAGCCTAACTTCGTCATCTATAATGCTTCCAAGGCTAAGGTAGAGAACTATAAGGAACTGGGTCTGAACTCAGAGACCTGTGTTGCCTTCAACACTTCTTCTCGCGAGCAGTGTATCATTAACACTTGGTACGGTGGTGAGATGAAGAAGGGTATGTTCTCCATGATGAACTACTACCTGCCTCTGCAGGGTATCGCTTCTATGCACTGCTCGGCTAACACTGATATGGAGGGTAAGAATACCGCTATCTTCTTTGGTCTGTCTGGTACCGGTAAGACCACGCTGTCTACCGACCCGAAGCGCCTGCTCATTGGTGACGACGAGCACGGATGGGATGATGAGGGCGTATTCAACTTCGAGGGTGGCTGCTATGCCAAGGTTATCAACCTCGACAAGGAGAGCGAGCCCGACATATACAATGCAATCCGCCGCGATGCACTGCTTGAGAACGTAACTGTTGACGAGGCTGGCAAGATTGACTTCGCAGACAAGAGTGTGACCGAGAATACCCGTGTGAGCTATCCTATCAACCACATTGAAAAGATTGCCCAGAAGGTAAACCAAAAGAGTGCTGGTCCTGAGGCTAAGAACGTCATCTTCCTGAGTGCTGACGCATTTGGCGTACTGCCTCCCGTATCTATCCTGACTCCTGAGCAAACCAAGTACTACTTCCTCTCTGGCTTTACAGCCAAACTGGCAGGTACAGAGCGTGGCATTACAGAGCCAACTCCTACGTTCTCTGCTTGCTTCGGTCAGGCATTCCTCGAGCTGCATCCCACAAAGTATGCCGAGGAACTGGTTAAACGTATGGAGAAGAGCGGTGCCAAGGCTTACCTCGTAAACACAGGCTGGAACGGCACTGGCAAGCGTATCTCTATCAAGGATACACGTGGTATCATCGACGCCATCCTGGGTGGTGCTATTCTGAACGCACCCACCAAGAAGATTCCATACTTCGATTTCGAGGTACCAACAGAGCTTGATGGTGTAGCATGGGGCATTCTTGATCCTCGCGACACCTATCAGAACCGTGCTGAGTGGGAGGAGAAGGCTAAGGATCTCGCCGGCCGCTTCATCAAGAACTTCAAGAAGTACGAAGGCAACGAAGCTGGTAAGGCTCTCGTAGCTGCAGGACCCAAATTGTAAAACGAGGGGTAATGCAAAATAATTGAAAGATTATCATTATCATGCATAAGAAGGCACCGCTGGATATTCAGTGGTGCCTTTTGATGTAGGTCAAAAAGGAATAGCCTTTTAGAAAAATATCGGCATTCTACCTCCTCCACTCTTAACTTTCTTCGTACCTTTGCATTGTCAATCGTGACGATTGCAACATCATTCATTAGGTTAGTAGTTAATAGATTTAAGGTAAAGATTATGTTATTAGATTTTCAAACGACGGCCCTGTTAGTGTCTGTTGCGTTTACCACAATTCTAAGTGTTATTACGTTGACGCACACTGATATCCGTTAAAAAAAGAGCGCGGAGTGTGTGATTCATACCGCGCTCTTTTGATAAATAAACCTAAAATATTACATTTTATCATATATTTAACTTAATAAAAGGCACAAAAATTCTCAAATTTGCGGAATTGTGCGTAAATTTGCACCCAAATTTGAATTCATTCAACTCATGAGACAAATAAAAACTATATGTATGCTGTTGACGACGATTGCCGTCATGACTTCGTGTTTGAATTCAAGCAGCGATACAGCATCTTATAACGACGCAGCCATCACGTCGTTCACATTGGGTACACTGACCCGTTATCAGCACCAGACCAAAAAGGATGGCACAGACTCCATTGTCAAGAAAACGATTAATGGCAGCAGCTATCGTTTCCATATCGACCAGAATCTAAAACTTATCTATAATACTGATTCGCTGCCTATTGGGACGGACGTAGCCCATGTGCTCTGCACAGTTAACACAAAAAACTATGGCAACTTATTCATTCAGGATGTGGAGGACGAAAACGTTTTGTATATATATAGCTCCTCAGACACCATCAACTTTACGAGCCAACGTAAGTTCATCGTCTATTCAAGCGATAACACAGGCAACAATACTGAATATCTGGTCAATGTCAATGTCCACAAGGAAGAAGGTAGTGATTTTGTATGGCACCAGCTGGCAGACAGCGAGGAGCTGCAAATGCTTACTAACCTAAAAGCACATTTTTGGAATGGCCAGATGTATGTAGCCGGCGACATCGGGGAGGAAAATATCACATTTTATGTTGATAAAGAAGGTAAGCTGACTCCAGTATCTGCTTCCAGCAATGAGCTGCCTGAAGGCATCAAGTGCTGGATAGGGGCCACAAAAGAAGAGATTTATGCGCTCTCGACAGACAACAAACTGATGATTTCACGCGATGGTGGAACAACGTGGGAAGAAGACATCTTGGACGAGGACCCTTCGATGCTGCCAGTCCGCGATATCGCTTTTGTTAGCTATCCATTGGAATATGCTGAGAATACTGAATATGCGCTCATGGTTGGCAACCGCTCTAAAGAAGAATATCCGCAAGAGACAATTGCCATGGTTTGGCGTAAAATTGTCGACAATGATGAATATACGCCAGAAGGCATTTGGACATATCTGGATCGTTCGGAAAACAACCAATACACACTGCCACGTCTGGAGAACCTAAGCCTTGTAGCATACGACGATGGGATTTTGGCAATCGGAGGAGAAATTATCGGTACCGATGATGCCAGTCCTGCCTATACACAAATATACCAGAGCCGTGATGACGGCATCACCTGGAAAGCCAACAAAAGTTACCAATTGCCCGATGCATTCGACGACACCACCAACTCCATGGCCATGGCTAGAGACGATGACAATAACCTATGGCTCTTCTGCGGAAAAACGGGTCAAATATGGAGGGGGCGCCTCAATAAACTCGGGTGGGTTGTACAAGAGTAAGTAAAAGCCGGCAAATGAAGCGTGTGAAAGATGCTATGCCCATCATGAATGGTGCAGAAACAAGACACAAATACAAACGGTTGGGCTGCGTGCTTCGTTACGCAGTACTCTTCACGCTACAAACTGTGTTCTTCACGCTCAATGCCAATGCCCAGAATCAGCCAGAGTATCGTTTAGAGATTGGTGGCGGCATAGGTGCATTAACCTACTTAGGCGACTTCAACGGCAACCTTTTCAAAGAGATTCAACCCATGGGTTCTATCTTGGCGAAATACCGCTTTGATCCACGAATGGCACTGGCTCTGAACATGAGCTACGGACAGCTGAAAGGCTCGTCAAGCAATGCCAAGACATACTACCCTGACATCACATACTATAGCTTTAAGACCAGCTTAGTCGATGTAGGATTGAGATATGAATACAACTTCTGGCCGTATGGTACGGGCGAGGAGTACAGAGGTGCAAAGAGGCTGACACCTTATATATATATAGGTATGGGTATGTCCATAGCCAAACCCAACACAACAAACACCACGGAAATGGCGATGAACATCCCATTGGGAGGTGGTGTCAAATACAAAATCGGTGACCGTCTGAATCTCGGTGTCGAGTGGACTATACATTTCTCTACCAGCGACCTTTTGGACGGCGTTAAAGACCCCTACGGCATCAAGAGTAGCGGCATGTTCAAGAACACGGACTGCTATAGTCAGCTACGGGTTTCTGTGACATACGACCTATGGGCAAAATGCAAGACATGTCACAATGATAATGACTAATATGTAATTGTAAGCTATGAACTATGAATTAAAATACATTCCCCAGCATATAGCTATCATCATGGATGGCAATGGGCGCTGGGCAACAGAACGGGGTAAAGAGCGCAGCTACGGCCATAAAGCTGGAGTAGAAGCAGTACGCCGCATTACTTCTGAGTGTACTCGCCTGGGAGTAAAGTATCTGACGCTATATACCTTCTCTACAGAAAACTGGAACCGGCCAGCCGACGAGATTTCTGCCTTAATGGGCTTGGTGCTTACGTCGCTGGAGGATGAGATATTCATGAAGAACAATGTGCGTTTCCGTGTCATCGGCGACACCAAGCGACTACCCGATGATGTGCAGCAGAAACTGAAAGATACTGAGGAACACACTGCCCAGAATAATGCCATGACAATGGTGGTGGCATTGAGCTACTCCAGCCGTTGGGAGATTACTGAAGCCGTACGACAGATTATAACCGAAGTGCATGACCTGGAAGAACAGCCTTGTAACATTTTCAAGAATCTGAAATCAGGAGGTCTGCGAGCCGAGGACATCACGGAAGACTTTGTAAGCCGTCACCTGCAAACCAGCTTCATGCCAGACCCTGACCTGCTCATCCGTACAGGCGGCGAGCTGCGTATCTCGAACTATCTACTTTGGCAGATTGCCTACTCGGAGCTATACTTTTGTGACACCTATTGGCCAGACTTCGACGAAGAAGCTTTACACAAGGCCATCGAGAGCTATCAGCGCCGTCAGCGCCGTTTTGGCAAGACCGAAGCACAGGTAGAGGAAGAAGTAAGAAACGAGAAGTGATAAACGATAAACGATAAACGATGCTATTGGATATATTGAAATATAAGGAAGCGACCATCAAGACAGGTGCCAAGTTACTTTTGGTACTTTTCACTTGTCATCTATCAGCCATCACTTCCTATGCCCAGGATGTCATTGTCAACCCAGACATTTCTTATGCCGGAACACCGCGTCAATGTGAAATAGGCGGTATAACCGTAAAGGGTGTGGAGGGGTATGAAGACTATGTGCTCATTGGACTGTCAGGCCTCTCCGTCGGACAATCCATCAGCGTTCCTGGTACAGAGATTACCGAGGCCATCAAACGCTACTGGAAGCATGGACTTTTTTCAAGGGCTTCTATCACCGCAGACTCCATTGTAGGCTCCAAAGTGTATCTTTGTATCCATCTGGCCACCCGACCACGCGTCAGCGCCATTAACTACAATGGCTTGAAAAAGTCGGAACGTGAGGACATGGAGGTTAAGTTGGGCATCATGAGAGGTGCACAGATTACACCCAACATGATTGACCGCGCTAAGATTCTTGCCAAGAAATACTTCGACGACAAGGGTTACAAGAATGCAGAAATCGACATTGTGCAGCGAGACGACGTGTCTGGCAAAAACGAGGTCATCCTCGATATCAATGTCGACAAGAAGAGCAAAATGAAGGTGCGCAAAATCATCTTTGAAGGCAACCAGCTGCTGTCCGACAGCAAAATCAAGGGTAATATGTTTAAGAAGGGAGCTTTTGGAAAGATTAATGAAGCTGGTAAGTTCAGCACTATGTTCAAGGCCAAGAAGTATACTCCCGAACGCTACGAAGAGGCCAAGAAGACCCTGATAGACAAGTACAATGAGTTAGGATTCCGCGATGCTGCCATTCTTGAAGACTCCGTTTGGACAGTCGACGAGAAGCACGTCAACGTCTATGTCAAAATCGACGAAGGACAAAAATACTACATCCGCAATATCACATGGGTGGGCAATACCGTTGTTAACAGCGACTACTTGAATGCCGTACTCGACATGAAGACGGGTGACGTATACAACCAGAAGAAGATGAACAAGCGTCTAAAGGAAGATGAAGACGCCGTGGGCAACTACTACTGGAACAACGGTTACCTTTTCTACAACCTCGACCCAACAGAAATCAACATTGTCGGCGATTCTATCGATCTTGAGATGCGCATTCAGGAAGGAACCCAGGCACACCTCAGCCACATACGCATCTATGGTAACGACCGTCTTTACGAAGAGGTGGTACGCCGTGAGCTGCGTACTAAGCCTGGAGACCTGTTCTCCAAGAGTGCCATTGAGCGTTCTGTTCGTGAAATAGCCTCCATGGGTTTCTTCGACCCGGAAAAGATTAATCCTGACGTTAAGCCCAACTACGAAGACGGTACGGTTGACATCAACTGGGAGTTGCAGTCCAAGTCCAACGACCAGCTCGAGTTCTCACTCGGTTGGGGACAGACAGGTATCATTGGACGTGTGGGTATCAAACTAACTAACTTTTCCATGCGTAACCTCTTTGGCAAGAACCGTATGCATCGTGGCATCCTGCCTATTGGCGACGGCGAGCAACTGTCACTGTCGTTCCAGTCCAATGGTAGCTACTACTACTCCATATCTACCGGTTACTCGACGGGATGGTTCGGTGGAAAGCGACCCAATGCATTTAGCGTGAACGCCTTCTTCTCCAAGCAGACCGATATCTCTAGTACCTACCGCAACTCGGCATGGATGAACAACTACTACAACTATGCCTATGGCATGGGTAGCTACAACAGCGGGTATTATGACATGACATCGCTCTACGATGAGGACAAGTATATCGAGCTGTTTGGTGCATCCATTGGATGGGGTAAGCGCCTGCGTTGGCCTGACGACTACTTCCAGCTCTCCATGCAGCTGGCTTATACACGCTATATGTTGCGCGACTGGAGCTACTTCATCATCAGAAACGGTAACTGTAACAACGTCAACCTGGGACTCACCCTGTCGCGTACCTCAACCGACAACCAGCTCTTCCCGCGCCGTGGTTCTGAGTTCCTGGCATCAGTGACACTCACCCCACCCTGGTCGCTCTTCGACAACAAGGACTATGGTTCGCTGGCTACAGCTGAAACGTACAACACCGACATCGACCGCTATTACGATGAACAGCAGGAGAAATACCGTTGGATTGAATATCACAAGTGGAAATTCAAGACAAAGACCTATACCGCACTATCCAGTGCACAGAAATGCTTCGTGCTGATGACACGCTTCGAATTTGGTATCTTGGGTTCTTACAACAAGGACAAGAAGTCGCCCTTCGAAACATACTACATGGGTGGTGACGGCATGAGCGGCTACTCCACAAGCTACGCAGAGGAAACCATCGGACTTCGTGGCTACGAAAATGGTTCGCTGACACCCTATGGTGCTGCAGGCTATGCCTATGACCGCTTTACGTTAGAATTGCGCTACCCATTCATGCTCGGCAACACGACAATCTATGGACTCGGTTTCCTCGAAGGCGGTAATGCATGGACAGAGACTCACGACTTCAACCCCTTCGACATCAAGCGCTCTGCCGGTATCGGTGTACGCATATTCCTGCCAATGGTAGGTCTGATGGGTATCGACTGGGCTTACGGATTCGACCGCGCCTATGGCAACTCCAGCAAGGGCGGAAGCCAGTTCCACTTCATACTCGGACAGGAATTTTAAAAGTGAAGAGTGAAGGGTGAAGAGTGAAGAATTTTTTTTGCTTCCGCACTCGGGGCTCGAGCTCTTCTTAATATATTAATATACAAAGAAATGAAAAAGAATTTAATCCTAAGACGACTGATGACATTAGCATTGCTAATGATTCTTCACTCTTCACTCTTCACCCTTCACTCTATGGCACAAAAGTTTGCTCTCGTCGACATGGACTACATCTTCAAGAACATTCCTGCTTACGAGCGTGCCAACGAGCAGCTAAACCAAGTGTCGAAGAAGTGGCAGGCTGAGGTCGATGCCTTACAAATTGAGGCACAGACCCTCTATAAGAACTACCAGAACGAGGTTGTGTTCTTATCTCAGGAACAGAAAAAGGCCCGTCAGGATGCTATCATGGAGAAAGAGAAAGAAGCAGCTGAGCTGAAGAAGAAATACTTCGGCCCGCAGGGTGAGCTCTTCAAGAAGCGGACCTCGCTCATGACCCCTATTCAGGAGGAAGTGTACAATGCCGTAAAGGAAGTGGCTGACCTGCGAGGATACCAGCTCGTATTAGACCGCGCCAGCGACCAAGGCATCATCTTCGGCTCGCCCAAAATAGATATCTCCAACGAGATTCTCTCAAAATTAGGATATTCCAACTAAGTACACCAAGTCATTTTGACATGATAGGAAATTAGCAACAATAATAAACAACAAAACAAAAATTATGAAAAAAATCATTCTTTGCGCTATTTGCGCCGTCTGCGGCTTCACTACCGCCAATGCACAGAAGTTCGGTCACGTCAATTCACAGGAAATCGTTCAGGCCATGCCTGAGTTCACCAAGGCCCGCACCGACATCGAGGCTCTTACCAAGCAGTATGAGGCCGACCTGAAGTCCATGCAGGAGGAATTGCAGAAGAAGTCTGAGGCTTATGAAAAGGAGCAGGCCACCCTTCCTGCCAACATCAAGCAGCGCCGCGAACAGGAACTGCAGGAGATGTACCAGAAGATTCAGCAGAGCTATCAGGACAATCAGCAGGCTCTGGCCAAGGAACAGTCTGAGAAGATGCAAGTCATCACGACTAAGGTTCTTAACGCTATCAAGGAAGTAGGTCAGGCTGGCGGCTATGTCTACATTATGGATCTTTCTGGCGGCATCCCCTACATCAGCACCACACTGTCTACCGATGTCACCCCACAGGTTAAAGCCAAGCTCGGACTGAAGTAAAACTTCGCAACATGTATAAGAATCAGTGGGGAGCAACATGCGTGTTCCCCACTATTCTATCTGTAACACAATGGCAAAAGAACAGTCACAATTAAGTGTTCGGCAGCGTACGGACCTCAAGGAGCCCCGACGCTACAAGGTCATCATCTACAACGACGACTTCACAACGATGGATTTTGTAGTGATGATATTGAAAATGATATTCTTCAAGAGCGAGGAAGAAGCCAACGCACTGATGCTTCAGGTACACCACTCCGACAAGGCCGTCGTAGGCATCTACACCTACGACATCGCCATATCAAAGACTCGCAAGGCCATCAACATGGCACGGCAGAAAAACTATCCATTACGATTGACCGTTGAACCTGAGGAAGAATAAACCATTATGGCAGAGATCAGACAAACAGACAGAGTAGCCAGAATCATACACACAGCAATAGAAAGCTGTGAGAAGGACAGATGTGCATTTTTCACACCTGAGCATCTGCTGCTGGCAATGACGCGCGATAAGAATTTTGCACAGACACTCAATGATTTCTATGACCTGGACAAGTTTTCAGACAGCCTGCTCCATCAGATAACGAAGCAGGAACATGTCCAAGAAGGTCTGGACTACCAGCCTGAGGCCTCCATGCAGTTCGAACAGGTGATAGAGCATGCCTGCCAGCAGGTACTCAACAGCAGTGCTGAAGCATTGGATCTGCCACACCTCGTCATGGGCATACTGTGCCTGAAAGAGTCATGGGCCTGCTATTTGCTGAAGGAAGCCCTTGGCGACAGGGAAAGCCACTTCCTAAGCCAGCTTATCAGCGACTGCGAGTTCCAGGACCATTTGGAAAACGTCGCAGGCAAACGAGAGCCGGAAGCAGCTTGGCGCCAGTTGGTAACCTGCATGAACGACCACTACATGCAGCATCACCCACTGATAGGCAGGGAACAGGAACTGCGCCGCACCATTCAGGTATTGTGCCGCCGCGACAAGAACAACCCGCTGCATGTCGGCGAGCCTGGCGTGGGAAAGACAGCACTTATCTGGGGCCTTGCGCGGCTTATCGAAGAAGGAAAGGTACCTCAGCGGCTGCGCGGCAGCAAGATCTATCAGCTCGACATGGGTACGCTCCTGGCTGGCACCCAGTATCGCGGTGACTTCGAGAACCGCATCAAGCAAATCATGGACGGCATTCAAGCCGAGAGCGGCAATAACATCGTATATATTGACGAGATTCACACCCTTGTTGGTGCCGGAGCCACAGGCGACAGTGCGATGGATGCCTCGAACATGCTGAAACCTTACCTCGAGTCAGGCGCCATTCGTTTCATTGGTACAACGACCTACCAAGAGTACAATCGCCATTTTTCCCGTTCCAGAGGGCTCATCCGTCGTTTCCAGCAGATAGATATCATGGAACCTACCCCGGACGAAGCCAAGCATATCCTTCAGCAGTTGCAACCTCTGTACGAGCAGTTCCACCAAGTGAAGTATGACGATGAAGCCATTGCTTTCTCCGTAGAGGCCAGTGCCAAGTACATCAACGACCGCTACCTGCCCGACAAGGCCATCGACCTGATTGACGAGGCCGGAGCAGCCATGGAGGACGGCTCTGCGCTTGTCACCAAGTCACACATAGCCGACGTATTGGCCAAGACCTGCAAGGTAGAGGCTTTGGCCATAGCCCAGGACGACGACTACGAGCAGTTGGAAAGCCTGGCACCAAGGATGCTCTCTCAGATATATGGCCAGGACGAGGCCATCCGGCAGGTAGTAGAATCCGTACAGATGTCCCGAGCAGGACTGCTTGACGACAACAAGCCCCAGGCCTCGCTGCTGTTTGTCGGACCTACGGGTGTGGGAAAGACAGAAGTTGCCCGTGTGTTAGCCAACGAGCTTGGCATAGAGCTGGTACGCTTCGACATGAGCGAATACGCCGAGAAGCATGCCGTAGCCAAGCTCATTGGCTCACCGGCAGGCTATGTGGGCTATGAGGACGGCGGACTGCTCACCGACGCCATACGCAAGACTCCCAACTGTGTCTTACTGCTTGACGAAATAGAGAAAGCACATCAAGACATCTACAATATACTGCTCCAGGTAATGGACTATGCCCGCCTTACTGACAACAAAGGACATAAGGCCGACTTCCGCAACGTCATCCTCATTATGACCTCAAACGCAGGGGCGCAGTTTGCCTCCCAGAGCAGCATCGGTTTCAACGGCAATGTCAGTCGTGGCGAGGCCATGATGAAGCAGGTGAAGAAGTCGTTCAAGCCCGAGTTCCTGAACCGCCTGTCCGGTACCGTGGTATTCCGCGATATGGACCGCGACATGGCTACGCTTATCCTGGAAAAGAAACTCAGGGAGCTCGACGCCAGACTCTGGGGCCGGAACGTAAGCTGTGACATCAGCCCTGAGGCTTTTGAGCATCTGCTGAAAGAAGCATTCACGGCAGAGTATGGCGCAAGGGAGATGGATCGTGTCATTGCCCGGCAGCTGAAACCCCTGCTCATGCGCGAAATCCTGTTTGGCAGCCTGAAGAACGGCGGCAGCGTCACCATAGGCATGGCCAACGGCCGTTTTCTGGTCATCAACAATAGTGTTCTGTAGTCACCCCCTCCCCCGATGGCAGTCTGGCAATTAGATGACGACTTATGGTTCCCCAATCCCCGCTGGGGTGAGGACGACGGTCTTGTGGCCATAGGAGGCGACTTGTCCGTAGACCGCCTGCTGCTGGCTTACAGCCACGGCTACTTCCCCTGGTATGCCTTCAACATGGAACGGCAGCCCCACTGGTATTGCCCGCTCGACCGCTATGTCATCTTTCCCGACGAGATACACGTCAGCCACTCCATGAAGCAGCTGCTGAAACAGCATAAGTACCAGGTGACCATGAACCAAGACTTTGACGGGGTAATCCACGGATGCTCCACGACCAATGGGCGCAACGAAGAAGGAGGCGCCTGGCTTGGGCCAGACATCATCGAGGCATATACTGCGTTGCACCGTCGCGGCTATGCTTCCAGTGTCGAAGTATGGGACCTCTCACCTGACGCACAGAGTCGGCGACTCGTTGGCGGCCTGTATGGCGTCACCCTGTGTCATGCTTTCTTTGGCGAGAGCATGTTCTCACTTGTTCCCAACGCTTCCAAGTTAGCCCTGATACACCTGGCCACGACTATGGAGCAGAATGACGGCCGTTTCATCGACTGCCAGTTTGAAACCCCGCTGTTCGTGTCCATGGGAGGCCGGCATATCACCTACGACAGGTATATGGAACTGTTAAGTCACTAAAACTCGTAACCCAGATTCAAGTATAAATACGGAGACTTGGTTCGGTTGCTGTAGCCGAAGGTAGCACCAACGGGTCCAAACATCGTATTGTAGAAGTAGCCCCCCTGGACACCCAACATCGTCCTGTTGTCCAGCAGCTCCTTCAGTCTGGAAGCCTCTTGGGCACCAGCCATGCGTAACAGCACATAATGACTCTTGCCAAAGTGTAGCTGGCCCTGCAACTGGACTGCCACAAACTGATTTCTTACATGCTCCAGGTTGCCAATACCCACGAAAGGCATCTGATGTTCGATATAGTGATTGAACCAGTCGCCGCCAACCGTATTGCTGAAAATGGCAGGAACGGCAGCCCCGAAGAGCATACGGCCATAGAACATAGGCTGCAGCGTGAAGCACTTGCCGAAAGAGAACGACATGCGCCAGGAAGCACTCACGTCGCTCATACCCATTGTCTTTCCCGTCACATTGCCATCGGCATCGCGACAGTCCAGCTTGCCGAAGTTGTTGGTCACGTAGGAGTATTCCGCCCAGAAGCGAGCGCCACGAGTAGGGAAATACCAATTGTCCTCACTATTGTACGTCAGGCGTGCGCGGTAGCTGAAGTAATGCTCGTTGTCAAGCGTCACCGCCTGCGATTTCTCCGACTCCAGCTTGTTCCTGTAATGTATATAGTCCCATCTCAGTCCCAGCTGCAGGTTGAAGTGCTTCAGGTCCAGGTTAATGGGGACAAGCCCAGCCTGATACTGGTTGTAGCGGACATTATAGTCACGGTCGCCCTCATAATACAGATCCACGTCGTTGCGGTAGAAAGTGAAGTTGAGCATTGGACGAGTGAAGCTGCTGGGGTGAACCGTCAGCTCGCCGCGTGCCATCGACCGTTTGCCCAACCTCAGCGTGATCTCAGTATTGACAGGGAGCGAGGTCTTCAAGGGGATGTCGAGTCCAAGCAGCACGGCAGCATACTCCTCCATGTCATAGCGGAAACCGGCATGAAACTCCATCGACTTGCGGTTGCCGGCAGTAAGCCTGACCACAAGCCCTGAGTCCCTGGGCACCAGATGGCACTCCGCTGTCTGGTAGAACAAGTCGACACGCATCGACGTCGTAATCTCCTGTTCCAGACCGGCATGGATGCTGTCCAGCTTATCAAAACGGAACTTGCGGCTGAGGAATTTTTCGTCCTGCGGCGTCATGTTCACATATTCAAAACCCACCACATGATGTTTCTCAGTCATGACCGTCGGTTGCAGGGGATGCAATACAGGGGGACGGTACGTGCTGTCGAGACCGAGAGTCCGTTTCAGGGCCATCAGCTCGTCCCAGTGCCTCATGGCCTCCTCCTCGCCAAACCTGATAAGCGAGTCGATGGCAGCAGGCGAGAAGCTGGCGGCACCGTACTCATGAGGATCCACATACATGTACACATCCGTGTTGGCCTTGTTCTCCTCAAACTTGTTCTTGCAGTTCATGTCGATAATCTGGCTCAGCACGCTCATCGTACCCCACACGTCGTCATACGTCTTCGGGCGGTCGTGCACCGAGACGCCTATAACGTAGTCAGCCCCCATCTGGCGCGCTATGTCCACCGGGAAGTTGTTGCGCAGCATGCCGTCCACCAGCACATGGCCGTCCAGCCTGACTGGCGAGAACACAGCTGGGATGGCCATCGAGGCTCGCATGGCCACCGGCAGCCGGCCGCTATGGAAGTCGTATTCCGTATAGTCAAGAATATCAGTAGCCACGCAGGCAAAGGGAATAGGCAGGTCGCGCGAGAAATCAAGTGAGTCCGTATAGCCTACACAGAGCTTCTCAAACAGCTCAGCCAGATTCTTTCCCTTGATGAATCCGCCTGCGGAACGGTCACGTTTGCCAGTAGTAATACCTGTCGAAAACACATACGTATTCTGTTTCCTGATGTCGCTGAGACTCTGGTTGCGCAGGTCCTCCTTGTCGCTGATGATATAAGTCCAATCCTGCGCACGCGCCACCGAGTCGAGCGAGTGTGCATTATACCCAATGGCATAGAGTCCGCCTACGATGCTGCCCATCGAATTGCCAGTGACAATGTCCACGGGAATACCAGCCTGTTCCAACACCTTCAGCACGCCTACATGGGCCATGCCCTTAGCTCCGCCGCCAGCCAGGACGACAGCCACTTTCTTCCTGTTTTCTTTGTGTTGTGCGTTCACTGTGCCGCACACCACCGTCAGCACAGTTACGAGTATCCAAAATCTTGTTCTCATACCAAAAAAATATGGGGGCAAAGGTACAAAAAGTTTGTGAAAAACGCCCTTGTTTCATGGGAAAAGTTTGAATACTCCTGTAAAATACGACAGGAAGAATCTGGGAGTTCCTATTTCCCAGTAAACTTACCTACGAAGAGAATGACGTCAGACGATGCTTCGCTGATGACATAGACGAAGGGACGGTTGGCATGGAACGTGGCCTTGGGAATTTCAACAGAAGCCTCCACCGAAGTGGTCATATTAACTCCTGCTACGGTGACCGCCGCTGCCTCTGAGCCTTCCTCGCTCACCTTGATCTTTGCCTTCTGACGCATCATGCTGATATAAACTGGTACGTCAGCCATATTGGGTATTTCAGCGAAGTTGGTGTCAAAGGCCAAGTTGATGCCCATCTTCTTCAAAAGGCCAATAAGACCGCTTTGCGTATCAGACGACGTCTCATAGCGTGGTATCTTCAGGTCAACCTCGTAGTACCTGAACATATTGGGTTCCACACCCGCACTCGCCGTACCACAGAAATTATAATCCGACGATGCTAAGTAATTGATGACATCGTCAGTCGTCTTTCCCCCTTCAGGCAACATGACGGTCATGTTCCACATGCCGTTACCATAAGGGATCTTGACAGCAGCGTAGGTTTCGTTCTTCATATAGCTGATAAGCACGTCCTGGTGCATCATCGGCACCTCCGCCGAACCATTCCCAGTATCGAAAGACTCATTACGGGTGTTCTGAGGGTCGAACTTAGCAGTCCAGTCCGCCTTAAAATAGATGGCATTCAGCAGACAGGACACCATATCGCCATTGAGGTCATCCAAAATCTTTGGAATCATGCCCTTGGTCTTGTCGTTACACCAGCCATTGATATAATCAAGCGTACTGTTCGACGAGAAATCAAGAGCCTCAGCCTTTGCACCATAGTACTCAAGCATGTCCTTCTGGAACTGCTCCTTCAGGGTATATTTCTGGTTCAGGAAGATGGCATTGGCAATGTCCAGCTCCACCTCCTTATCCACCTTTGGCAACCCCTCTATCAGCTTCTTACAGAAGTCGTTGACCGCCTGGATGCCTCCCTGATGAAAGCCCAACGTCTGCTCCAGCTCCTGTTCTGTCTTACCAACGGCACCATCGTTCACCATTCCCAATACGTAGGTGATGCTCAAGGGAGAATAGACAAAACTCTTGCCTGTCTGGTCTGCCTCGTTGACAGTTTTCAGGAATTTCAGCGTAAAGCTGTTGTTGTCAACGACAAACACCCGCTGGGCCTGTGTAAGCTGAATAGGTTGACGCTCAGACGTCATGTTGACCAATTGCTTGGGTTCCTCTTTCTCCACCATATCCGTAGACGAGCATGACTGCATCATCAGACTGCCTACTGCTATCGATGCGACGATAAACAATACTTTCTTTTTCATATCCGTTTCGAGTTTCTTAAATCGTTTTCTGCCTATATAAACCACAAAAGTATAAAAACTTGCATGAGAATGGGAATATTTTTTCGTGAAAATGTAAAAAAGTGCTAACGCACAGCTCCCATCACTCGCTAGGGTTGCTCCCATGCCTCCTCGGTTTATTTTACGAAAAAACACTTATTTAACCCTTGATGTAATTTTTTGCCTATAGACAGACTGCCTAACTGGAAGTGTTTACAAAAAAAGTGGAAGATTTTTCAAAAAAAGTTTCTTTTTTAGCCTGAATTTGCCGTAAAACATGTAACTTTGCAGCCCAATTAGATTTTTTAGGTAAGAATGATTAGAAGGATAACATTTGCTCTCTTAATGCTGGCGATAAGTTTAACGCTCGCCGCTCAGCAACAGGTTTCAGAGATTGTAAAAGCAGAATTGTATCACCCTGGTATCATCATTTCCATGCTGATATTGGTGCTCTGTTATAGGCATAAAAAGAATCAGGACTTAAAGAGACAATACCTGCAACTACAGGAGGAAAAGAATTGTAATATTGAACTGAGAGGCATTAGAAAAACAGTAGTCAGTTCACTCAAGCAACAATTAGACTCTCCTGTCAGAGTTCTTCAGGGATATGCACGTATCTTTAATGACCCCGCTTTCCGCCTGCCTATCGAGGAACGCAGCAAGAGATATATGGATATTGCCAATGCTGCTCATACTATTGAAGTAATACTCGAACCCGTCATAGTGGCATATTCTCATGAAGGCACGAGTATTAACAATGAACAGAGGAAGATCTGTCAAGACTCCCTTCGTTCTTCGTTGGTGACACTGACTGCCGTATCGGAAATGATTGTCGACGATACAACCCATCAGATACCTCAGGAAGAGTATTTGAAGATGCGCTCTGAAATCAGTCAATGCGCTCATCATGTAGCATCATCTGTTCGTGAACTAATAGAGTTATGCCTCATCGATGAAGAAACGAAAATGGAAATGAATGACGAGATTTGTTTGAATGAGTTTGCATTGGCTACATTGAACAGTTACGATATGCGTAATCGTGAATTGTCCGTAGAGTTTGACACAAATATTGGTCACGATACAAAAATCCTGACCAATCATAATGCTCTACAAGAAATTCTTAATTGTCTCTTGTCTAACGCTGACAAATATGCTACAGGTGGTGTCGTTAAGATGAGTTGCCATCATGCACCCGATGGAACCTACTGCATATCAATCATCAACGAAGGGACTGCTATATCTCCAGAATATGCAGAAAGTCTGTTTGCCCCATTCGTGCGTATCCCAGAAGGCAGCCATACTCTTGGACTTGGCCTGACGCTTGCACGCAAACTCTCTGACAGCATGGGTTACGAACTAATATGTGATGCAGGCTGTACAGAGGGGGTGTGTTTCTCCGTGACACGCATCACTTGTTGACATACTGTATCTGGGCATCACCTGGCTTATAGACAAGACCTGTGCAGTTGGTGGCAGCAACCTTGTACGGACGCAACTCTATGGCACTCCAGTCTATTTGGTCAGTACTCTGAGCCAGTGGGGCATGAGGTATCAAAGAGCCGTCGCGAACGAGGATGACAGCGGGGATGCTGCCAGCTTCGATGGTCTGATAGCCTCCATCGTACACTTTACCCGTCTGATAGTCTATCCATTTGCCTTGAGGCAGATAGACATCACGGCTATTGCCTGACTCCATGAGCGGGGCGACGAGCATCTGTGAGCCAAACATGTACTCGTCCTCCACAAGCCAAGCGCCCTTGTCGTCAGGGAACTCTACGAGCAAGGCACGCACCATGGGCAGACCACGCTCAGAGCAGTCCTTTGCCTGGGCATAGACGTATGGCATCAGCTTGTATTTCATTTCAGCACATGCGCGGAAGGCATCCGTAAATGACTCCGAGATGAGCCAAGGCTCAGTGGGCGGTGCACCATGGGCGCGAGTATGGCTGGAGAGGAATCCAAAGGGCAGCCAGCGACGATAGATGTCCTCAGGCGATGCTGTCACGAAACCGCCCATGTCGTGACTCCAGAACGAGAAACCGGAGAGGCCAAAGCTCAAGCCGCCACGAAGGTCGCCCAGCAGACCAATGTTGGTTGTGGCAGCATCGCCTCCCCAATGAAGGGCATAACGCTGAGAGCCTGCCCATGCCGAGCGTGCCCAAATGATGCCCTCACCTGGATGACAGCGCTCCACCACTTCCCAAAGGGCTTTGTTGTAGCGCAGCGGATAGAGGTTGTGCTCGTAGAGTCCACCCTTGCCGCTATGGTAGAAACCGTTGTAGGGGGCAGCCTCGCCAAAGTCGCACTTGATGGTAGAGACACCCTGCTTCATGAGACCTTCAATCTTCGACTGGTACCACGCGACGGTCTCTGGATTCGAGAAGTCGAGTATAGCGTCTTCGACTGGCATGCCACCAGTTGCGTTCCTGACGTGCATGCCTTTTTCTACAATCTCAGGGAAGAAACGATTTTGGGGCGTGAAGTAGGGCAACTGCCACAGACAGGTATGGAAACCGTCTTTGGAAAGCTGTCTGAGCATCTTGACAGGATCCTCGAAACGGTCCTTGGCAAATTCGTAGTCGCACTGCCAGTCTGTGCCGAACCAACCAGTATCGAAGTGTATGACGTCGGAGGGAATCCTGTGGGCACGTAACTGACGGGCTATCTCGAGCCCCTCCTTTTGCGAGAAGTAGGTAATGCGGCTCATCCACGTGCCAAAGCTCCAAAGCGGTAGCATGGGGCTCTTTCCTGTAATCTCCGTATATTCATAGAGGATATCCTTAGGATCGCCAAAGAACACAAAGAGGTCGAGCTGCTCGTCGCCCATGAATAGTCGGTCTGCACCAATGTAGCTGGAACCAAAGTCGCAAGTGACAGGAGCCGAGGTGTGCATGAAGACACCATAGCCACGATTCGAGAAGAAGAAGGGTACGGGCTTGTACTGGCCGTCTGTCTCTGGTCCCTGTGGGTCTGTCACGCTAAGGTGCACCTTCTGCCCCACCTTGTTGAGCGACGTAAACGACTCGCCACAGCCATAGATGCGCTCGCCTGGAGCCAGCGAGAAGACGGGATTGATGCTGCGTGAGTTGTCGCTGCCCCTCTTGATGAACGAGAAGGGCAAAAGCTTGACTTGGGTAGAGTCGTTATCGATGATGTGGCGCGTCTGTGTCAGTACCTTCCCCTTGGCGTCTTTGATGACAAGGCGCCAGGGATATCGATGAATCTCGATACTGCCATAGTCAGAACGATAGGTTATAGCTTCAGGGCGTTGAACGGCCTTCCATGCGGTACTTGGTCCTTTCGCCTTGAAAGCGGCACAGAACATGACATCGTCTGCATCTTTGGTCTGGGATTCAACGGGCGTTGTAAGCATCCTGATACGCGCCGTCCGTGGAGAGACGAATTCAATCTTAAGCTTCAAGGCTGGATCGTTCTCATAGGCAGCATCAGGAAAGTCGAGCATCTGCATGCGAACAGGCCAGTAGCCGTTGAGATTGAATGCCTGACGGGGCGACATGCGATAGCGTTTCCACTGTACCTGTCCCTCACCCTTTTGGGTATCGAAACTCACCAGGGAGTCGGCGAGGAAATAGGTATTCGACAGGTCGTAGAAGTCTGTCGACATATCCTTTTGCATACACTGCAGGTACTGAATGCCTGCATTGGTCTGAATTTGGGCCGTCGTCGTGGATATTCCAAAAGCAACGAGAAACAGGGAAATGATAATCTTTTTCATTGTGACACACTATTTCGTGCAAAAGTACGAAATAAGAATGAAAACACCAAAAAACTTTTGATGATTCATTTGGTCATTTCAATTGAAAAGCGTAATTTTGCAGCTTATGCGACGGAATGATGTCATAAAAGGCTTTCGTATTGGCATTCCCATTGGCATGGGCTACTTTGCTGTTGCCTTCTCGCTGGGCATCATTGCCAAGCAAGCGGGGCTTACTGCTGCCATAGGATTCGTGAGCAGCTTCTTCACCCGTGCATCGGCTGGCGAGTATGGCGTCTATACGCTCGTCGCCGCACAGGCAACCTATGCAGAAATTGTAGCGATGTGCCTGGTGGTGAATCTACGCTATATGCTGATGAGTGCGGCACTGTCCCAGAAGTTGGCGCCTGGCACGTCGTGGTTTCACAGGGTGTTGATGGCCTGTTGCGTTACAGACGAGATATTCGGCATATCCATTGCACGCCTGGGTTACTGTCCGCCTGCCTACACCTATGCGGCGGCACTCGTCTCCACCCTCATGTGGGCTTCGGGGTGCGCAGCAGGCATCGTAGCTGGCGGCATGCTGCCTACAGCCATTGTCGCAGCACTCAGCGTAGCACTCTATGGCATGTTCCTGGCCATCATCATGCCTCCTGCACGCAGTGACAGGAATGTACTCTATGCCGTCGTTGCCAGTTTTGTGCTGAGCGGCGTCTGCAGTGTTGCCCCTCTGGTAAGAAACTGGAGCAGCGGAACGAGAACCATCGTGCTGACCATCTTGATTGCAGCTGCGGCTGCTTGGATGAGACCTGTTAAAACAGAAGAGGAGGAGGAGAAGCATGGATAGACAAAGCATCGTCATCTGCATCCTATTGGCCATCATCACCACGAACCTGATTCGGGTGGTGCCGATGTTGTTGATTAAAGGACAGATCGGCAACCGCTTCCTGCGCAGTTTCCTATATTACGTGCCATACGTCACGCTGGCCGTCATGACTTTCCCCAGCATGACGCAGACCACCATGTCGCCCCTGTCGGGCACGGTAGCCCTGATTGTCGGCATCGTCGCTGCCTGGCGCCGCATGGGACTTTTCCCTGTAGCGGCCATCTGCTGTGCCATCGTTTACCTGATGGACAGCTTGGTAGCATGACAAGACTAACGGCCAAAGGGGTTGATGACAAATTCCCCTGTCGTCAGTCTTTTCAATAGGAAGAAACTAACTTGGAAACATGAAGAGACTAACGGTTTTACTACTGCTTGCCGGCGGGGCTATGGCCGTGACGGCACAACGCGTCAGTATAGTGACGGGAAAGCATGCCTCGGCACGCGAGCAATATGCTGCGGAATACCTGCAAAGAAAACTGACGGAGACGGGCTACACCATGACCAGCGGGAAAGCGGACTGCAGGGTGGTGCTGAGGAACGCTGACAACGGAGCGGCCGAGGGTTACACCATAACCAAAGACCGGAAGGGCATCACGGTGACTGGACATGACGCTACGGGTGTCATCTATGGCTGTGTGGAACTGGCTGACCGCATCCGTCAGGCGGGCTCGCTTCAGATTGACGGCGTGGAGGAAAGCCCGGGCATGGTGATGCGCGGCACTTGCGTCGGGCTGCAGAAGACGGTCTATCTGCCGGGGCATGGTGTCTATGAGTATCCCTACACGCCAGAGAACTTCCCTTGGTTCTACGACAAGCAAGAGTGGGTGAGGTATCTCGACATGATGGTAGAGAACAAGATGAACTCGCTCTACCTCTGGAACGGCCATCCCTTTGCCTCGTTGGTGAAGCTGAGGGACTACCCCTTTGCCCTTGAGGTGGACGAAGAGACCTTCAGGAAGAACGAGGAGATGTTCTCGTTCCTGACCCGCGAGGCTGACCGCCGCGGCATCTGGGTGATACAGATGTTCTATAACATCATACTGAGCAAGCCTTTTGCCGACCATTACGGTCTGAAGACTCAGGACCGGCACCGTCCCATCACTCCGCTCGTCTCGGACTATACGCGTAAGTCGATTGCCGCCTTCATCGAGCACTACCCCAACGTAGGCCTGCTGGTATGCCTGGGCGAAGCCATGGCCACCATCGACGATGACGTGACATGGATGAAGGAGACCGTCATTCCCGGCATCAAGGACGGGTTGGCGGCATCAGGGCGGACGGACATCCCGCCCGTCGTCCTTCGCTCTCACGATACCGACGGTCCGTTGGTGCTCAGGGAATCGCTGCCTCTCTATCCCAACATCTACACCATGTCGAAATATACGGGTGAGTCGCTGACCACCTACGAGCCCGGCGGTCCGTGGGGTGAGACGCACCGCCAACTGGCTGCTGCCGCACCCGTACACATCGACAACGTCCACATACTGGCCAACCTGGAACCTTGGCGCTGGTCTTCGCCCGCCTTCATCCAGAAGACCGTACAGGCCATGCACCGCGTACACCACTCCGGGGGACTGCACCTCTACCCGCAGGCTTCCTACTGGGACTGGCCTTATACGGCAGACAAGCTGCCAAATGGTGAGCGCCTGAAGCAGTTGGACCGCGACTGGATGTGGTACGAGGCATGGGGGCGCTACGCATGGAACGACCAGCGCGGCAACGGGGGAAACGGTTCAGCCGCGTCCACCGAGGCCTCCTATTGGAAGCGCGTCCTCTCCGACTATTACGGCATCGACACCATCGCAGCCAGCCATCTGCTGAATGCATACGACGAGACGGGCGAGATTGCCCCCAAGTTGCTGCGCCGCTTTGGCATTACGGAGGGTAATCGTCAGACGCTGCTTCTTGGCATGACCATGGGCGAGCTGGTCAATCCATACAAGTACACCATCTATCCCGGTTTCTACGAAAGCTGCGGACCGGAGGGCGAAAAGCTTATCGACTATATCGAGAAGGAGCACAAAGGCCAGACTCACAGGGGCGAGTTGCCGCTGGACATCGTCGACGAGTGTGTAAACCATGGCGACCGAGCCCTCATCGAAATGGGGGCCATTGCTGCGAAGCCGACCCGCCACGCAGACGAATTTGAACGTGTGTGGAACGACGTGCGCTGCTATGCCACCTTCGCCAAGGCTTTCCAGTTGAAGGTACGGGCTGCTGCCGAGGTGCTGCGCTATAAATGGACGCAGGATATCAGTCACCTGGAATCGGCTGTCAAGTGGCTGGAACAAAGCCTCAGCATCTGGTATGACCTGAGCCGCATGACAGACCAATGGTATCTCTACGCCAACTCCATGCAGACAGCACAGCGCCGAATCCCCGTAGGTGGTGACGGAGGCAAGATGAAGACATGGAGCGAGCTGGCCGTGGTGTATCAGGCAGAACTGGATGCCTTCAAGGAAAACATGGAGAAGCTGAAGCACCCTGCGACACAGGCTGATATCAGGATACAACCCGCCAAGCCCGCAGTTGTCCGACTCATTGCGGCAGGAGGCGACCAGGCTATAGCCCGTGCTCAACAGCAGACGGTAGCCCTGCAAAAAGGCGCCATGCTCTTTGAACAGCGTCCTGACACACCTGTAGACAGTCTTGCCCCTGAGCTGGCAGGTCTGCAGGCTTTGGTGCTGAACCGCGATACGACGCGCATTGCCGGCACCAGCATCGAATATGAAAGCGACCAGCCCGTCAAGCTGCTCGTAGGTCTCTTCAAGGACGAGGACACCAAGTTCGCCAAGGCTCCCAAATTAGAGACTGACGCGACAGGCAATGAATACGGTCAGGCCGAGCCCTTGCTAACCAATGCCATCAGCATCGTACAGATGCCGAAAGTCAACGTTCACCAGTACTCGCTGCCTGCCGGCCGCCATACCATCCGACTGCCCAAGGGCATCCTCGTGGTTGCCGGATTCACGTCCAGCGACATCAAGCCCCGCGACTGCGGCCTCAATGGTCCCTCAGGCGAAGTGGACTGGTTGTTCCAAAAGTAAATGCGTATGAAAAATATACTCTCCGTATTCCTTTCGTTTGCCAGTGTGCTCAGCGGGTATGCCACCGAGATTCCCGCCTCCGTCATGCAACGCATATACCAGGAAGTCCGGACACCTTATAAATATGGCATGGTGGTGGCTCCCTCTGACAACTACCATAAAATAGACTGCCCTACCGTCTTCCGGGCAGGAAACAAATGGATGATGACGTATGTGGTCTACAACGGAAAGGACGGGCTGGACGGACGAGGCTATGAGACGTGGCTGGCCTCATCAGACGATCTGCTGCATTGGAATACCGAGGGGCGCATCCTGAGTTACAAGGAGGACGGGTGGGACATGAACCAGCGCGGCGGTTTCCCTGCACTCATCGACTGGACATGGGCTGGTTCGTACGGCATATCCCAATATAAGGAAAACTATTGGATGACCTACATCGGAGGACATGGCACTGGCTATGAGGCCGTGCGCGAACCTCTGAACATCGGCATGGCATGGACTGACGGCGACATGACGAAAGCCCATGAGTGGCTGTCGGGCGACAAGCCCCTGCTCAGCATTGCTGACAGGGATGTGCAATGGTGGGAACAGCTGGTGCAATACAAGAGTACGGTGTACGAGAACAAGAGGGGTCCCGGGAATGGCCTTGCACCAGAACTGTCAAAATACCGTTTCATCATGTTCTACAATGCTGGCGGCATCAACCCGGAGAATAACCTGAAAGCAGAGCGTATAGGCATCGCCCTCTCCAACGACCTGAAGAAGTGGAAGCGCTATGGCGGCAATCCCGTATTCGCCAACGAGGTGGGAGGCATCATCACGGGCGATGCACAGATAGTCCGAATGGACAGTCTCTACGTCATGTTCTACTTCAAGGCCTATGACCCATCGCGGCGTTACAACGCCTTTAATACTTTTGCCGTAAGCAGGGATTTGCTGCACTGGGAGCGATGGGAGGGCGAAGACCTGATCGTCCCCAGCAAACCGTATGACGAGATGTTTGCCCATAAGAGCTATGTCGTCAAGCACGATGGTGTGGTTTATCATTTCTATTGTGCCGTCAACAACGACCAACAGCGCGGCATAGCAGTAGCCACCAGCGTTCCCATGGGGCGCAGTAGCATCCGCTTCCCAGAGCCCGAACCCACTGGCAAGCGTCGCCTCATCAGCCTCAACGACGGCTGGCAGGCCCACTGTAGTGTGGCGCACGATTCCGTCGTGCGCATCTCGCTTCCCCACAACTTCGACGATTACTACGGTTACCGACAGCTGCGTCATGGCAACCTACACGGAAAGGCAACCTACCATAAGGTCTTTACCACCGGCAAGCAGAACGACAAGCGCTACTTCCTACAGTTCGAGGGTGTCGGCACTTATGCCACCGTAACACTCAACGGCCACGAATACCCCAAGGAGCTCGTTGGACGCACGGTATGGACACTGGACGTCACAGACCATCTGAAGGATGGCTCTAACGAAATAAAAGTCCTTGTCGACCATCCTGCCATGCAGACAGCATCACCGTGGGTTTGTGGCGGCTGCTCGTCAGAATGGGGATTCTCTGAGGGTTCCCAGCCCTTCGGGATTTTCCGTCCAGTAACGCTCGTTGAGACCGATCCCGTTCGCGTCGAGCCCTTTGGTGTCCACATTTGGAACAATGCCGACTGCGACAGTATCTTCATCGAGACGGAGATGAGGAACTACACGCAGCAGCAACAGGACGTAGAACTCGTCAACAAGTTCACCCTCGCCTCAGGCAAGCAGGTGTTCAGACTGGCTATGAAGCAGTCGCTGCAGCCAGGTGAAACGCGCATCGTAAAGATGGCTGAGCGTATAGGTGACGTCCACCGCTGGAGCATCGGCGACCCCTACCTCTATAACCTCGCTACCATGATCAAGCGCGAAGGCAAAACCACCGACGAGCTTCGCACTCCGTTCGGAATCCGTAGCATCTCATGGCCAGTGCTCCGCCACCAGTCTGTGGGTAGCAGTTTGCCCGCTGACAACCGCTTCTATCTCAACGGCCAGCCCGTCTTTATCAACGGCACCTGCGAGTATGAGCATATCTTGGGAAACAGCCATGCTTTCTCACCTGAGCAGATCCGCTCACGAATGAAGCAAATCGTCAATGCGGGGTTTAACGCCCTCCGAGAGGCTCACCAGCCACATAACCTGCTCTACCAGCAAATATGCGACGAAAAGGGCATCCTCTTCTGGAGCCAGTTCTCTGCCCATATCTGGTATGATACCCCTCTATTCCGCGAGAATTTCAAACGCCTGCTGGTACGCTGGGTGAAGGAACACCGCAACAGTCCTTCCGTCATTCTCTGGGGGTTGCAGAACGAGAGCGTCCTCCCCAAGGCCTTTGCCGAAGAGTGCAGCGACATCATCCGATCGCTAGACCCAACCTGTCGCGACCAGCGCGCCATCACCACTTGCAACGGGGGCGAAGGCACTGACTGGAACGTCATCCAGAACTGGAGCGGCACATACGGAGGCTCTGCCGAGAATTACGACCAGGAGCTTAGCCAACCAGAACAACTGCTTAACGGAGAGTATGGTGCCTGGCGTACCGTCGACCTACACGGCCCTGACAAATACAGCGAAGAGTCTTTCACAAATCTTCTGGAGACCAAGGCCGGCCTTGCAGAAAAAGCTTTCGATGCCACTGGTTCTGACGGAACCACCACAGGCAAGGGAGTCTGCGGCCACTTCCAGTGGATATTCAACTCACACGACAACCCAGGACGCGTCCAGCCCGACGGTGCCTACCGCCGTATAGACAAGATTGGCCCTATCAACTACAAAGGTCTGGTCACAGCCTGGGAAGAGCCAACCCCTGCGTATTACATGTACCGCCAGCGCTACGCATCTACAAGTGGCGAAAAAATGGGTACATGCCCTACGGCTGCCGATCGTAATGTCGACCTGCTGAAAGCAGCCTCTGGCTATCATTATCTTTACCGCATCAACTGCGGTGGTGATGCGTTTATGGACGAGTTCGGTCAACAATGGGTTGCCGACGATACCATCCGCAGCCACTCTTGGGGACAAGACTTCCCTGGTATCAATGCCCTGCAAGCCAGCCAGCGGCATATCTCTGACGACATTCGCGGAACCAATAGTGACGAACTGTTCCAGTTCTTCCGCTATGGGCGTCACCGCCTATGGTACGATCTTCCCGTTGAGGGGGGAAACTCTGATGCCGAGTATCGCATTGAGCTGTACTTCTGTGAGCCCTGGCATGGCAAGAACGGGGGTGAGGCTGACGACTACGAAGGTCTCCGCATCTTCGACGTTGCCGTCAATGGTCAGACCCTCATCGACGATCTCGACCCATGGGCCGAAGCTGGTTACCTTGGCGCCATGAAACGTGTTGTCACAGCTAAGGCCAAGAACGGTCGCCTCCACATCTCATTTCCTGAGGTAAAGGCAGGTCAGGCCGTCATCTGCGGCATTGCTGTAGCCTATGCTGCACCACAGCAAGAAACAGCGCAGGCTGCCAGTATCGAGCCTGTCGCTGTGGTACAGCGACAAAAAGCGCAGTTAGCCTCATGGCATGCCCTCGACACTGACACCATTGCCAAACTACCGAAGGAAGAGCTGCCTCTGGATACAGAGACTCGTCCTGCCACTGTTTACCAACCCGTTAAGCCCACTACCTTTGTCATCACCCCTGGCTTGGGACAGGAGTATGCCCTGCGTTTCCGTTATAAGAACACCACAGGTCAGCCTGTAACGGCCCGCATGACTATCACAGACTCCAAGAATGCCGTGCTGGTCGACCGTCAGGTGTCGTTCCCACCTACACCGCCGAAGTTCAAGATGCTCAGTACCACAACGGGTACTCAGATTAATGCAGGAACCTATATCGTCCGACTTGAGACGAATGCCGTAGAGTTCAAGGAACTGGAAATACAATAAGCTTCCAAGGGCGGCTCATGCCATTTGTTTACACGATGACAAACGGACTATGTCAGCGTCTTTTATATAAAAGAGGATACATACATGAGAAGAACGATTCTGACTGCTATTGCACTCAGCGTGGCTTTGGGCTCTTTCTGCCAACAGGAGCACCACGACTGGGAGGACAATCACATACTACAGATTAACCGCGAGCCTGCACGGGCATACTTCATTCCTTATGGCAAGCAAAAGGGTGACCGTACAGTCAGCCTGAACGGAGCATGGCTGTTCCGCTGGACGAAAACACCAGAAGAACGCATCAAAGACTTTTTCCGGACGGACTACGATGCCAGTAATTGGAATACGCTGTCCGTACCCGCCAATTGGGAGGTAAATGGCTACGGCACACCCATTTATGTTTCTGCCGGCTATCCGTTCAAGATTGACCCACCCTATGTAACAAGAGAGCCCAAGAAGGAGTGGACGACCTACGTGGAGCGCAATCCAACAGGCCAATATAAGCGCACCTTCACCCTGCCTGACAGTTGGTTTACTAACGCCAATGGTTCGTCTCCCGCCGACGGTTTACCCGTTGGCAGCACACCCGCCGCCAAGCGCTCCTCCGGCCAGACCTTCCTACGCTTCGAGGGTGTCATGTCAGCCTTCTACGTTTGGATTAATGGCCATCAGGCAGGCTATTCGCAAGGCTCCATGGAACCCTCTGAGTTCAACATCACGCCCTATATTAAGAAAGGAGAAAACCAGATTGCCGTCGAAGTATATAAATATAGTGACGGTTCTTATCTCGAAGACCAGGACTTCTGGCGCTTCGGAGGCATCCACCGTGATGTACTCGTCTATCATACCCCTGATGTCAGACTAAGGGATATTGCCATCAGGACAACGCCACAACAGGACAAGGCGCAGGAATGGAGCCTTGCCATAAATCCACAGTTCTCCGTTTACGATGGTGAAACGGGCGAAGCCTTTCAGCTCATTGCCACCCTCACAGACGGCACTGCTATAGTGGGCAGCGATACCATTGCTGCCGACGAGGTGCTCGACCTCCAGCATAAGGCTGCACGTATGAACGAGTGGTTCCCCCAGCGCGGATACCGTAAGTTCAACCGTATGGAGATCAAGGTTGCCAACCCCCGTCTGTGGAGTGTGGATAGTCCAAACCTCTACACCCTTCTGTTGGAACTCAAGGCTCCCAATGGGGAAACCATTGAGAGAGTTGTCCAGAAGGTGGGCTTCCGCGACATCAGAATCAAGGGAGGGCAACTGCTCATCAATGGCCAACCCGTCAAGATTCGTGGTGTCAACCGTCATGAACATGACCCCTACAAGGCCCGTGTGATGACGGAAGAGCTGATGCTGAAAGACCTGAAGCTCATGAAAGAAGCCAACATCAATGCCGTACGCCTGGCCCACTATCCCAATTGTCCCCGCTGGTATGAGCTGTGCGACAGCCTCGGCATGTACCTCATGGACGAGGCAGACTGCGAGACCCACGGTCTGCGCGGCACTCTTGGTTCGACACCTGACTGGCACGATGCATTCCTGGACCGTGTCGTGCGCATGGCAGAACGGGACAAAAACCACCCAAGCATCATCTTCTGGAGCCTCGGCAACGAGAGTGGCTATGGTGCCAACCACGCTGCCATGTCTGCCTGGCTGCACGAGTTCGACCCAACCCGTCCCGTTCATTATGAAGGCGCACAAGGGACGACCTCCGTCAATTCAGATATGACACGCACCGCCACAGACCCGTCGACGGTGGATGTCATCAGTCGCTTCTACCCACGTGTCATGGAGGAATACCTGAACCCGGGCATTCCTGAGGGGTCTGACAAGGAACGGGCAGAGAATGCCCGTTGGGAGCGTCTGCTGGAGATTGCCAACCGCACAGGCGACCACTGCACATGGGAAGGCTCTGACGGTGGCCCAAGACCTGTATTGACCAGCGAATACGCCCACTGCATGGGTAACGCCCTCGGCAACTTCAAAGAGTACTGGGACGAAATCAACAACCATCCACGCATGCTTGGCGGCTTCATCTGGGACTGGGTAGACCAAGGCATCATCAAGGATGGCAAGGTGCTCTACGGTGGTGACTTCGGCGACAAGCCCAACCTACACGCTTTCTGCATGAACGGCATCGTCATGAGCGACCGCACGCTTACCCCCAAATATTACGAGGTACAGGCTGTCTATGGACAAGGCAAGCAGCCTCTGCCCCAGCCGTTACCCTACAAGCCAAGGAAAACTGGGAACAAACCTCTTTCTGCCGAACTCGTAAAGCTGGTTTCTGACATCCGACCCCAGATATTCCGCGCCCCAACAGACAACGACAAGAGCTTCGGCAACTGGCTGGCGAAAGACTGGAAGCGGTGCGGGCTCGACACTCTGACCATTCCTATGACCATAGAGCAGAACGGCAACGAGCTGACATTTACCTTCGAGATTCCTGACACACTGCCCCCATTGCCGCGTCTCGGCATAGTCATAGAACTGCCCCGCGAGTATGAGCAGCTGACATGGCACGGTCGCGGCCCGTGGGACAACTACCCTGACCGCAAACAGTCGTGCCCCATTGGACTTTGGAAGTCAACGGTCTCTGAGCAATATGTCCACTATCCACGTCCGCAGGAATCTGGCAACCATGAGGACTGCACCATGATAGCATTAAAGACGAAGAAGGGCAAGACGCTCCGCATTGAGGCCGTCGACAAGCCGTTCTCATTCTCTGCCCTGCCCTATTCTGCCCAGTATCTGGCTTCCAAGACACATGACTATGAACTGCAGGACGAGGGGAAAACCTTCCTCAGCATTGATTGTGCCGTCATGGGCTTGGGCAATAGTTCCTGCGGTCCTGGCGTGCTGAAAAAATACACCATCGACCAGACGAAGAAGCATCAGCTGAAGATACGTTTACTCACTAAATAGCAACCCTTATGAGAAAGACATTATTCATGGTGGCCCTCTGCCTTGTTGACATGGCTGCACAGGCTCAGCAGAACCTCAGCTTCGGAGCAGGCCAGCAGCCTGTGTCCCCCGAGGTCAATGCAAACAATACGGTGACCTTCCGAATGATTGCCCCAGAGGCTCAGAAGGTACAGGTTACAGGCGACTTCCTGCCCCCGCAGACAATCGAGACCCCCCGCGGCACATGGGATGCCCCTGGTGTGGCTGACCTCGTGAAGGACGACAGGGGACTCTGGAGCTTTACCTCCGATGTGCTAAAGCCCGAGCTCTACATGTATAACCTCATTGTGGACGGAGTGAAGGTGACAGACCCTCTGAATGTGTATAGCATACGCGACATCAACAACCTCTTCAACATCTTCCTGATTGGCGGTGAGCAGGCTGACCTCTATCGCGTCAACAAGGTTCCCCACGGCACAGTCAGCAAGGTGTGGTACGAGAGCCCAACGGCCGGCATGACCCGTCGCTGCACCGTCTATACCCCTGCGGGCTACGAAACCAGCGGCAAGGATTACCCCGTCTTCTACCTGTTGCACGGCATGGGTGGCGACGAGAATGCCTGGAGCGAGCTGGGACGTGCTGCCCAGATTCTCGACAACCTCATCGCACAGGGAAAGGCCGAGCCTATGTTGGTGGTGATGACCAATGGCAATATCTCACAGGAAGCCTGTCCTGGCGAGACCTCCGAGGGTTTCAAGGTCCCCACGATGATGCTGCCCAAGACCATGGAGGGCAGCTTCGAGACGGCTTTCCCTGATGTCATCAAGTTTGTAGAGAGCACCTACCGTGTGAAGAAGGACAAGGCCCACCGTGCCATCGCTGGCCTGTCGATGGGTGGTTTCCACAGCCTCTTCATCAGCATCAACCATCCCGACACCTTCGACTATATAGGCCTGTTCTCTGCCGCTGTCGATAAGCAGCAGAACGACAATGCCGGTTTCCCCAATATCTACGCAGACCGCAATCAAAAGATAGACGGTCTTTTTAGCCAGCATCCCAAGCTGTTCTGGATAGGTATTGGCAAGACAGACTTCCTCTATCAGAGCAATAGCGACTTGCGCGCCTATCTCGACCTCAAGCACCATCCCTACGAGTATGTCGAGACGGAGGGTGGTCACATCTGGCGCAACTGGCGCATCTATCTGTCCCTGTTTGCCCAGAAAGTCTTCAAGTAATCCTCATTCCCTTCATCTGGGAAGTTGCTCATACCCATCATCAAGAAGCCACCCGCTAATGGAGTGGCTTCTTCTTTTCTTATCAGCAGTTCTACTGGTTAGAACTCCAACACCAGCGTCTGGCGGGGCTTCAGCTTCAAGTCCTTCGACAGGTCGTAATAACGACCCGTAGGAATGTCCTGCACGCGCTTCACATCCTGTCCGTCATCGAAGAGCTCAGCATAGCGGGCAATCTCCAACACAGCCTCCTTGCTGGTACCGTTGAGGATAGTCATCACAGTGTTGCGATGCCAGCGACGGGTAATGACGTAGATGCCGTTATAGGGTATGAACTGCGTCATGTAGCCGCGGATGATGGTCTCGTTGCCATAGCGCCAGTGCAGCATGCGACTGAGCCAGTTGAACATGTTCTGTTCTGCCTTCGTACGTCCTTCCTTGGTGAATGCATTACGCTTGTCGCCAGGGAATCCCCCAGGGAAGTCCTTGCGCACATTGCCGTCCGTCACCTCCTTGGTGCCGTTCATCAAGATCTCCGTACCATAATATATCTGTGGTATGCGTCTTACCGTCAACAGCAGGGCCAATGCCTGCTTCAGGGCCAGCGTATCTTTGCCATTGCCCAAGAAGCGGTCTGTATCGTGATTGTCGATGAAGGCCATGACATGCGTGGGGTCTTCATACAGGAAGTCATAGACAAACGAGTTGTAAAGTCTGTTCAGCCCCTGCCACCAAGCATCGGTCTCCTCGTTCTTAGCCTGATTCAGCTTGTCGAAGAACGAGAAGTCCATGACGGTCTTCAGATAGGAGTTCTGCTCAGACAGCCGTGAATCCTTCTGCCAGGCAGCCGTATAGGGAGGCTCCGTGACCCAGGTTTCACCCACGGTATTGAAGTTGGGATATTCTTCGTCGAGTTCTTTCATCCACTGGGCCATTGCATCGGCAAAGGCATAGGGATAGGTGTCCATGCGGATGCCGTCGATGCCTACGGTTTCTATCCACCAGATGCTGTTCTGGATGAGGTAACGCATCAAGTGCGGGTTATGCTGATTGAGGTCAGGCATGGAGGGTACAAACCATCCTTCCGTGGTCTCCTTCAAGTCTATCTTCGAAGCATATGGATCCTTGACAGGTGTCAGTTTATACGATGTCTGCAAATACTTGCTCCCTTCCGTATTATCACCAAATCCTGTCATGGGGTCGCGGCCGTTCTGCTGCTCGGTCAGCCATTCAGGCGTGTTCAGCCAGTCTTTCGCCGGCATGTCACTCGTCCACGGATGCTCGAAGCCTGAGTGATTGAAAATCATGTCCATGACGACCTTCAGGCCTTTCTGGTGAGCCTCGTCACAGAGGCGGCGATAGTCCTCGTTGGTACCAAAACGGGGGTCCACACGGTAGTAGTCCGTCGTGGCATAGCCGTGATAGGTCGAGAAACCGTTCTCCGTGTCAGGAGAGTCGTTTTCCAGTACAGGTGTCAGCCACAAGGCTGTGACACCCAGCTCCTTGAAGTAGTCCAGGTGTTCGCGGATGCCATTCAGGTCGCCGCCATGTCGTAGCGAGGGCTGCGTACGATCCTCCTTGTACGTGCGCATTCCTTTGACCTGTGGGTTGTGTCCCTTTCCCTGTGCGAAGCGGTCAGGCATGAGCATATACAGCACGTCGCTGATGTCGAAGCCTACCCGCTTGTCGCCTGCCATCTCACGTTCCTTCAGCACATAGCTCACCTTCTGTTTGTCAAACATCAGCGTCATGGTACCTGCGCTGGCCTGCTTAAGGTTCAGGTAAACCAGCAGGTAATTGGACGAGTCGAGCCTCACCACGCTGTCGATGACCACACCAGGATAGTCCGTAGTCACGTTTTTGACATTGGCAACGTTCTTACCATAGACCATCAGCTGCAGCTGTGGATTCTTCAGTCCCACAAACCAGTCTGTGGGGTCTATTCGGTTGATTACTGCCTTAGCACCCTTGGCAGGGGGGAGCTGTCCTTTGGGCTGGGAGATGTTTGATACTGCACTCATAGTCATTACTTGTGCCACAATGGCCATTAAAAAAAGTATTCGTTTCATAATTGTTGATAGTTAGTGACGTTCTTTCAAAAAGCGGATGACAGACTGTCGTATGCTTGTCAGTCCGAAATCGTCAGGATTCACCTTATCGATGGGAATCCAGAAAGCCTCGGCGGCATCGTCGGCAGCACGGATGGCAGGCGTATCGCCATGAACGGGAACCAAGAAGTCCATGTCGAGGGTGTGTACACCCATACCGCTATACTGATAGACGTTGGGACTGGAGAAGAGGTAGCGTATGTCGCGCACGTCGAGTCCTGTCTCTTCTGTTATCTCACGGCACATACCCTCCTCCACCGTCTCACCCATGTCCACAAAACCGCCTGGCAGGTCGAGTGTCCCTTTGGCAGGTTCCTTGGCACGTCTCACCACCAGCATCTCGTCACGGTCGTTGACAATAAATGCCGCCGTTGCCGAACAGGGGTTGGCATAGTACGTGAAGCCACAGTCCTGACACTTCTTGCTCTTGAAGTTGTTGACCTCGAAACGTGGACTGCCACAAACTGGGCAGAACTTGAATATCTCTAAGGGATGAGTCATATTTCAATTTCGTTTTATCAGCGGACGATAATGGTCTTTTTCAGACAATCCGTGTTTGTCCGCTGTCATTTTTCCCAATTGTCCGTGCGGAAAGGGAACAAGGGCAGCCCGCCTGCATTGGCCAGATTGCCCAGCTGCCAATTGCGGAAACAGTAGCGTACGGCAACAGGCTGACTGACCTCAGGACTTGTTATGACGATGCACTCGTCCCAATAGCCGCCTCCTGGCTGCCAGAAGTGGCTGGCCTTGGCAGGATGGAACACACGGTCGGCTCCTGCCAGCTCGAAGCCTTCTATATCCTCGAAACGACTGATAGCGCCACACTCGTTGTCTAAGTGAATCATCACCTTGTCGCCCTCGATTTGCATATCCTTGAACGACGGACTCTCGCAGACAATGGTCTGGAAGCCATAGGTTTTGTTCAGTGCCAGGAAGGCCAGTCGCTCACCCACCTTCTGCTTCTGTGCAGGATGAATCTGAGTACCCTCGTAGGGATAGACGGCATCGTTGGTACACACCAGTCCGCTGTTGGGGATAATCTTCTTGGCACGGAACTGCTGCTCCTGTAGCAGCGCATTCCACGTACCCTGTTTATCGCCGCTGTCATAGGGGGCTATCTGTACGAAATAGAAGGGTATGTCACCCAGCTTGAACTGACTGCGCCACTGCTCGACCAGCAGCTTCAGACGCTCCGAATACTGGTTGCCTGGATCGCCCACATTGGAACAGCCCTGATAGAACAATATACCTTTTACTGTATAGTTCAGGATGGGGTTGAACGTACCATTGCCCCATACCAGTGCACGATGGTAGTCCCACTCCTTCTTGAAGTTGACGATGCCCGCTGAGTCAGTAGGTTCCTGCGTGTAACGTTCCAGATTCTCCTTGGTAAGCCAGCTTTCCACACGCGAACCGCCCTTGTTAGCCTCAATGAGCCCAACGGGAATGTCCAGCGCCTTGTTGACCACCTTGGCAAAGAAATAGCCCGTGGCAGAGAACTCGCCCACCGTCTGGGGCGAACACTCGCGCCAGTAGGTGTCAGCGTCCTCCTGGGGCGTCATCCGCATAATGCTGGGAATCTTGGCAGAGCGCACCTGACACTTGCCCGCTGCGTTCAGCACTTCCTGATTGTAGTTCAGCACAGGACAGTTGCCAAAACCCTTGACAGGCATCTCCATGTTCGACTGGCCTGCACAAACCCACACCTCGCCAGACAGGACATTGTGAATGGTCACCTGACCGTCGCCGTCGTCGAAAGTGATGGATAGCGGTGTATAGCTGGCCTTGGGCGACTTCACCGTCAGCAGCCAGCGTCCCTGCTTGTCGGCCTTGGCCTCGCTGCGTTGGTCAGACCACGACGTCGTAGCCACCACCTTGCTGCCAGCCTTGGCCCATCCCCACAGACGGACGTCAGTCTGTTGCTGAATCACCATGTTGTCGCTTACCAGATGCGGCAGCTTCACCTTTGCCTGGCTGCCAATAGTCACAACAGCCAATACTGCCAGAGATAGAATCCTTTTATTCATAGTTCAAAGTTTTTATTTCAGAATCTTACTGCATTCATTTATGCTGCACGGCTGCGATTAAGCGAGAGCAAAGAAGCCTGCTTCATTTGCCGAGCGTGAGCAGTCTCGCGGCATTTATGCCGCAAAGATACGATTTTTATTGTACATTGAGCACCGCACATTGATTATTTTTCACACACACAGATGTTAAAATAAACTAATCGCCCTGAATTATCACCAATGGCCAATAGTCTATATTCAGCGATTTCATTACCTTTGCAAAAACAAATCCTGAAAATATGAAAAAAACACTACTATTCCTCCTGGTGATGGTACCCGCCATAGCCTTTGGCCAGAAAGGTACTGAAATGCTATTATGGCCGGATGGCCCTCGTTCCAACAACGGTGACGTCAGCGACACCGCCAAGGTCACCGTCTTTCTGCCTAACGAGAAGAAAGCGACGGGACGTGCCATCGTATGCTGTCCTGGTGGCGGTTACCAGCATCTGGCCATGCAGCACGAAGGGTTCGACTGGGCACCATTCTTCACCAGCCAGGGCATAGCCCTCATCGTCGTGAAATACCGCATGCCCCACGGCCATTATACCATTCCCGCTGAAGACGCCGAGGAAGCCATCAGACTGGTACGCAGGAATGCAGAAGCCTGGCACATCAACCCACAGGACATCGGCATCATGGGCTTTTCAGCCGGAGGTCACCTGGCATCTACTGTTGCCACCCATGCCACAGGCGATGCCGTCCCCAACTTCCAGATTCTATTCTACCCCGTCATATCGATGGAACAGGGAACCACCCATCAGGGCTCTCGCGACAACCTGTTGGGGAAAGCTCCCAAGCGCAAGCTTGTCAACCAATACAACAACGAGCAGCACGTCACCAAGCACACCCCGCGCTGTTTCCTGGCACTGGCCCACGACGACCGCTCTGTGCTGCCCGTCAACAGCCTGAACTACTACGAGCAGCTCTACTCCAACGGCGTACCAGCCTCCATGCACATCTACCCCAGCGGAGGCCACGGTTTCGGCATCCGCCAGTCATTTGCCTACCATCTTGAGATGATGCTTGAGCTGAAAGCCTGGCTGCGCAGTTTTTAAGCTATTGCAAGAGAACTTTTCTGCCAATGGTCACATGGTCACAGCTGTTACCATGTGACCATTTACTGTCTTTTCGTTAGTATTAAGCTTTACAAGGGTAAACATTAAAGCTTGCAAGGAAAAAGCCTAAGGGTAACAGGGAGAGAGACGGTATCTTTCCATCGTTTTCCTATACCCAAACGATTGTGTGCCTATACGCAAACAATTGTTCGCCTATACCCAAATTCAATCGCTATATTTCGGTATAGAAACCTACTACTTCAGCACAAATTCCTTATTATCTAACTCTTATCAGAGGAACTTTACTATTTCATCAAGATTCTTTCTCTCAGGACGGTTAGGCTCTTCGGCTCGATAGCCCAAAGCAATGACAGCCATGATAGTCTCGTTTTCCGGAATGGTGTGTGATATTCTGTTAGGTTACTTTCTTCTTAAACATCTGTTTCACACCATTTAGATAGTCCGTTGGTGTGATGCCGAAGGCGAATTTGAAAACACTGTTGAATGATGCCGTATTCGTGAAGCCACACATGCCTGCAATGTCGTCCATCGAGTAGTCCGTATGCTCCATGAGTATCTTTGCTGCGTATTCTGCCCGTAGGGAGTTGATGTATTCAAGCGTCCTCTCGGGATTCTTATATCGTGGCACCAGCTTACAAAACGTATCCAGATCGACTTCCATAAAGTCAACCAGCGACTGTTGGTCGAAATCCGGATTCGTAAAAGGCTTCTCTTTATTCATGCGGGCATCCATCTTCACGAAGAAAGCATGTCCCTCGTCCAGTTGGACAACCTTGGTAGCCTTTGGCTTCGGCTGCTTCTTCATAACCGCATCTTTCTTCTCGTCCAACGACAAATCCCCGCCGCCCACGATTAAACGGTATTCATCCAGCGCATTGAGTATTCGGAGAAGCTGCTCGTTTCGTCGACTGACAATCCTGTTATAATAAAGACTGACACCTCCCAGCACCATAAGAAGTATCACAAATAATATCAATATGATGATAATGGTGTCGGTCTCTTCCAATGTCAATGTGCGAGCGTGACAGGATAAAGTCGCCAGTAAAATTAGCGAGGCGGTCAAGGTGATTCTTTTGCCCATAATCTATATTTATTTCTTTGCAAATATAAGGATAATTATTACTCGTTGTTTCAACAACATTACACAGCTGCAAAATTACTGCTTTTTTGTGAGATAGACAACATGTTTTGACAAGGAAATACTACCAATTTTCGTCTTTATATTGTCAATACGTGTGATTTGTTGCTGTAATTTGAAGAAAATTTGTAATTTTGCAGCCGAAATAGGACAAGAAATGATACAGATTGACGAGACATTGGCCCATACAATACAATCCGTTGAACAGAACGGTGTGTATGTGAAAAAAGAGGTAAACAATTACTCTGTAACTGGCGTGGATATGGTGTTTTCGCACGTCGTTATTCTTTTGTGTCTGCGCGGCAGTGCACGCGTCATGTTCGACATGCAGGAATTCTCGATAGAAAAGAACGACCTTGGAATCCTCATGCCCGGCCATGTCTTGCGACGCATATCGTGTTCGGACGATTACGCATATGCATGCGTTTTTATCTCAGCGGAGATGGGCGACGAACTGAAGACACATGCCTTCAGCCATGATTCCGATAAGTTCAACTATGCTCCGCACTGTCATCTGACCGATGTGCAAGCCAAGCGCATGATGGCGTTGTTGGAACTTTTGGAGGCGATTGCTTCGCACGATACCAATGACCTGCAACTGAGGCACCAGATGTTGCTGTCACAGTTGGCAATAGGGTACGAGTTCATCAATTACTACCGTCGTGAGCAGGACAGACAGTGGACGGAGAGCCATTCTGCGACGCTTTACACGCAGTTCTGTGACCTCGTGGTGAAGCACTATAAGGAGAACCGCAATGTCGATTTCTATTCCGGGCTGATGGACTACGACGCGCGGTATTTCTCGAAAGTGTTCCGTCAGTATAGCAACGGTCTCTCGCCCTTGGAATGGATTCGCCAATATGTAGCGACACAGGCGAAACGCATCATGGACATGCGTCCCGAACAGACAGTCAAGGAAATCGCCTACCAACTCGGATTTCCCGACACCGCAAATTTCTGCCGCTATTTTAAACGTGCCACCGGCATCTATCCGCAGGAGTATAAAAAGAGGAGAAGTTAGTGGCGGTTTACGTTCAATCAGATATTCAGTGACGTATCGGTATTCGTGTACGTGACCTTTTCACGCCTTAAGCGAAACCTATTGCTTTCCTTTTTGCGCCACGACGGAAAGTTGTGGTGCTTTTTCTTGCATGTGTGTTTTTTTGGTGGTAACTTTGCGGTACTATGAGCGAAGAAAAGAAACCTAAAAAGAAGTCATCAGCATCACCGACGGAGCACAAGCCATCGTGGCAGGAGAAGTATGCCTCGCCGGAGGAGATAGAGCAGATGCTCAGCAGTCGCGTGCTGCTGCGCTACAACGAGGTGCGTATCACGCCCGAGGAGCGTAAGCAGCGTGCCGTGTCGATGGGCTACGATGCCTGGAAACAGCAGGTGTCAGCCGCCTCCAAAGACACAGATGTAACAGATGTTTCCTAAGAGTCTTCGCGTACCGCGCACGCGCCTACGCGGTACGCGAGAGAATTTCATTTTTATCTGTTACATCTGTGTATCTGTTACTAAACAATGTTCAATATTCAAATGTATAAATGATCATAGAGAATGATAGAAGAACGTAGATACAGTAAACGAGAGCTGGCTACAAAACGCTTTGCGGAATGTCGTACCTTTGTCATCGGTAAGGCAAGCGTGCCTGACGCGAGCGTCATCCGTGAGTGATGGAGACGGGTTCCACACGTGACGCGAACGGTCTGCATAGGGGTACGGGAGACGTCCGCACGATGCAAAGAGACTATCCGGATAGCTGACGAGACCTATCTCCACGCCCCACGCCAAGCCTATGTTTAACTTTTTAATTTTTCAAAAAATCTATGAGTCAGGGGACTCTGTACTCCCTTGACTTACCGCAAACGGATAAAAATCTCGGATATCCTTGGATATTCGGGGAAATAGTCGTATCTTTGCAGCGTCGAAACATATTCAAAGCATAGATGGGATCATGGGGTCGGTTCTTCTGATCATTTTTCAAATTAAGTGAAATGTGAATGAGACAAGTAATAAAGCATAGAGATATCAGACTCCTGAATATGATCAGGAGAACCGACACCGAGATTCCCCGCCACGTTCCAGATGACGAAAGTGGAATAACAGTAAACAATTAAAACTAAACGAAAATGAGAAAGATTATGAGTTGGATGCTTGCCGCCACCCGACCAATGGTGCTTACCATGGTCTTTTGCGGCACAACATTAGGCTTGACAGCATGTAAGGAAGCCAAGGCACAGGAGGACAATCCCGTGCAGCATCCGGAGATACCGCTGGAATGACAACAGAGAGTATGGAAAGAAACAAACATTGTTAAAATCAACACAAAAGAATGATTTCATTTACATTGAGCATTATTGCTCTGATTATCGGTTATTTCCTCTACGGTCGCTTCGTAGAGCGCGTATTCGGCCCCGACGACCGCGTGACGCCCGCCGTCAGCAAGGCCGATGGGCTGGACTACATCGTGATGCCCGGATGGAAGATCTTCATGATCCAGTTCCTCAACATCGCGGGCACAGGCCCCATCTTCGGTGCCATCATGGGCGCGAAGTTCGGTCCGGCGGCCTATCTGTGGAT
>JAFVGN010000033.1 GCA_017474925.1 Prevotella sp. | reverse complement strand
TGGGCATATGACGTACTTCGCCTGCACACGCGAGAATACGCATATGGAAGAAACTCTGTCTAAATGGGAAAAGTTGGCACCAACCATGGAAGTTATCCACGTCGATGACAACCACATGAGCTTTGCAATCCGTAACGACAATACCTACGTGGTGACGGAACGTCTCCTGGGCGACCTGCAGAGCGAGTCTGCAACAACATATTAATCATGTATATTGAATTGTAAAGAATGAGAATAAGGGAACTACTGATTGAGGTGTTTGCCGCCATGATGGGCAACAAGATGCGCATAACGCTAACAGGATTTTCCATTGGGTGGGGAATCTTCATTCTCATTGTTCTCATCAGCTCAGGACGCGGACTTCTCAATGGCATGAACCTGAACTTCAAGGTCTTCAATGTTGGCATGGTGACAGTGACGCCACGCCAGACATCGCTGCCCTTCGAGGGGCGCAGCCGAGGGCGCACCATTCGTCTGTACGAAGAGGATGCCATAGATCTGAAAGAACAGTTCGGCGACACCATTGCAAAAGCCATCCCCGTGGTGAGCCATGCCGTACTGGCTAATAATGGCAAGGAATATGTCAACACCGTGGTTGACGGCTATGCGCCAGGCTACGCCATAGCTCCGAATACGCGCATCGTGGATGGCCGTGACATCAATGACCTTGACATGCGCGAACAACGCAAGGTGTGCGTGATACCTAAACTACTGAGAAACATGTTCTTCAGGAATGACACAACTGCAGCTGTAGGACAGCAGTTGCTGATCAATGGCATCAGTTTCCAGGTCATTGGTGTCTATGAGCCACTGTTGCTGATAAACACCACGCGTGCCATCATTGCCCCGCTAAGCACGGTCAAAAAGATCTGGCGCCCCGACGGAGAGCTGAGCCGGCTCTACTTGCAGACTGCATTACTGAACACGGAAGACCTGAACCGCAGGTTCAACGACCACGTGACCGCCCGACTAGCTGCCCGTAAGGACTTCGCTCCAACCGACAAACATGCCGTCAATATTTTCAACCTCTACGATCTACCTGTGCTACTCAGCACCATCATGGCGGGACTCACCATCTTTGTTGTCGTGGTGGGCCTGGCAACGCTCGTCTCGGGCATTGTCGGCGTATCGAACATTATGCTTATTTCCGTCAAGGAGCGCACACGCGAGATCGGTATCCGGCGCGCCGTAGGTGCAAAGGCTCACCAGATTGTCAGTCTAGTACTGACTGAGTCGGTGGTCATTGCGGTCACTTTCGGCTATGCAGGCATGATAGTAGCCATCGGGCTGATGGAGTTCATAGCATGGATTGTGGAGCGGACGGGCAACGGCAACATATTTTCGAACCCCACCATCGCCGTGATTCATGCACTCGCGATTACGCTCATCATGGTAGTTGCAGGACTAACGGCGGGCTACGTGCCTGCTAGGCAAGCGGCGGGCATCAAGCTGACCACGGCGATGGATACCGGCAATAACCAGATGGGGCGAAGGCTGATAACGGCCTTCGGTGTATTCTGGGGCATTCTGCTGCTGACACTACTTCTTGGCGTCAGTAATGGGCTTGACAAAGGCATCGTCAGCAAGGTGAAGACCCTGCCGCCCAACGAGATGTTCATGATGCCGATGGAGACCTCCATACCCTATAAGGGGTTTGGACGTGGTCGCATGTGGAAGCTGAATGCTGACGATGAGCAGCTGATACGCCGCCACTACGGACGCAGGCTGACTTCGTACAGCGCAGTCTGCTTTGCGGGCTACCAAAACATCATACGTGGTGATCAAAACTACCAGTACCAGGTGACGGGTGTCAGCCCCCAATTCATGAACGGAGTACCCCAGCGTGTCATTGCGGGCCGTTTCATCAACGACCTCGACATTCGCGGGCACCGCAAGGTATGCGTCATCGGCGAATATGTGTCCGACATGCTCTTTGCCAGTCATGAAGAGGCCGTAGGCAGCACCATTGAGGTCAACGGTATACCACTCGCGGTGGTGGGCGTTACCCACTGTACTAACCGCCATGTGAATATCGGCATCGATGTCTCTGAAAGTGTGTTCATGCCTTTGTCTACCGAGCAGGTGGTATACGATCGTGGCGATGAGGTCGACATGTCCATTGTCATCATGGACGACGCCTTCCCCATGAAGCAACAGAAGGAGCAACTGGCACGCGTCATCAAGGAAAACCACTCCATACACCCCGATGACGAACTAGCCATCAGGGCACCGACAGTCACCGAGGAGACCGCCATGTACAATAACCTACTCGTGGGCAGCCACATCCTAATCTGGATTGTCGGTTTGGGTACGCTGATGGCGGGGCTGATCGGTATTACCAACATCATGCTCGTCAGCGTCAGAGAGCGGACACAGGAGATAGGCATACGCCGAGCCATTGGAGCTAGACCACGCGACATCATGAAAGACATCATGACGGAAAGCCTTGCGCTGACCATAGGTGCAGGACTGGCCGGACTATGCGTGTCGATGTGGTTGCTGCACGCTGTGGACAGCATGCTGCCCAAGGGTGATGACACGCTCTTCCAAGGACTCTCCATTCCCTTTTGGACGGCAGTTGCCGCACTGCTCATCCTTGTAGCTGGTGGACTGCTGGCGGGATGGATGCCTGTAAGTCGGGCACTAGCCATCAAACCCATCGAGGCACTCAGGGATGAGTGAGATGGACGATGTGGAATGGAACGTGAATTAGAAATAGAAAGTTGAACATTAAAAATAAAGATATCAAATGAAGAAAACATTTAGAGTAATTGGTTTGTGCCTTTTGGCATTGTTCGTGGTCTACACGCTCTACTTCTTATGGCAGCAGTCGCTGCCTGAGCCAATTGTTTATGAACTGGTCAGTCCACAGCAGCGTACACTTGTGAAACGAACGACTGTAGCAGGCAGCATGGAAGCCCGCCGGCAGGTGGCCGTAAAACCCCAGGCCACAGGCATCATCAGCCGCCTGCTGGTGGAACCCGGTGACAAGGTGAAGGCTGGCGAAGTAATAGCCACTGTCAAGATTATCCCTGATATGGCACAATTGAACGAGGCCAAGAGCCGCGTGGAGGCTGCGCGCATCAGTCTGGCTGAAGTACAACGTGAGTACGACCGCGTAAAATCACTCTATCAGGACGGGGTGGTAAGCCGCGAGGAGTTTGAAGTGAAGAGTAGCCAGCTGGCATCGGCACGGGAGAACGTCAACGCTGCAGAGTCACAAGTGCAGGTCATCACTCGTGGACAGTCGGCCCGTTCAGGGGGAGTCAACATCACCGATCTGCGATCCACTATCACAGGCGTGGTGCTCAGCGTTCCAGTAAAGGAGGGGGCCTCCGTGTCAGGCACCAGCGCCTTCACCGAGGGTACGACAGTGGCCAAAATTGCCGACATGAGCGATATCATCTTCCGTGGATTCATCGACGAGACCGACGTGGCCATGCTCAAGGTGGGCATGGACATGCAGCTGCACCTCGGTTCCATGCAGGAGGTGGCCATTCCGGCAAAACTCGATTACATAGCCCCAGAGGGCGAAATGCAGAACGGTGCAAAGATGTTCGAGGTGAAGGCAACTGCCAGCATCCCCTCCGACGTGACAGTCCGATCGGGCTATAGCGCCAATGCCAGCATAGTGCTGGGCACAGCCACCAACGTGCTGTCTTGCGACGAAACAGCAGTATCGTTCGAGGGGGGAAAACCCTACGTCTACGTACTGACTTCCGACCCAGACGATACTTCTCACCAGCAGTTTGAACGCCGTGCCGTCACCATCGGCCTGTCAGACGGATTGGCCATTGAACTGAAAGACGGGGTAAAACCCGGCGAACTGCTCAGGGGAAATCAAAAATAAGAGGTGAGTGAAAACGGAAATAACAAATCATCATATATGAAACACAAAAAAATGATTATGGCCATGTTGCTGGCACTGCTGCCGCTTTCAGTCATGGCGCAACGGCAGTGGACACTCGACGAGTGCATGGACTACGCCATCGGACACAATACCGATATCATGCACCTACAGAACAAGCAGCGTCGGCGCGAAATCGATGCACAGGCCAGCAAGGACGCCCGCCTGCCAAGGTTCAGTGGCGACATAGACGGATACCTTGGCAAGATTCACCACTCGAGCAACGGCAACCGGTTTGATGCCAAAGAAGTACTCGTGAACATGGGGGTCATAGGCTACATGCCCCTCTATACAGGCAATCGACTGTCGAGCCAAATCAAGGCCAGCCGCTATTCCGTGCTGGCCGCCGCCGAGGACGTCCTATCAGCCGAGAAGAACATCAAGGTACAGGTGGCTGCAGCCTATCTTCAGGTACTATACAACAAGGGGGAGGTCTCAATAGCCCGCGGACGGCAGGCCGTCGCACAGCAGCTGCTGCAGCAGGCCCGATTGCTATACGAAAAGGGCAAGCGCCCTGAGAGCGACGTCGTGGAGGCCACAGCCATGGTGAGCCGTGACGAGGCCCTGCTAGTAGCGGCAGAAAGCGACGTTGCAATGGCTACGCTCGACCTGCGCCTGCTAATGAACCTGCCCGACACCGTTGCCTTCGACGTCAGCCAGTCTACCGACACCATGAATGCTGTACCCGCGCTGCCACCGGAAGCACTCTACACCCAGACTGTCGCCCGTCACCCTGCCCTGCAGTCGGCCAGATATGGCATCCTGCAGGCCGAGCAGGGGGTCACAATAGCCCGCAGCGGCTACTATCCCACACTCTCGATAGCAGGAGCCCTCGGTACCAACTGGGTCAATCTTGACACCAAGGCATCATCTCCCGACGGAACGACTTTCCAAACACCATTGGAAAATCTATTGAAACTCAACTTTGACACCGACTGGAAGTGGAAAAACTTCCTCTTCGGCTATGTCGGACTCCGACTCTCCATACCCATCTTCAACGCCTTCGAGACGCGTGCACGCATCCGCACTGCCAAGGTACACCTTGAGGACGCCCGGCTGGCACATAACGATGCCCGCCAACGCATCAACAAGGACATACGTCAGGCCTGGCAGGCAGCACTCACGGCCAGCAGGCGCTACGAGGCAGAGATCCGTTCCGAAGAGTCGAGTGCGCTGGCCTACCGCTATGCCCAAAAACGTTATGATGCCGGCATGGCCACACTCTTCGACCTCAACCAAATCAGGCAACAGTGGTTTACAGCCTCTGAGAATGCACTACGTATGAAGTACGAATACCTAATAAGAAAACGAATACTGGACATACAGGCCAGTGAATAACAACATAAAACAATATAACAGTCATGACAATATATCCTCAGATGATTATGGACGCGTTGGCTACGGTGACCTATGCTGGCACGAAGAAAAACTTAGTGGAAAGCCAGATGGTAGCCGACCAACCTTCCGTCAGTGCCCCGCAACAAGTGGGTGAAGTCTGGCGAGTGACGGTGGTACTCCAGTTCCCGCGCGACACCGACCCATTCCTAAAGTCAACTGTCAAGGCGGCTGAAGCCGCCATCAAGTACCGATGTGGCAAGGAAGTGGCGGTAGAGATTAAAACCGAATTCAAGTCAAAGCCACGTCCCGAGGTGGGCAAGCTACTACCTGGGGTGAAGAACATCATTGCCGTCAGCTCAGGCAAGGGTGGCGTGGGCAAGAGCACCGTATCTGCCAATTTGGCCATTGCCCTGACCCGCTTAGGCTACAAGGTGGGGCTGCTCGACTGCGACATCTTTGGTCCTTCGATGCCCAAGATGCTGCATGCGGAGGACCAGCGGCCCTACGCCGTACGTGTCGGTGACCGCGACCTAATAAGTCCCATCGAGGTATACGGCGTGAAGATGCTCAGCATCGGATTCTTCGTCTCGCCCGACACTGCTACGCTTTGGCGCGGCGGCATGGCTACAAATGCGCTAAAACAGCTCATTGCCGATGCCGACTGGGGCGAGCTCGACTACTTCATCCTCGACACACCGCCAGGCACCAGCGACATCCACCTGACGTTGCTTCAGACGCTGGCCATTACAGGAGCCGTCATTGTGTCGACACCCCAACAGGTAGCCCTGGCCGATGCGCGCAAGGGTATAGACATGTATCGCAATGAGAAAGTAAACGTACCTATTTTGGGGCTTGTTGAGAACATGGCATGGTTTACGCCTGCCGAACTGCCCGAAAACCGCTACTACATCTTCGGGCGTGAAGGCTGCAAGCAGCTGGCCAAGCAGATGAATGTTCCCCTACTGGCACAGATACCCTTGATACAGGCTATCTGTGAGAGTGGCGATGCCGGCGAGCCAGCAGCCACGCACAGCGACAACGCCACTGGTTTGGCATTCATCAACCTGGCACAGGCTGTCGTCACGGTTGTCAACCGCCGAAATGCCGAATTACCCAAGACGAAGATTGTAGGAGTGAAGTGAGATATGATGGACGAGGAAAACGCCAACGTGAGGTCAAACCGTCGGAATCCAGAACCAGAAGGTGGAACCGTGACCCTCACCTTCTGAGCTGACTCCAATGTCACCATGGCAACGGTCGATAATGGCTCTGCAGATGGACAATCCGAGACCCGTTCCCTGGACAAAGTCGTTGAGCTTGACAAAACGCTCAAAGACTGCTGACTGCTTTTCAATGGGAATGCCAGCACCGGTGTCTTGGCAATAGAAGTAAAGCCCAGGCTTACCATGACGGTGTTCCTCGCGATAGCCTACGCAAATATGTCCCTGGCGAGTATACTTAACAGCATTGGTGACAAAGTTAGTAAGTATCTGCTGCAAACGGCCCTTGTCGAGGGTTGCAGGATAGGTAACGTAGGGATTGTCCATGATGAAGCTTACGCCAGACTCCTGCACACGCTGAGAGAGCGTCTGGCATATCTCGTTGAACGCAACAGCGAGGTCGACGGGCACAGCCTCTATGGTCATGGACTGCCCCATGCTGGAGGCTTCGAGAATGTCGTTGATGAGTCGCAGCAGCATATCGCAGTTGTTGCGGATGATGCGGATAAACTCTTGGCGCTCTTCTACGGTATCTACGGTATGCAACAGACTGCTAAAACCAACGATGGCATTCAGCGGTGTGCGTATTTCGTGGGTCATATTGGCCAAGAAGGCACTCTTAAGCCGTCCTGAGTTCTCGGCACGTTCGGTCTCGTTGCGCAGCTGCTCCTGCGCCTCCATCAAGTAGGTGACATTACGAGCCAAACCGAAATAATGGGTAATGCGTCCCTGATTGTCCGTCAGGGGCATGCCGCTAATATTGTACCATACTGGTTTTTCATCAACGGGAGTATGATCAAAATGGCGGACAACCTGGAAGGGAAGCCCCTGGTCAATATATTGCTGAAAAGTTTCGAGAAAGCGCTGATGAGGCTGCCCATCCATACTTTTGATATACTCGTCGAGTGACTCACTGAATTCGGGTTTGCTAAGCGTACGGGAAAAATCTATAGAACGCCGCTGCAAATCAAGGTTCCAAACATACATGCCACTCTCCTCGAGCAAATAGTGCAGCTGTTGTTCATAGTGACTGATGCTGGCATTGGTCGCCTGCATCTTACGGTCGTGCTCGCGCTGCTGGAGAATCATATTGCGCTCGTCAGTAAGGTCACGGCAGGTGGTGACATAATACACCAGACGGTCATCGTCGTCGAAAATGGGGTTAATGCGAAATTCGATATACCGATCAAGCCCCTGCTTGGGGTGAAACATGCGGTGACATACGTGGAAGGGGTCGTGGCTAGTAGGATCAAAATCCCCCTTAATTATCGGCATATCACCCAACGAGATGCTACGGAAGAATTGCTCCATCTCTCCACTGAACTGACAAAGGTCGCGCATTTTCTGGTTCAGGTCAAGCAGAAGGCCCTGACTATCGTAGTATGACATGGCCATCAAGTTGGTGTCGAAAATTCTCATGTAACGGCTTGCCAGCTCCTGATTACGGTTCTCGTCGGCCACAGCTTGGGTAATATCTTTGAAGATATTGATGATGTAGCGCTGACTGCCATGCTCGTCCTCAGTGATAGCCTTGCCATACAGGTCTTTCCACTGAGGATTCTCCAAGGTACCGGCATTCCAGCGCCGCCTGACGGCCCAGAAGGAGTTCTTCCCTTGGCGCATTTTGTCAAGATGGTCGAGAAGGTCGTGCTGCTGACTGGCATCGACGCGGCTGACAAACTCATCCATTTGCATGCCAGAAGGTGGAATCAGATTCCCATAAAGATTGCGAATATGGCCTGTTTGAAGGTCGTACTCTAGAACGTAATATTCGCCCATGCCCAAGGCCTGGGTCATCATGCTGTTCAGGTCGCCGCTCTTGCGCACAGCGACCCTGACACGCAAGGTAGTCAGACGGTTGAGCAAGAAGAAGAGGGCAACAACGGCACACAGTCCGGCAAGAATGAAGAGGGCAACGGGAGAGGTGTCATCGTGAACCCGCTCGGGATAGAACCACTTATCGTAGATTTTCTGGAGATCGCCTGCCTGTTCAAGACGGGTATATTCGTCATCAATGATGTTGACAATGTCCTCGCGATAGCCTATGATATGCAACTCGGCTGTGGGAATGTCAATCTCGTCAAGGGCAATACTGTCGAGACCGAGCTCCTTCACCTTGCGGTTAAGGGGTATCTCGCCCCAGATGAAATAGCGGCCGCGTTCGCTGCGAATAGTTGTCAGCGCCTCCTTGGGCGATAGGAACTCCACCTGAAAGGGGATTCTGCCCAACTGCTGAACGCTCATCGTTACATAGTCGTCTTTCCTCAAAATAAGTATGTCGGTACGGTCAAGATCCCGTATATGGGGCAATGGCGGCGTATCAAGACGACGAGCAGCACGGAGCTTATAATAGTTGATATACTTTTGGGTCATCATATATGGAGGACGACCATAGACAAGAGAGGGAGCATGTATCAAGTCGGCCTCGCGACGTTCAAACATCTGTGTTGCAGCATGCCATTCCTGCATGACAAACCGATGGGGGATGCCCAACCGGTTGAGGATCAGGTCGAGCACCTCGATATTATAGCCGGCAGGATCGCCGTCGGTACTGAGGAATTCAAAGGGCTGAAAATCCCAGTCGCAGACAATGACAAGAGGGTGATCGTCGGTATAGCCGTAGCTACCATTGGCTGATACGGCCGGAACTGCTAAGAGCATAGCCGACAAACAACAGACAATATGATGAAGGAATCGTTTCATAATTTTACTCGCTTTCTCCTTTCTTTTTCCTGACTAATTCGCTACAATGGCAGGGAATGGAAACCCACACGATAGTGCCTTTGCTTGTTTGCGACTGGACTCTTATTTTGCCATTCATCTGCTGTGCCAACTCCTTGCAAATGCACAACCCCAAACCCGTACCCCTACTGCCCGTAGTGGCAAAACGGTCGAAAATCATTCCTAACTGGCTCGCAGGAATACCACAGCCCGTATCTTGAAAAGTCATCATCAGTTCCTCACCATTATAATTGTAACTGACACGTACCTCACCGGATGTAGTATGCTGGGCGGAGTTGGCTACAATTTGATCGATGATAATTCCTATGTTCTGCGCATCGATGTCAAGGACCAAACTCTTGTATTCGCTGTCGACTACATAGCTGACACCAGACGGCTGATAATTGGTCCAGGCAGTCTGGCAACGTGATTCGAAAAAAGCAGCAAAGTTGACTGGGACAGGTTTAATCTCTATCATGTGGGCATCGAGTCGTGAGAGGAACAGAATATCGTTGATAAGTTCCAGCAGCTGGGAGGCATTGTCGCTGATTTCCTGAATAAAAAGCGGTTCATCCTCGGGGTCATGATCCATCTCCAGTAGTTCGGAAAAGCCAACAACAGAGTTAAGCGGTGTACGGATCTGATAACTCATATTGCGCAAAAAGGCGTTCTTGATGGACTCCACATCCTGCGCCTTAATCACCTCGCCAGCCAGTTTCTCCTCAGTAGCCTTTATTTCACTGATGTCACGACACATGCCGAAATATCCCGTCACTTGCCCCTCATTGTCAAGTGTGGGGATAAGCTTCAAATGCAAGTAAAGCGGGCATGACGAGTTGTCCATCCCACCTCGGTGGTGCAACAATGTCACAACCGTAACTTCAACAGGGGAATGTGTACGATTGTCCATGCTGATGAATGCCTTTAGGGCCAGCCGCTTGGACTTGTCGCCAGTCAGCGTGAGAGCACGGGTCTGGGTTAGTACCAGCTCCTTCGTTCCCACCTCACTATAAATTACCAGCGTATGGGTATCAATTGAATAAGAAACTATCCGTACGCCACCATACTTCAGTACAAAGTCGATGTTGCGTATATATCTGTCTAGGGAATGATTGGCCTGCTGCAATTGTTGGATATTTGCCTGATGGGTTTTGTATAACCTGACAATGTCTGTCACATTGCGGCCTGTACCATATACTGCCAACAACCGTCCATTGGCATCACGAAGAGGCAGCATCTGCAGTTCATAGAACATTTCCGGACGCTTCAACAGACGGCTTAGGGCACGATTGTCATCAGGCCAATGGAGTAGCTGGGTCACATAGGTATACTCCAGATGCTTCAAGTCCTTGAACTCGCTTCCCAAAACATCACGGACTGAAATCTTGGCATTCAGGATGGAGTCAATTTCATCTGGTAAACTGCTACGCACCTTATCATTCATATCGATGATGATGCCATGTTCATCGTAAGCTACGATGTCAGCCATGGCAGAATTGAACACGGACTGGTAGCGTAATACGTTATCCTTCACCTTTTGTTGTCGAAGCTGTTCTTCAGTAATGTCGCTTGAAGTTCCGATAATGTCGGTAGGCTTATTGTTCTTGTCATGACGGAAGATGCAGAGATTGATGGAAATATGACGGAACCGCTCCAGGGAATCGTCCTTGGATTGTACATCGAGCGTACATTTTTCCACCTTGCCGAGGGAGATGTCCGAAAGAGCTTGTTCAATACGATGAAAATCTTCTTCCAAAATAGAAAAGAAGAAATTGTTTAATGACAATTTCTCTCCCTCCTGCTGAGCATTGTCGTCGAAGGCAATGATGGTCTTTGTAGCAATATTGTAAACCCAGACACGCACGTTGCTGGTCTTGAGGATGAGCGATAGACGACGATTACTCTTACGGAGACTCTTCGTCATCTTTTTCTCCCTGTTACGATAGATGAAATAGAATATGATGGAAACAAGAGTGAACAATAACAAAACCGAGATAACCACCCATATCCACGATGGGATGCCCGAGTCTTTACGCTCAGGATAGAACCATTTGTTCTGGATGGGTTGGAAACGCCCCTCTGCATTCAACTTAGCATAGACACTGTCCAGCTGATGGAGCAAATGAGTATCGTTGGACATGAATTTGTATTCCCCGTGCTGAACATTGACAGGGGTCAGTTCCAAATCATCAAAATGGAATTTCCGCAGGAGCCATTTAAGCGAAAGCGTGTTCCAGATAATCTGATGTCCTGGTTCGTTGTGTACCAACTGTATAGCCTCCTGCATATCATTGTAGGGGTCAGCCTGTTGTCCCCATCCACGCTGTTCCATCAGATGGTGGCTAAAACTGCCTCTATGGACTATCACTTTGTGATGGGCCAAGTCGTCTACACTCCTGACCTCAACGGGTTCGTCTTTACGATGAACGATGCTATGAGTGAAAATGTGAATAACTGACTTGCCATATTGACCATAATCATTATGGAAAAAAGCATCCATGCCCAATGTCAGGTGGGCATGTCCTGCCTTGAGGTCGTTCAATACCTTATCCGTGGGTTTCAGCTTAATGACGCAGGAGATGTTCAGTTCGCGGAAAATGAGCTTAAGGACATCGATATTGTAACCTACAGCCTCTCCATTCTCATTTAGAAAGACATAAGGCCATAAATCCCATGCATCCTCATAAATCAGGGGATGTTCCTCAGTATACTGCCTCGTGCTGTCAGAAGGGTTAACAGCCATTGGCTTAGTATCATCTACTGCCAGAATAGAAACAGTAGACGATATGCTACAAAGGAATAGTAGTAAAAGTCTTCTCATGTTTTTGTGCATCTTATCCTTTTATTACCCGTTATGCTCTTCCTTTTCAATTTCCACAGGTATCCTGAACCAGAAAGTAGCCCCCTTACCCTCGTCACTATCGACACCTATCTCGCCACTATACTTTTCGATAATAGCTTTACAAATGGAAAGACCAAGACCCGTACCCTGAATGTAATCGTTTAGTTTAACAAAGCGTTCGAATACAGCAACCTGCTTCTCCTTGGGTATACCGGCACCAGTGTCCTCACAATAAACATACAACTTGGCCTGCTGTAGTTTTCCGGTTTTCTGTTCCTGTAGGTCCTCAACCCTGTATCCCACACGGATGTGCCCCTGGTGGGTGTACTTAACAGCATTAGTGACGAAATTAGTGATGACCTGCTGAATACGCCCCATATCGATTGTAAGAATAAGCGACTGCATGGGATTGTCCTTCTGGAACTCCACAGAAGGCTCCTGAACGCGTTGTTGTAGAGATTGACATATATCCTCGAACGCATTGGCGAAGTCTACTTTTTCCGGAATTAGCTCCATGGCATTGGCATCAACGTTGGAAAGCATCAGAATATCATTTGTCAGTCGGAGAAGCATATCACAGTTGTTATGGATGACCCGAATCATCTCCTTCTTATCGTCAGGCGACTCAATGGCCTGCAAAAGATCTGAGAAACCGACGATGGCATTCAGCGGAGTACGAATCTCATGGGTCATATTGGCCAGGAACACGGACTTCAATCTGCCTGAGTCGTTAGCACGCTCCGTTTCCTGCCTCAACTGTTCCTGTTTCTTCATCAGACCTGATATATTACGCATCAAGCCAAAAACACCGATTAATTCTCCATCCTTATCATGGATAGGAATACTATTAATCTGGTTCCACTGTACTTCGTCCGTCTGGTGGAAGATTGGACGCGTCCTGGCCATAAAGCTCACAGTGTTAGTCAAGTATTTCGCAGGATTCTCAAACCACTTTTGAACTGTGTCCTTTTCATCCAGGAAATATTCAGTCAGTTCTTCAAATGACAATTCTTGTTCTACAACACTCAACCCCTTGAAGAACTTGACAGTCTTGTCAGCTAGCGATGCGCGCCACGCCCGCATTTCACATGAATCCATCATGAAAGTCAGTTCCTCCTCATAGGCCCTGATTTTCTCATTGACCTTTTGAATCTCAATATCGTTCAGTTTAGACTGCAAATACATCTCACGTTCTTCTGTCACATTGCGGGTGGCTATAACCAAATAGGTTACTTTACCTTCTTCGTCGTAAATGGGGTGCAGGCGGGTTTCCAAATAGTCATGAATGTCACGCTCTGGAACAATACTCTGATGACATATCCACAAATCGTCAATATGATTCTTATCGCAACACTCACGGAAAGGCGACTGATCGAACAAATTGGTCTTGGAGAAGAATGCATCGAAATCATCTTTGTCGAAATGACAAATATCACGCATCATCTTGTTGGAATCAAGCAGCCAGCCATCAGGAGTATAGAACGACAGGCCGATAATGGAATGCTCAAAAATAATCTTATACCTGCTTGTCAATTCGCTTTCTTCCGCCTCCCTCTTCAACAATTCGGTTTCGTCCTTCAACGTACTGATAATGTTTCCGACACGTTTAGTACCAGGTAAATACTCTGGAACACTGACATTGTGCATATAGCCCCATTGCGGCTCTCCACCACTAAAGTTAAAGTTCCAACGATAGTGGAACTCTGCCCGCTTTAACCCTCCATTAATGATCTGAAGGAACCATTCCACAGTTTCTTCTAGATCATCTGGATGTACATGGCTTTTCCATAGCTCGACACTAATGCCTTCTTTGGGGAACAGCGTACCATACAACGTATAGATGTACCGTTCGCGTATATCGTAACGCACCACATCGTTTTCAACAATATCCACAGCTTTTGTCATCATATCGACAGTGGACTGAGCACGGTTCAAACGCTGATGAATGCGACGGAGCATCATACGGTTGGACAACAGTACGATGAAAAACACTGCCATCACCGATAAGATAATCACCGACGGCAACAACTGAGGCATCTGGAACGCTAACGAAATATACAGCATAAACAGGAATGTCATAGAAGGAAAAAGGAAAGAATAAAAATTAAATGATGATTTCACGTTTCTTCTCAATGGTCTTAGCCACACAGGGAATAGTCACCCACACCGTAGTACCCTTACCTGCCTCAGACTGCAGTTCTATAGAACCACCCATCTGCTCCACCAACGTCTTGATAATCGGCAGGTCGAGACCTGTTCCGATAATCCGCCCATGCTGGTCACGAACAAATCGGTCGAAGACATGAGGTAATGTCTGTTCGTCTATGCCATTACCACTATCCTCTATACTGATGGCCAATTCACCATGTCTGTATTCGTACTTGGCACGGATGAACCCCTCATCTGTAAAAAGAACAGCAAGCGTACACAATCTTTCAATCACCTTGCCAAGTTGCTCAAAGTCAATATCAACGACCAAGTGTTCGTAAGGATTCTCGATAATGGTCTTCACCGTGGACTTGACACCACTCCACCCTAACTGGCAATGACTGTCAAAGATGAGGGAAAAGTCAACGTCATTCTTTGTATACTCCAACATATTGGCATCCAGTCGCGAAAGGAAGAGAATGTCGTTGACAAGTTTCAACAGGGTATTGGAGTTACGCTTGATTTCTTCCACGAAGACAGGTTCGTCTGCCACGTCGTGTTCGGACTCGAACAATTCGGCAAAACCTACAACAGTATTCAACGGGGTACGAATCTCATAGCTCATATTGGTTAAGAACGACTGCTTGAGCAGTTCTGTCTCTTGTGCTTTTTTAGTCTCCACGGCTAGACGGCCCTCCATCTCCACCATATCCGTCAGATTGCGGCACAGTCCGAAATATCGTATCACACGGCCTTCGCCGTCCTTCATAGGAACCATATGGAACATCAGCCATATCTGACGTCCCTTACTATCGCGTATTTCAGTCTCTATGGTTTCCACGATAGGATGAGGAGAGAGGTGGTCCATACGGTTCAGCACACTGGATACCTTCCGCCGGAAACGTGGTGTGGCCATTCGAATGCAACGCAGTTGTGAAAGCGGCAACTGTCCCTCAGCCACATTACGGGAGATTTCTAGTGTAAAGGATGATGGATAGTAGTTCACCAAACGTACATCGCTCACACGTAGGGCATAGTTAATGTTACTGATGTAGGTTTGTATGTCCTCGGTAACCTTGCGCAGAATTTTGGTGCTTTCCTGCTGGCGATGGTAGGACTCCACCATCTCTGTCACATTACGTCCAGCCATATAGAAACCTTCCAACTGGCCTTCTTCGTTACGGATTGGATTAATGGTCGACTCATAATATAGCTTACCTGACAATCCAAACTCTTTGGTATGATAGCGTTCTTCCGTGTAATCATCAAAATTGACGATCGACGTAGTACGGGTGTTGTCCATCTTTCCCATTTCGAGGCCATTGAAGAAAGGATTGTTCTCCAACAGGAATTCATTCTCCAACACATACTCATGATAAGGAACGCCAAACGATTGGCAGGCCTTGCTATTGATGTCACGAAGCACACCCTTGCTGTCATAATAAAGCATATCTATCAGGGAAGTATTGAACACTGTATGATAGCGCATCAGTAACTGGCGGACTTTCTTTTGCTTCGCCCTGTCTGCAGTTACATCATGCTGGATGCCAAGAAGTGTCAGTGGTTTCCCTTTCTCGTCTCTGTCAAAAATGGAGAGCCTGACCTCATAGTTCCGCTGGTCTGTTTTGTGTTTCGAATTACTTCGTAAAGATATTGAAGAAGAAACATCCTGACGACCTTCGCATATGTCAAATATTACCTTTCGCAGACGCTCGAAATCCTCACGGTCAAAGTTTTCAGAAAAGTCAATAGGAATATACTCCTTATCGTATTCACCCATTTCGGACAACGTAATATAATGCCGCTTGTCAACATCGTAAAGCCATAGTTGCAAATTGCCTGTCTGCATAATCAATGCTAGTCTTCCATTAAAACTTTGAATCTGGGTTTTTGCATCCTGCTCACGAAGGAAGTATAATCTATTATAGAACAAAAGGACAAAAACACCAATCAGAAAAGTAGCCATCACATATGCCAGTATGTGGTCAGCATTAAACGCTTGTATTAAGACATCTGGCTGGGCTGCCAAGGTTATGTATGAATTCATAGAATAAGGTTTCGTTACTGAACAAAAGCTTTTATTGCGCACAAAGATAGGAAAAAATAATGCATCTTCCAAATTTTTCCTAAAATTATTTTGTGTTTTGCCTGCTTATTCGTATCTTTGTCGAAAGAAAACCCAAATTATCAATAATTATGATAGATGTTAAAGAAACATTATCCTCTGCAGAGGAGCGCATGGAGATGGCAGCCTTGTTTCTGGAAGAAGAGCTGAACCGTGTCCGTGCAGGACGTGCCAACGTGGCCATTCTAAGCGGTGTTAGAGTTGAGTCGTATGGTCAGAAGGTACCCTTAAACCAAGTAGCAAACGTGTCGACCCCTGATGCGCGTACCATTGCTATTAAGCCTTGGGATCGAAAGCAAATCAGAGACATTGAGAAAGCCATCATGGACTCTGATGTAGGTATTACCCCAGAGAACAATGGTGAGATCATCCGTCTGGGTATTCCCCAGCCTACGGAAGAGAGGCGTCGCGACCTAGTTAAGCAGTGCAACAAAATTGCAGAGAAAGCTAAGATTGAGGTGCGCAATGTTCGTGCCGACATCAAGGAGAAACTGAAGAAAGCCATCAAGGACGGGCTCTCTGAAGACAACGAGAAAGATGCCGAGCTGGAATTGCAAAAGCTGCACGACAAGTACATCAAGAAACTCGACAGCCTCATGGAGGCCAAGAACAAGGAAATCATGACGGTCTAAATGCGAGGACTTGTCATCAAAAATACTGGCAGTTGGTACACTGTCCTAACGGACAATGGACTGACTGCCAATTGTAAAATTAAAGGGAACTTCAGACTGCGTGGTATCCGAAATACTAATCCTGTGGCCGTAGGCGACATGGTGGAAATCAAGGACGGCTTTATTACAGAAATAGAGGACCGTCGTAACTATATCATTCGCAAAAGTATCAATCTGTCGAAACAAAGTCACATTTTGGCTGCAAACATCGACCAAGCGCTGCTAATAGTCACTGTTTGCAAACCAGAAACCTCAACGACCTTTATTGACCGTTTCCTAGCCTCCGCCGAGGCCTATCGAGTACCTGTCGTCCTCATATTCAACAAAACGGACCTTCTCTCTGACGAAGAGAAGCACTATCAGCAGATGATGATTCATCTTTATGAGACGATAGGTTATGAGTGCAGAGCCATCTCTGCCCTGAATGGCGAAGGAGTGGAGGGACTTCGTTCTTTGCTGGAGGGGAAAATCACACTACTAAGTGGTAACTCTGGCGTAGGAAAATCGACACTTATCAATCTTCTTGTCCCTACTGCCAACCAGCGCGTGGCAGACATCAGCGAAGCTCACAATACGGGAACGCATACCACCACATTCAGTGAGATGATACCCCTTTCACCATTAACTGACGGAGATTCTGCCCCCCATTCCTGGCTTATCGACACACCAGGCATCAAAGGCTTTGGTACTTTCGATATGGAACGCGAAGAACTGACTAGCTATTTCAAAGAAATCTTCGAATACTCCAAGCAATGCCGTTTCTCTGACTGTACCCACACCCATGAGCCAGGATGTGCCGTGTTGAAGGCTGTTGAGGAACACTACATAGCGCAGAGCCGCTATCAGTCATATCTGTCCATGCTCGAAGACAAGGACGAAAATAAATATCGCGAAGCCTATTAAGACATCGCGATATGTTTTTGTTTACCCTATCGTTATCGTATACTTCGACATAAACGATGCGCCAGGCAGCAAGTGGTTCATTAGGGGCTTATCCTTGAACTCGCCATCAAAACCTCTTGGGTCACCTATTCCGTACCAAGGTTCAATACAGACGAAAGGGGCAAATTTATTGTATGGACTCCAAAAGGCACAAACTGGTGTCTTATAGTCGACTGTCACGGCAGGCTCACCATTAGTGTCCATCAACATAGCACGACGAGTCTGACTCTTATGAATCTTTACGCTGTCATTGCGGAAGAAATTATTGTTGATTTCGAGAATGCCCATATCAGACTCCAACGGCACTTCTACCATATCGTGACTTCCGTCAGCATAACTCTTCAGAGCTTCCATTGGTTCCTCGTTGTCGAGTTTAATCATACCCTCCAACTTACCACCAGGCACATTGAAGGCCGGATGGCCACCTATCTGAAAATGAATCTCGCGAATGTCCGTATTCTCCACATGCCAGATGACATGAATCTTATTACCCTCCAGACGATAGGTAATGGCGAGGTTAAAGTGATAGGGATACACCTTCAGTGTCTCCTCACTATCGTGCAGTGCAAAAGTCACCTTGTCCTGCATCTGACTGATGAGCGTAAATTCCTTGTCACGGGCAAAACCATGACGAGGCAGATGATACTCCTTGCCATCCACACGATAAGTATTGTCATTGACACTGCATACCAGCGGAAACAGAATGGGAGAATGGCGAGGCCACTCAGGACCTGCCTGCCACATGTACTCCCTACCCTCATTGTCTTTCACACTTTGGAGCTCTGCTCCCACTTCTGCGACTCTGATGGTCAGCTGTTCGTTTTTCAGTTCTACCATATAATACTATTTAATTAAGTTGTTGTATCCAAGTTATTATATCTTCCAACACTTCCGAAGCAAATGTTTCCTCAATCTCACCATATTCGCTGGGCAAACCTGTCTTACAATGCTGGAAAAGATGGTTCAGGCCAGGATATTCCTTTACGTAATTCTTTTTATCCTCACACAAAGTCTTGCGAATAACCGGAAGGTTCTGGCTGGCAACAACCTGAGTGTCCTTACCGCCGTTAATAGCCATTACAGGACATGTTATTTTGGCTATGTCCGCCTGGGGATTGTAATCCACAAAGAAGTCGAGCCAGGGACTTGCCTGACGAGCCACATTAGCACGTACTTGGTCAATGGTCATATGCTCGGTAACTTTTCCGCCTATTGCTTTGTTCTGCTCTAATAGCAGACTGTCGCCCCTAACGGCTGGACCTGCTAAACTGACAATGAAATCCACTTCTCCCTGAGCTCCCAGCATAAAGGCAACCATACCGCCTTCACTATGTCCTAGGATGCCAACCTTGGTGAAACGTCCTGACTGGCGCAACCACTTGACACCTGCCAAGGCATCCTGTGCAACATCCTTTGAAGTAGCATTCTTCACATCGCCACCAACAGACTGACCTGTGCCACGATCATCATAGCGCAATGTAGCAATACCTTGACGGGCCAGATAGTCGGCAACGACGAAAAAAGGTCTATGCCCAAACAATTCCTCATCACGATTCTGCAGTCCACTACCTGTAACCATCAATAAAACAGTCGCAGCCCCGTCAGGCAATGTGAGCGTCCCTGCCAATGTTGCTCCTGCATCGTCATTGACAAAAGTCACTTCTTCTGTTCTATAGGGAAATGGCGGTTGGGGTGTCTGAGGGCGATGACGTACTAAATCACCCTTCGTTAACGTTAGGGGAAAAGCACTCAGCCCTTGAATAAAAGTACCTCGCAATTCCCCCTCAACGAGGCGGGCACCATATAGAGCCACCAGACTTGGGAACTTGACTTGTATGGAATCATTAGAAACATACACCACACGTCCAGCAATATCCTTAGCCCCTTGGTCTGGACTATCCACACGACATGTACTGTCATTATCTACATGGAGCACCAACGCCAACTTCATCAGACCTGCTTCCAATTTCCCAGCCCAAGTACCTCTTATATTTTGGGCAGAAACCTGCAATACGATAAATGCAAAAACTATAGCAAAGAAAGGCCGTTTCATTCCGCTTTTTGAATTAAATAGATGAACAAGAAACCTATCAATCCTATGATGATGACAATACCAATAGACAAGGGCTTCACCATGAAATTATCAGGTCCTACGATAGCCAACAACAGGCTCAGTAATGCCAAGCCTAGTGCAATGATGCGAGACATACGGACAGCAAGACCTACTTGTTGCGTATTCTTCAGCCTCACTCCCAAAATATTGATTCGGTTGGGCATATAGCTCCCAAAGAGAGGCACCAATGAAACGAGGGGCAATATCAACGCATCTCGAATGGTATAATGATGATTAATAAGACCCATCACTACCGAGACGAAAAGAATCACTACGGTAATTATCTCAAAAACAGTCCCTTCTTTGGAATGCAAAACCTTTACTTTCTCCAAATTGAATTTTTCTTCCATATTCTTACATAGGGAATTTACGGATGGCGACAATAGTTACTAAGGAGGTTGCTACACTCACGACTGCAATGATTATAACAAACGTAGTCAATTTAATAGCGCCCATTGTAAACAGGACACATGCCAAACCAAGCAAAAAAGCCTGAAACAATGCTATCAACAATATTACTTTCTTCCTATTCATCTCCTTTTGAGTTTTGAGGTTGGTTCTTCTTTTTAGGCAGACGTTTGGCTTTGCGCAGAGCTTCAGTGATAATCCACTGCAACTGTCCGTTGGTACTGCGGAACTCGTCCGCAGCCCAAGCCTCTATCGCGTTCATGGTGTCTGCATCAACACGAAGGATAAAGCTTTTGGTCGTTTTCTCGGCCATGATTTACCCCTATTTAACCCTTTAGTGATTTAATGTCCCTGTATTCACTACTGGCTGAGCAGCATCGTCACCACATAGAACAACGAGCAGATTGCTCACCATAGCAGCCTTCTTGTCGTCATCCAAGTCGACAATATTCTCATCTGAGAGCTTGTCGAGAGCCATTTTTACCATTGAAACAGCGCCCTCAACGATTTTCTCGCGAGCTGTAATGATAGCCGAAGCTTGCTGACGACGTAACATCACAGCAGCAATTTCAGGAGCATAAGCCAAGTAGTTGATACGTGCCTCAACAACCTCAATGCCTGCAAGCGCCAGACGTTCGTCCAGTTTCTGCTCCAGCTGTTCGTTAATCTCGTCAGCACTGGAGCGCAGCGTGGGTTCATTATTTTTGTTATCTTCATCGTCATAGGCATACTGGCCAGCCACCTGACGCAGGGCGGCGTCGCTCTGCACACGAACAAACTTCTCCAAGGCATTCATCAATCCCTTCGTGTCAGACCCTACAGTATTAGGAGAACCTGCCATCGTCTGAGTGTCCACTTCGAACAAAGCCTTATAGGTATCTTTCAATTTCCATACCAGCACCAGACCAATCATCACAGGATTGCCGACCTTGTCGTTTACCTTGATTGGCTCTGCATCCAAGTTGCGAGCACGCAGGCTCACTTTCTTAGTACCATAGAAGGGATTTATCCAATAGAAGCCCGTTTCGGAAAAAGTACCGCTATACTTGCCAAACCACGTAATAACTCTTGCCTCGTTGGGTTCCAGCTGCAAGAAACTACACATGCAGACAATATCTGCTAACAACAGCAAAACACTTCCACCCAACAGCCAGCCACCATAGCTCCCGTTTGTGGCATCCAGCTGAATAATTCCATAGATAATGCCCACAATGGTGGCAACAAGCACTGCTAAGGTAACAAACAGCATCAAAAAGCCATTCAACACAACGCCACTAAACTTAAATTCTTTTGTTTCCATATTCGCTTCAGTTAAATTGATATCATTTTGATATCGCAAAGATACATACTATTTTTGAAATAACAATGGATTTACTTGCATAATTAATAATATTTAAGTATCTTTGCAGCATGAACATAAACGATAAGAAGATAGCTTTACTGCTTTCGGGCGGTGTCGATTCATCTGTGGTGCTCTACGAACTGGTGCATCAAGGACTGAAGCCTGATTGTTTCTATATTAAAATTGGATCAGAAGAAGAAGAGGAATGGGATTGTTCTTCTGAGGAGGATTTAGAAATGGCGACAGCTGTAAGCTACAAGTATGGCTGTAAGCTTGAAGTTATAGACTGTCACAAGGAGTATTGGGACCAAGTGACTACCTATACTATAAATAAGGTACGCGAGGGACTGACCCCCAACCCGGATGTCATGTGCAATAGACTGATAAAGTTCGGTGCCTTTGATATGAAGCGTGGGCACGACTACGATCTCATTGCCACAGGCCACTATGCCCAGACGGAAACTGACGAGGAAGGACGTAAATGGCTCTGCACCAGTCCTGACCCTGTAAAAGACCAAACTGACTTCCTGGCCCAGATTTACGATTGGCAGCTGAAGAAAGCCCTCTTCCCTATTGGTCATATGATGAAAGAAGAGGTACGTGAGATTGCCGAACGGGAGCACTTGGCTCCTGCACATCGTCGAGACTCGCAGGGCATCTGTTTCTTAGGGAAAATAAACTATAACGACTACATACGTCGCTATTTAGGCGAGCAGCCTGGCGAAGTAATAGAACTGGAGACGGGCAAGACAATAGGCCAGCACAAAGGTCACTGGTTCCATACTATCGGTCAGCGCAAGGGCATGGGACTTGGTGGTGGTCCTTGGTTTGTCATCAGAAAGGATATCCAGAATAACATAATCTACGTCTCCCACGGCTATGACCCACAGACGGCCTATAGACAGGACTTTCTTATCCGAGATTTCCATAGTCTCAACGGCCAGATGCCTCCTAAGGACATCACGTTGAAGATTCGCCATACGCCAGACTTCCTGAAGGCGAGACTAACTCCGAAAGACGACGGCCAATACGTTATCCATGCTGAAGTCCCCATTCACGGCGTTGCTCCAGGTCAGTTCTGTGTTATATACGACAATCGCCACCACCGTTGCTACGGCAGTGGCGAAATCACCCTCTAAACAGTTTTACTTATTCATCTTGATCTTCTCACCCATCAAGCTACATAGGAACACTTCCAAGGCCGTGTAGCCTTCAGGCGTAACAACCTTTCTTCCATCATCTGCATCATTGGGATTCAACCCATGGGCTACTTCCCAGTCATCAGCCATACCGTCATGGTCGTTGTCTGCTACAGGTATGGCAGCCGCATACTGCGGCCAACCTTCAGCATCGGCAGGCGAATCGATGATTCCCTGCTTGTTGGCACCCTGCCCACGATAGCGGGGCCGTCCGCTTTTCACGTCTTCAATGATACGACGTTCGACAGCATCACGACGGACAGTACCTGCCTTCTCCAATACACGCTTATATGCCTTTTGGGCAGACTCGGCAGGTGTAAGGTATGTCTCGTACTCAGATTTTGTGAGAGGCTTGTACTGATTCATCTGCTCCACGGTAAATCCTGTCTTGTTGCTGATGAGCTCCCAGTTGTCCCTTGTCTTCTGCCCCTCCATCACATTGTCAGAAAAGTACCATAGTGACGGGCCCGTCAGCTGCTTGCCCTTACGGGCCTGCGAGAGTTCGATGAAGACATTGTCATCAGGATGGGCAGGGCCAGGCTTATAATAGTTGCCCACGAAGTTACACTCGTGCGAACTGCCCTCGCCAGCCTCGTTCTCGCCGCCATAGCAGGAGTTGCGACGTCCCCAGTTGAAGTTGACGTTGTTTTGGTATTCCAGGAACACATTCTTGTCGACCTTTGGATTGGTGGCGCCATTGATACGAGCCGAGCGGCTGTCGTTGTTGGCCAGCAGGTTGTGATGGAAGGTAGCAGGCGAGCCGCCCCACTGGCAACCATAGCCACGCACGCCCTTATGATGTCCAGCATCGTAAAGCCCCTCATGCACGATGCACCACTGGACTGTGGTGAAGTGATTGTCGTACATGGTGACATTTTCCTCGCCACTCCAGCCAAAACAACAATGGTCGACGATGATGTTCTGGGCATTCTCGATGCCAATAGCTCCACCTTCTATGAAATTTTCCTTCTTCGACTTGGCAGGGTCACCCTTGGTACCCAGACGGGCACGGATATTACGGATGATGACATTTTCAGAGCCTCCCAGGTTCAACTTGCCACCACGCAACAGGATGCCCTCGCCAGGAGCCGTCTGCCCAGCAATGGTGACATTCTTGAGTTTGGCCCGGATGGAACGTTCATTCTTTCGTTGTGGATTGGGACCAATGTCGATGATGCCACTGACACGAAAAACGATGGTGGCATTCTCGCGCCCAGCCTCCGTCAGCGCCCAGCGAAGGGAGCCTTCACCCGAGTCATTGAGATTTGTCACCTCCACCACCTTTCCGCCTCGCCCACCCGAGGCATACTTACCAAAGCCCTCAGCAGTGGGGAAGGCCAGCGTCTGCGCCAGTCCATCAGCAGCTATCGCTCCAAGAGCAACGAAAAAAAACATCAACTTCTTCATGTCGTATCGGTATTATTTCACGATGAATTTCTTCCCATTCCAAATATACACGCCACTCTTTGCGGGTTGCTCAATCCTACGTCCTTGCAAGTCGTATAGCGGAGCACCAGTAGAGGTGTGCTGAGTAAGATTGAGCGTCTGGATACCAGTCGCTGCGCCTGTTACGGCAACGCCTATACGCTGACTCCACGAAGTTTCTCCATCGTTCACAGTAACTGTGACATAACCATATCCTGCAGCCTGCTGAGCCATCACTGTTAGTATGGAACCACCAACGCTGGAAGTAAACAGGTTACCTTCGGAGCTGACGCTATAAGCAGGAGTCACCGTGCCATATGAATCATTCTGACCATAGAATCCGGCAAAGAAAGGCTTCATGTCCATGGTTCCCATCTCGCCAGGTTTCACCCTAACGTAAGGATGTGCCATGAAGTCGAGGTAGTCCTCCAGTAGCGTCCAGCCATCATGGTTGGGGTCATCGTTCTGGTTGGCCACACTGGCATTGCTGCCGACGGTCTGTTCCCACCAGTCTGGCATACCGTCCTGGTCTGTGTCCCAGTCGGCAGCACGATGTTCCTCTGGATAACTCTCCCACCCATTGCCTGCAACATGCTCAGTAATATCGGCCTCGCTGTCTATCTGGCCCTTGATGCCCGACTTGGAACCCCTATAGGTCCATGTGCCGCTCAGCGTCTCCTTGACATTACGCAGATGCTGCTCGTCGCGCTGAGGCATCGTTGCACCCGCATAACTGGCCACAATCTTCAGGGCATCCTTGGCGGAATGGATAGTGGCTTCGGAGGGGAAAAAAGGCGCATCATACCAGGTGCTCTCGCGGTCAGGCCCAGAAGCGTCGTAAGTGTCACCTAACTTGTCGGTTGTCAGCGAGTGGTTCTTGTTCTCACGGATGTTTCCGCTGACATATGCAAACTGCTGACGCGTACTGCCAAAGTCTTCATTTTGGGCAATAAACAGCTTCTTCTGGCTACTAGCCTCGCCCATCTTGTAGTAGTTGTTAACAAACTGCATGTGCAGTGCTCCGCCATCGGTAGTGCGTCCACCCCAGTTGTAGCACACATTATTAAACATGTCCAGTTCTCCGGCAGCATGTCCGGCACCGTCCATTCCACCCCCCATCGACCAGTTACGGCCATTGCAGTTGACGAGCAAGTTATGGCTGAACGACCCCACGCTTCCGCCAATGGTAGCTGCAAAACCGTGGTTCTTGCCGTCACTGTAGTTCTTATGTCCTGTAATGCCTAGCGCCTCAGTAATCATAGAATACTGGAAAGTGATGTTCTTGGCACCACGACTGGAGAAGGTCTCGTCCGTTCCCCATGCCGCCGTGGTGTGGTCTAATATGGTATGGTCGTTTCCGGCCCCCAAGGCATTGCCCGTATTTTCGCCATAGACACCCAGTCCTCGCTTGAAGCGCATGTGCTGGCAGATGACGTCACTGCCCAGTCCGATGTTCGAGGCCTTGATGCAGATGCCCTTGCCAGGAGCCGTCTGTCCTGCAATGGTGATGTTGGACTTGGTGAAATGTGAATTGAAGTCCAGTTCAATGATACCGCTCACATCAAACACGATGTAGTGAGGTTCGTCGATGCTCAGCAGGCCATAAAGTAGCGAACCTGGTTCCACGCCCCCACTGAGGGTCGTGACATGATACACACTGCCGCCACGGCCTCCGATGGCATAGCGTCCATAGCCCTCGGCTTCAGGGAATGCCAGCTGACGAGGCTTGAAACTCCAGACGCTACCTTGATGTACGGTGCCGTCAGCCTCCACTTCGTCAACGCGCCAGTAATAGGTCTGCATCGAATATAAGCCTGTCTTGGTATATTCCGTAGCAGTCCCTTCGTATTCATAACTGGTAGAGAAAGCCACAACATCAGGGTCAGTGCCCAGCACCAACCGGTGACTGGCAATGCCCTCAGCACCCTTCCAGGAGAAATGAACAGTACCATCGTCTGTGCCGGCATGGAAATCCTGGTTGGCAGGCTTGGGGTCAGTGGCAGCGATGGCTGCGACGTCAAACTCCAGGCCATTTAGCATCATACGGGTGTTGGTATAGGTCTCGCCGTCTATGAGCTTGGTAGTGTAGGTGATGACGACAGGCTGACCCTCTGTGGCTGTGAAACGGACGAACGACTGGCCAGCAGCCTTGACACTTTGTGCTGATGAAGTAAACTTCTGGCCAGTAGCCACCACTGTACCGTCAACGTCAACCTCAATATCGGGTTGTGTCTGATTCTTATCTGAGTTGTTATGGTAGGCTCTCAGGGTATGCTCGCCAGCAGTCAAGCCAGTAATGTTCAGCGTCAGTGAGGTAGGCTTGTCATTAATAACTGTCAGGTTACCATTCTCGAGGTTGGTTACCAGCACCTCCTCGCCAATGAGCTTCAGTTTGTTGGTCTCCACGTCCAACTTGCTCCAGTTGCTGCCAAGCGACGTTGCGGCACCACCAGGTGTCAGCGTGATGGTGACACCATTGTCAAAAGTCTTAGTGGCACTGGCCACTCGTCCTACTGCCCATGAAGTAAATCCTACCTCCGTATGCTTGTCGGGATTCTCCTTACCAGGGAAGTCAAAGTCAATTTTCTGTGCCAACAACGTGGTTGTGCACAGAGAACTGAACATTATCATTACTATTTTTCTCATATCAATTCTTTACTTGCTCATCACCTTCACTGTACGTGTTGAACCATCAGCCATCGTCTCGCGGACAATAGTCATGCCATGTTGCAGGCGGCTGACCTGACGACCATCAATGGTAAAATACTGACGAGCAACTATTTCTGCAGATTGCGCATTCAGGGTCTTGATGGCAGTTGTCGTGATGACAATCTTCTCGCCCATCAGACTGTTGAGATACACCTCCAGGGCCGTATACCCCTCAGCAGAGACCACCTGCTTGCCATCCTCTGGGTCGGCAGGATTGAATCCATTAGCCAACTCCCAGTCGTCTGCCATTCCGTCGTGGTCGTTGTCCACAACGGGTGCAACATCAGCATAAACAGGCCAGCCCTCTGCATCGTCGGGTGAATCAATGAAGCCAGCCTTATTGAGCGTTGTACCTTTATACTGTGCCTGTTTGTTACGAACCTCGTCGACGATACGCCGTTCCGTCTGGTCACGGTTGATGGTTCCTGCTTTCTCCAGCACTTGCTCGTAGGCATCCTCAGCGCTCTCTGTTGGAGTGCGATATAGGTCATAGTCGTCGAAATTACATTTATCCAGGCGGTTGTATTCTGGCGACGGGTATACCAGCGTTTCCGATTTCATGCCTGCCACCGTATAAGTGGTATTATTATGAACTGCACTCCAGTTATTACTGGTTGCGTTGGCATCGCCCTCCATGACATTGTCAGCAAAATACCAGCGCGAGGGTTTCTCATTCAGCGTCTTACCGCTACGGGCTCCAGAGAGCTCCATGAAATAGCTGCCATTAGGAGTCGACGGGCCTGGCTTATAGTAGTTAGCTACGAAATTGCACTCGTGTGAGCTGTAAATGCCTGCCTCGTTCTCGCCACCATAGCACGAATTCTTCTTGCCCCAATTGTAGTTGACGTTGTTCATGTACTCCATAAAGACATTGCGGTCCTCCGTCGTACTGCTGGCACCATTCAGTCGCGAACTGCGATTGTAGTTGTGAGCCAACAGATTGTGATGATAGGTAGCAGGCGAGCCACCCCACTGGTTGGCATAGCTGCGAGCACCCTTCTGATGGCCGGCATCGTAGAGTCCTTCGTGAACAATGCACCATTGGACGGTGGTAAAGTGGTTGTCGTACATCGTCATATTCTCCTCGCCGCTCCAGCCAAAGCAACAATGGTCGATGATGACATTCTTTGCATTCTCCAGTCCAAAGCCTGCACCTTTGATGAAACGGCTATCCGTAGGCTTGGCCAGGTCAGCCTCATCAATATCGCCTATGCGGAAGCGCAGGTTGCGGATAATCAGATTGTCAGAACCTCCAAAATTCATCTTGCCTCCACGAATCAGGATGCCATCGCCAGGAGCTGTCTGACCTGCGATGGTGACATTCTTCAGGTTGGCACGCAGGTCGCGTACCTTCTGAGCATTGGGCTGTATCTTGATGACACCACTCACGCGGAACACGATGGTGGCATTCTCTTTTCCTGCAATCGTCAATGCCCAACGCAATGAGCCTTCAGAGGGGTTGCTGGGATTATCCTCCAAGTTGGTGACTTCGACCACCTTGCCGCCACGACCACCACTCACATACTTGCCAAAGCCGCGAGCCGTCGGGAAGGCCAGCAATTTGTTTTCCAGCGGAGCATAGTCGTCTGTCACCATGTGGGCCGTTATCACGCTTTCCGGATCAAAGGCAGGGGCATTGGTATTAATCGTACGATAGATGGCATCCACCTTGGCCCAAGTGTTTACCTTCTGGTAGTCAGCATCCGTCAACTGGTGGCTCCAGCTGATGCGTTGTGACACGTCAGCCAGTGCAGAGCCACTCTTGCTCTTATATTCTGCATAGTACGACTTCGTGCCGTCATTACCTCCCATAGTCTCCCATCCAGCAGCCTTGATAATGTTATTCAGCTGACAGTTCAGGAACATACTGCCACATTTCTCTTCTCCCCAGCAACGGCCCAACGATACGCTTTTATCGCTGACCCCACTGGACTTGGTTACTGCACACTCGTTAAAGATGAATCCCAACCAAATCTTAGTTCCGTCCTCGGCTGTGGTATAAACAGTAATATCCTCAGGAGCTGTGATATAACCACCAGCCACGCTGTTCAGCGTACAACGTTCGAACCAGCATGTGCCACCAGCATAAATGTAGTCCGTTGCTCCCTCTATGACACACTCCTTATAATAGCTGCGCACGCCCTTCTTCGTACGATGGGTGTCCTGATAGCCTGCTATCTTACAGCGATAGAACACCGAGCAGTCACCATCCACATGTAAGGCCAGCGCCTGACCAGCGGCCTTTCCGCCTGTATTCTGAATACAGACGCCCTGAGCATAGAAGTCAGGAGCAAAGACTGCCAGCGTAGCATAATCACGCACATCCTTGCCACTGCCTATGGTATTCTTACCATTAGCCGCTGTAATAATGGTCCTGTCCATACCCTCACCTATCAGCGAAATACGCTTGGTAGAAGCCTTTGTGCGCTTACCCACCTTCACCATCTCTTCATAGGTACCAGCTTTCACCATAATAGTAGCTGCCTCTCCCTCAGCAACAGCATCAATAGCACCCTGAACGGTAGTATAGTCACCGCTGCCATCTTTACTGACTGTTAGTGTTGTCTGTGACCAAGCACTCAAAGCCATTCCTATGGCCATCAAAATCATCAATTGCCTTTTCATATTAAAATAGTAGTTATTATCCTTTGTTTAAATAGACGAACCAACATCAGGTTTGTCACATTATACCTATTGAAATGATACGCAAAACATTTTGCTGTTTCGAATAAAAAATGTATCTTTGCAGTCTGAAATATTATGTTTCCGACTTAGAAACACATGTCTACAAGTTAGCGACACATGTTTCCAACTTGTAGACACATGTTTCCAAGTTAGGTACAAAACTTATTCAGTAAGAGAAAAAGAAACGAATAGAGAACCAAGTTAAAAGAATCGGAAGACTATGCCAAATTACGTATTACAGGAGATGAGCGAGGAGATGGGCGACGGCAAGAAAAAGGTATATCCACGCATGCAGACCTACTCACTGCACGATTTCGACACCGTTGTACGCCACATGCACGAGTACAGCGGAAGCTTCAGCGAGGGCGCCATCCGTGGTGTGCTGGACGCACTGGTGACAACCATGAAAAGCTGGATGCCGATGGGTCATAGCATCAAAATTGACGGACTGGGCGTGTTCTCGCTGACGCTGGGCTTCGACACCTCGACACCCAGTGAAGCCACAGCAACCAAGAAACAAAAGAGCGGAAACGCTGACGAGGAACTGAAGACCAAATACAGACACGTCTGCATCAAGGGCATCCGCTTCAAGCCCGACCCACAGCTGTTGCGGCAGATGAACAAGGAGGCCACCTTCGAGCGTACTGAAACTGACATCGTTGTGCCTCGCAAGCCCAGCGACAGTCGCGACGAGCGCATCAGGAAAGCCCTCGCTATCATCGACAAGCAGGGCTATATGACCCTCAGCGACTACGCCATTGCCACTAGCCAGAGCCGATCAACAGCCTCCAAGGACCTCCACCAGCTTGTCAGCGACCCCACATCAGGCCTTGTCACACATGGCTCCCACTCACATAAAGTGTGGATTCGTAACAAAAAAACAACCGAGACAAACCTATAAGGTCGGCCTCGGTTGTTTGTGTATTTAAGGAGTGATTACTTCAGAATCATCTTCTTGCCGTTCTGGATTGCCACGCCCTTGTAGCCCTTGGAAACTTCCTGACCAGCCAGGTTGTAGATAGGAGCATTGGCATTCAGCTCAGCAGCCTTGACGGTGTTGATGCCAGTCCCACCACCTGTGAACTGGAAGCCATAGACACCCATCTGACTCTTGGGGCTGAACAGATAATAAGCACCTGCAGCAGGAACTTCCACAGTAAGATAACCATACAATGGGCGATTGGTACCACCACCCAATCCTTCAGGAATGACGATGAAGCGATCATCATTCAGACCAAAAGTCGTCAACTTCGTAGTTCCACCCTGCTCAACTTCGAAATTGCAATTCTGACGGAAGCCCTGAATAGTCAAAGCCTCATTGGGAACTAATGTATTGGTAGCAGCATCTACGAAATAAAGAGGATTACTTGCCAAGTTCTTATTCAAGAAGAAGCCAAGAACTAATTTACCAGCAGACTTCACATCAATCTTATAGAAGCAACCTTTCAGGGGAGCAGAGCCACAACCAGGAGTCCAATAGGTCTCATAATAACGAGGACCTACAGGATCGCCATCGCTATTAGTAAAGAAATACTCGTAGACTGCCAAACTGGGGTTGCCGTTACCAGCCAGGACATACTGATTGTCAAATTCAATGAGACACTCATCAGCCAAATTGGCTTTGTTCAACTTAACATTGTCTGCACCTGCAAACTTCCATATATCCTTCTCTTCAGTACCGGTATTGGGAGTTGAGATGCCAGTTAAAGTCACATTATCCGTTGAAGCAACAAAGGTGTAGTTGTTCAACTCCAATGCACTTGTTGCATCTGCCTTTACTGTAGCTTCATCAGGCTGAGCACCATCCTTCAAATTGTAGACCGTCTCAACCTTCTTCAATGTTGCGGTGGTATTGGGAGCACTTGTAACTCCCGTTGCCAGATCCAAACTTGAAGCACTCCACTGTTCTTGTGCATTGACACTCATAGCACAAAGTGCTACGGAAATAAGCGTAAAAATTTTCTTCATAACAATATTATTAAATTAGTACTAAAGTTTCTGCGCTACAAAATTATGGATTTTCTTCGAAATCTCCAAACTTTTAACGAAATTGTTATTATAATGACGTTTAAACTTACAAAATGTCATCATCATTGGCAAAATAATGAATAAACATGCAAATAATTCTTTTTTTGGAGAAAAAAGGTTAAAAAAAAGAGAAAAAGTTGCAAATACACATTTTATTTATTATATTTGCAATCGATAAAATCATTTTCATTACTATTAAATCTAACTATTGGGGGAGGACACAACTATGAAAACTCAGAAGATGTACAATGAAGAGGAGTACGAACTGGACAACCAGTACAATGAGGAAGACCGGTTTATACATTACAATTCTAGCATTTGGTACAATTAAGGAGCCAATTAAAAGAATCAACCACACTACCGTGCCTCTTGAGGGCACGGTTTTTATTTTTTTTCATTTTATTCTTCCATTCTTGAATATTATTTTGTACCTTTGCAGGTATGATAGAACAAAAGTGGAGTGAAAATGTCATCCTTGTTGATGCCGACTACGTTGATAATGTTGCGTTTGACCTCATCGTAAACTTCGAACGTATGATAGGACGGCGCATTCCCCAAGCTGACATGGCAAAATGGTTGGAATGCGTGGCTCTGGACGGAGGGCTGCGTCCCTCAGAGGGTTCTTCAGCCACCATTCAGGTAGTGCTGCTGCACCAAAAGCAGGAGATGGGCAATTTCCTGCCAAGCAATTATTCCGAACTGGACGGAAAAGCATTTACAGGTCAGTTGGGCGAGTTTCTCATCAGCTGCGTTACTGTGAATGACATGGTGACTATGGACGAATTGTTTATCGAATCCACACAGGTACTAAGCAATGCCGAGGAAGTTAAGACAATCATTGCGGTACCTAACGCAGAACAATTATATAATAAGGTTCGCGCGATACTCTGTCAGACCCGTGACGGCAAGCATGCCACAATACTGACCATGCTGCCAATGGAAGGAGGACTAAATTGCAAGCATCACGAGAACTTCCGTCAGGAAATACTCGGCTACTCGCTTATGGCCGCTCTGGGCATACATTCGGAAGAGCTGGTTGGAGCACGGTAGTCTGGGAAAAATAGCGAAGAAAAAAGTAAAAACATCATAAATCTAAAAATGCTATGGCAAGAGTATTAATGATTGGCGCAGGAGGCGTCGCAACAGTAGCAGCGTTCAAGATTGCTCAGAACGCTGACGTGTTTACAGAATTCATGATAGCAAGTCGTCGCAAGGAAAAGTGCGACGCTATTGTAGAGGCTATTAAAAAGAAGCTGGAGGACAGGGGACTTCCCAAGTTTTCTACTGCAAAGGTGGATGCAGACGATGTAGAACAGTTGAAAACCCTGTTTAATGACTACAAGCCAGAGCTGGTCATCAACCTGGCCCTACCCTATCAGGACCTGACCATCATGGAGGCCTGTCTTGCTTGCGGCTGCTCCTACCTGGACACAGCTAACTATGAGCCGAAGGACGAAGCCCACTTCGAGTATTCATGGCAATGGGCCTATCGTGAACGTTTCCGCGAAGCGGGCCTGACAGCCATCCTCGGCTGCGGATTCGACCCAGGTGTAACCAGCATTTATACAGCATACGCAGCCAAACACCACTTCGATGCCATTGAGTATCTGGACATCGTCGACTGCAATGCCGGTGATCACCACAAGGCCTTTGCCACCAATTTCAACCCAGAAATCAACATCCGCGAAATTACCCAGAAAGGCCTTTATTGGGAAAATGGCCAATGGGTAGAGACCGAACCCCTGGAGATTCACAAAAACTTGACCTATCCTAACATAGGGCCTCGTGACAGCTATCTGCTGCACCACGAAGAGATTGAGTCTTTGGTCATCAATTTCCCAACCATCAAGCGAGCACGTTTTTGGATGACCTTCGGCCAACAATACCTCAAGCATCTTGAAGTAATTCAGAACATCGGAATGAGTCGTATCGACGAGGTAGAATACGAAGCACCACTTGCAGACGGTGACGGAAAGACTGTGAAGGTGAAAATAGTACCCTTACAATTCCTCAAGGCCGTACTGCCCAACCCGCAAGACCTGGGCGAGAACTACGAAGGTGAGACTTCTATCGGCTGTCGCATACGTGGCATCGGCAAAGATGGCAACCAACACACCTACTATGTCTACAACAACTGTTCGCACCGTGCTGCCTACGAAGAGACGGGAATGCAGGGAGTCAGCTACACTACTGGCGTGCCGGCCATGATTGGCGCCATGATGTTCTGCAAAGGACTATGGAAGAAGCCCGGTGTCTACAACGTCGAGGAGTTTGACCCAGATCCCTTTATGGAACAGCTCAACAAACAAGGACTGCCCTGGCATGAGATTCACGACGGTGATTTGGAACTATAAGAACTGAACATTATACTAACATCATACAAATAACAAAAATGGCTAAGAAAGTAGAAGGCGAGGCACAGAACTCGCAACAGGAAAAAATGAAAGCCCTGCAAGCAGCATTGTCAAAGATAGAGAAGGACTTTGGCAAGGGTAGTATCATGAAACTGGGTGAAGAAAATATTGATAACGTTGACGTGATTCCCACTGGTTCCATTGGGCTGAATGCTGCACTGGGTGTTGGAGGATATCCACGAGGTAGAATCATCGAGATATACGGTCCAGAGTCTTCCGGTAAGACGACATTGGCTATCCATGCCATTGCAGAAGCACAAAAATCAGGAGGCGTTGCCGCCTTCATCGATGCAGAGCATGCCTTTGACCGCTTCTATGCTGAAAAGCTAGGAGTTGACGTGAACAACCTCTATATCTCCCAGCCTGATAATGGAGAACAGGCTTTGGACATTGCCGACCAGCTCATTCGTTCGTCGGCTATCGACATTCTCGTTGTCGACTCTGTGGCAGCCTTGACTCCCAAGAAAGAGATTGAAGGTGACATGGGCGACTCTGCCGTAGGCTTGCATGCCCGTCTGATGAGTCAGGCACTGCGCAAATTGACTGCCACCATCTCTAAGACCAACACTACCTGCATCTTCATCAACCAACTGCGTGAAAAGATTGGTGTCATGTTTGGCAATCCTGAAACCACAACAGGAGGTAATGCCCTGAAGTTCTATGCCAGCGTCCGTCTAGACATCCGAAAGTCATCGGCAATTAAGGATGGGGATAATGTCATCGGCAACCTTGTGAGAGTAAAAGTTGTCAAGAACAAAGTGGCTCCACCATTCCGTAAGGCTGAATTCGAAATCACTTTTGGCGAGGGAATCTCGAAGATTGGCGAAATCGTCGATTTGGGCACCGAGCTGAATATCATCAAGAAGAGCGGTTCCTGGTTCTCATACGGCGACACCAAACTGGGACAAGGGCGCGATGCTGTCAAGCAACTGCTGAAAGACAACCCAGAGCTCTGCGATGAGTTGGAAGCTAAAATCATGGAAGCCATTTCCGACAAGGAATAACAAAACATACCAGAAAGAAAAAAGGTAGAAGCCAGTCGGTCTCCTACCTTTTTTCTTTTTACTTTTTACTTTTCACTTATTGTACTGGAGTTCCATTACCAGATATACGATGCCCTTTGGCATTTTTTTCAGCCATACGCCTGGCTGAGTTCGATGAGGTCGAGGTAGCACGACGGGCACCAGCCTTCGTTACGATACCTTCTTTATCGAACTGCACAACAAGTACGCTGTTGGAACGGGGATACATCCACTCCGTAACACCATCACTGGTAGTGATCTGTGAAGAAGAAACACCAACAGCCATCTCAACCTCCTCCATCGTCATGCCAGGAATAACGCGTCCTTCGCGGATAGCGGTACGAGTTTCCAAAGTCGTATTACGTGACATACCCTCACCCATACCGAAGAGATAGCCAAAGAAATCTTCTTTTGTGGCATTAGGCACATCATCCCTGAAAGTTACATCCTTATAGTATATACGACGCGACTCTGACTCACGCAGTGTCAAAGCATAGAAGCCAGGGTTATTCTTGTCGCCAACAATCGCATCAATAATAAAGCCCGTGTAACGAGGTACTACCACATCGCGCGCCTTACCTGAACCTTTGGAACTCATCATCGACTGATATTTGGTATAAACAACTTTATTCAGATAACTTCCGATATCAGCCGACACTGCCATTTCGCCACCTGTAAATTCAAAAGAGCCCGCAAAGAGATACTTGGCATTGTCCAAGTCAAACTCATCATCACGCAATCCGCTATTAGTTTTACTCATGGCTACATTCTGAAAGAACTGTTCACCATTTTCATCCTCAACGATAATCTTTACAGGAAAAGAACGGGTTCCTACACCGACAGCCTTTACCGTGACAAGCTTGTTCTTAGGATACTTTACCTCCTGATATCCTTCACCATCGTATTCCGTGTCAATACGGAAATACTCTGTTCGCGTAATCAGCGACTTGTCCAGTAGCAGTTCCTTGGCTTTGTCAACATCGCCCAGATAAGCCAGTGTCGGAACGCCTAACTTGCCCATGCAATAGTCGTCAAACATACCATTTGGCAACTCGTAATAATAGCGTTTGCCGTCTGTTTCACAATAAAAATTAACGTGGACACGCCCATTGGGCATATCTTCATGACCTTTGTACACCATGATACTATAACGCAGACGGGCACTGCTTACCTCATTTTTCGAAACGGCATCATGGAAAGTATTCACCAAAAGGTCGTACTTTTCAGGCATCACCATAAATCGCATGCCATCCTGCCAGTCACACAGACTGTAATAACGGAAATTCTTACCTAGGAAATCCTTAGGTTCTGTGCTCTTGGAATCAAATCCGTCAGAGGTCGCAGTCGACTTGATATCAGTCTTTTTCACATTTTTCGTCTTGACAATGTATGGATTGTCCTGAGCCGAGGCATTCAGCACTGCAAGTGCCATTGCTGCCAGTAAAATCGTTTTCTTCATCATGATGATAATCACTATTAATCGATTTGATGCTGCAAAGATACAAATTAGCAAGCAAAAAAGCAAATAATTTTGCATTTTTTCGAGCAAAAGCATCTTCGATATAGTCTAAGGCGAAAAAACTTTTAATACTTATGCCAAAATGTCACACCTATCTATGCAATAATTGTTTTTGGCACATGCTTTGCTATCTTGTCAGTGTCCTAATATGGACTTTCAACAAAAGTGATTATTAACAATTAAAAAAAATACAACTATGGGAAAGATTATTGGAATCGACTTAGGAACAACAAACAGCTGCGTTGCCGTATTCGAAGGTAACGAGCCGGTAGTAATCGCCAATAGCGAAGGTAAGCGTACAACGCCTTCTGTCGTTGGCTTTGTAGAAAACGGTGAGCGCAAAATTGGCGATCCCGCCAAGCGTCAGGCCATCACCAACCCCAAGAAAACCGTTTACTCTATTAAACGTTTCATGGGCGAGAACTGGCAGCAGACGGAGAAAGAAATTTCGCGCGTACCTTATTTAGTAGTAAACGAAGGAGGCTATCCTCGTGTCGACATTGACGGACGCAAGTACACCCCGCAGGAGATTTCTGCCATGGTGCTTCAGAAAATGAAGAAGACTGCCGAGGACTATCTGGGACAGGAAGTAACTGACGCTGTTATTACCGTACCCGCTTACTTCTCTGACTCTCAGCGTCAGGCCACCAAGGAGGCAGGACAGATTGCTGGTCTTAACGTACGCCGTATTGTCAACGAGCCTACAGCTGCAGCTCTGGCCTACGGTGTCGACAAAGCCAACAAGGACATGAAGATTGCTGTCTTCGATCTGGGTGGCGGTACATTCGATATCTCTATCCTTGAGTTTGGCGGTGGTGTGTTCGAAGTACTTTCGACTAACGGTGACACACACCTCGGTGGTGACGACTTCGACCAGGTAATCATCGACTGGCTCGTACAGGAGTTCCGCAACGACGAGGGTGCCGACCTGAAGTCTGACCCAATGGCTATGCAGCGTCTGAAGGAGGCTGCCGAGAAAGCTAAGATTGAGCTGTCTTCAAGCACCAGCACAGAAATCAACCTGCCCTACATCATGCCCGTAGGCGGTATTCCCAAGCACTTGGTGAAGACGCTGACCCGTGCAAAGTTCGAGCAGTTGGCTCATGATCTTATCCAAGCTTGTCTCGCTCCATGCCAGAAAGCCATTGCTGATGCCAAACTGTCAACCTCTGACATTGACGAGGTCATCCTCGTTGGCGGTTCAAGCCGTATTCCTGCTGTTCAGACACTTGTCAAGAACTACTTCGGCAAGGAGCCTTCGAAAGGTGTCAACCCTGACGAGGTCGTAGCTGTAGGTGCCTCTATCCAGGGTGCCATCCTGAACAAGGAAGGTGGCGTAGGCGACATCGTGCTGCTCGACGTAACTCCGCTGACACTTGGTATTGAGACCATGGGCGGTGTAATGACGAAGCTGATTGAGTCTAACACAACCATTCCTTGCAAGAAGAGCGAAGTGTTCTCTACTGCTGCCGACAATCAGACTGAGGTAACAATCCACGTGCTACAAGGCGAGCGTCCAATGGCCGCACAGAACAAATCCATCGGACAGTTCAACCTGACAGGTATTGCCCCTGCACGTCGTGGTATTCCTCAGATTGAAGTAACCTTCGACATCGATGCCAACGGTATCCTGAAAGTCAGCGCCAAGGATAAGGCTACAGGCAAGGAACAGGCCATCCGTATCGAAGCTTCATCTGGTCTGTCACAGGACGAGATCAACCGCATGAAGGCAGAGGCAGAGCAGAACGCAGAAGCTGATAAGCGTGAGCGCGAGCGTGTAGACAAGATGAATCAGGCTGACTCTATGATTTTCCAGACAGAAAACCAGCTGAAGGAAATTGGCGACAAGATTCCTGCCCAGCACAAGCCCGCTATCGAACAGGCTTTGCAACAGCTGAAAGATGCTCATAAGTCAGGCGACATCAATGCCATCGACACAGCTATGGCTGCCCTCAATCAGGCTTGGCAGACTGCCTCACAGCAGATGTATCAAGGCGCTGGTGCCCAGCAGCCCGGACAGGACAACCCCTTCGCTGGTCAGCAGCAGGCTCAGCAGCAACAAGCCCCAAAGGATGACAACATCCAAGACGCTGACTTTGAGGAGGTGAAATAAGCACATAGAGAAATAAGAATACAATATCAAATGGAAAGCGTGTAGCTCAATGAGTTACACGCTTTTCTTGTTTTTGGCCGTACACAATAATATTGCTATCTTTGCGTTATTATTATAAACATCTGTACCTTATTTGTACCTGTAAGAAAAAGTAGATATGATGAGAAGAATAGATATTAAGAACTACAAAATGAATGAATTATGGCAGTAGCAAAGTATAAGATAGTACGGAAATGTCCTGTGTGCGGAGAAGAGTTCTTCGCAAGGACTTTGGAGTCCTGGTATTGTTCACCCAAATGCTCCAAGGTGGCGTGGAAGCGTAAGCATGATGAAGAAAAACGCCAACTTGAACTGGACAAGATTGTAAGCAATATGCCCAAGTCTAAAGAGTATATCAGCATAACGGAAGCGTATGCTATGTTTGGTGCAAGCCGCTCAACCATTTATAGGCTCATCTACATGAAAAAGATTTCCTTCATTGAGCCAGAGAAAGGAATACGACTTGTATGCAAAGGAGAACTAATGAATCTGTTTCCGTTAAGACAGTCTCCGCTTGACACCAAGCCAAGGAAACCAGTTACCATGTACCGCATGGAACCAGAGGATTGCTATACAATAGGTGAGATTTCCAAGAAATTTCATCTGGATGACAGCACCGTGTATGCTCATATACGAAAATACTCAATACCGACCCGGCAAATCGGTAATTATGTGTATGCTCACAAGGAATCAATAGACAAACTTTATAAAGATATAAAACCATTATGAAAAGATTAGATTATACTAAAGTCTCCGTCAAATTAAAGAAAAGTGAGTGGAGAGATGAGTGGTTCATCTATCTTGAAGCTTATCCTGTTTATGAGACGGGAAATGACAAACCCAAACGAGTGCGTGAATATCTCAGGAGGTCTATTACTACCCCTATATGGGATAAACGACGAAGCGAGCGAGCCGTTGCTGGTAGAATAAAGTACAAGCCCAAGCGAGATGACAATGGCGTTATTCAGTGTAAATCCAAGCAAGATATGGAAACTTGCCTTTATGCGGATGGCGTTCGAGTCCTGCGTCAAAAAGAGTACGACAACATGGCTCTCTTTACTGACCAGCAAATGGAAATGGCAGAACAAAGCGAACGCTCAAAATGCAATGTTCTGGAGTATATTGAGAAGTTAATCAAAGAAAGAGAGGAAACTGCGTCAGAATCGATAGTTGTCAACTGGCGCAGATTGCACACACTGTTGTCAATGTTTGCCAAGTGTGACTACATACAGTTCTCGCAGATTGACATGAAGTATATTGAGGCATTCCGTTCCTTCTTGATAAAGGCACCGCAGGGTGGTTCTAAGAAAGGAACTATTTCAAGGAATACGGCATCGACGTACTTCTCTATCTTCAAGGCGGCACTCAAACAAGCTTTCGTGGATGGCTATCTGAATTGTGATATTGCTGCCAAGGCTAAAAATATCATGTTTCAGAGTGCTCGAAGAGAGTATCTGTCACTGGAAGAACTTAATATATTGGCAAAGACTCCGTGTGATGATATACTAAAACGGGCAGCCTTGTTCTCTGCACTGACAGGAATGCGACATAGCGATATTCAAAAGCTTAAATGGTCAGAGGTTGAAGAATACAATGGTGGGTACCGTCTCAATTTCACTCAGCAGAAGACTAAGGGCGTTGAATACATGCCTATATCGCCACAGGCATACAAGCTTTGCGGTGAGCGCAAGAAAGACGGAGAACTGTTGGTGTTTGCCGGACTGCCTGACCCTTCATGGATATCTAGGCCTTTGGAACGGTGGGTAAAAGCATCAGGGATTACCAAGCACATCACCTTTCATTGCTTCCGCCACACCTATGCAACGTTACAATTGGCTAACGGTACAGACATATATACCGTAAGCAAAATGTTAGGGCATACCAATGTAAAAACCACGCAAATCTACGCAAAAGTAATTGACAAGAAGAAAGATGAAGCTACAGAAGCTTTTAAGTTGGACATAGATGAATAGTGATTATCATTTGTAAGCACTTAGTATAGAAGACCACTTGTATCAATAAGTCCTTTATTGTACAGGTGGTTTTTAGTGCCTTTCATTTTCAACATTCTATGTAATGATGCTATTGTTTTGGCACTTTAACCTTTCGTGGAAACCAAACATTTATAACAATAAACAGATAAAAATGAAAAAAGACAGCCTTTTTTGGCTTCTCTCTTTTTGAAGAGAGCAAGCGTGTCCACAAACATGTGGAGTGTACAGAAGACTTCTACAGAGAACTGTATGAGTTGTTTGAGATCGCAAGAAGTTGGTATCTTCAAGCTGAAAAGAATCATATGAAGACAGAGTACTTCATAGAACTATTTGAGCGCAGTCACCAATATATTGACTGTGATTGTGCACGTTGTAAGAACTCGCGACAGATGGCAATTGGCATTATTGGTACTTTGTTTAGAGACTCTAAGTGTGTGTCAATAATCAAGAAAAAAGAAGATTATTCCAAGCAGGAACTTATTGAGTTGTTTCTTCAACATGTGGGTACTGGTCTGCCAATCCTTACCCGAAAGAAATCGTCCATCCTCACTTTGGGATGCCAATTGTCAGACAGACAGATGGATTTGTTGGTAGAACTTGTCCAAAGTCACGACATATTTGATTTTGCCGACAACAGTGATGTGCGTAGCGAGTTGTGTCGCCTATTCAAGTGCGACTTGGACGCATCTATCCGTGTAAAGAATGTACGTAATGTAGCCGTACTGTTTGACGCTATGGCTCAATACCATTTGATAAACAATAATTGGCAATATGTCATGGGAGAAGGTCGCTTCTTAACCAGTATCAAAAAGGATGGAACAGAGAAATTCATAACTTCAAGTTGTCTTTCCTCTTCTCTTTCAAGGATAAGAAGAAACGTTTCCATGACAGCAAGTCAATATGCCATCTGCAAATCCATCGAACAGATATTAAGAGAGGAATAAATCACAATAATTCTGCTAAATGAAAGTAAAAACGTGATAGTTTGGTTGATACTGCCTTACTATCACGTTACTTTTTCTATTTAGTGACAGTCTCCCCATAACTTTGCATCAAAAATCATAAAAAATAATTAGCATGGAAGAAAATAGTATAAGATTTGAAGATATTCCCAACGCTATAACGGGGGTACTGAAAAAGCTGTCATCATTAGAAGACAAGATTGATGGTATATATGAACTTGTTCAATCAGAAAAAGAAGAAACATGGTTTACGGTTGCTGAATTATGTGCTTATCTCCCAACACATCCGGTAGAGCATACCATATATTGCTGGACAAGCAATCGGGAAATACCGTTTCACAAGAGAGGCAAACGCATCATGTTCCTCAAATCTGAGATAGATGAATGGCTTCAAGGAACCAAGGGCAAATCGAAGAACGAGATTCAAAGAGAAGCAGAGGAATATGTACTATCTACACAAAGAAAGAATAGACGGCTAATATAACCGTGCTACTGTCTGTAAACAATTTAATTAAGGTACGTGACACATGAATGAAAGACATTTTAGACTCTATGAGCGAATTGTCGCAATAGAAGACAGTTTGGAGGCTTTGGGACCTATTGACAAACTAATAGAGCGAATCGAGGAATTGGAGAAGATGGTCAAGCAGACCAAAACCGTCTTGGGGTTTGACGAAGCATGTAAGTATATTGGTGTTTCTGAAAGCCTGCTATACAAACTTACAGCCGCAAAAGAAGTTCCACACTATAAGCCAAGGGGAAAAATGCTGTATTTTAATAGAGAAGAAATCGACAAGTGGCTGCTCCAAAACAAACAAGAGGTCATTGGAATGGTAACGAAAATAGAAATTGATAATCCGAAAGAATGAAAATGGAAGAAAATAACAAACATGTACAGCCTAACTCAAAAGAGGAAGGAGTACAGCGTCTCAATCGCATATTGAGCGAATCGTTGATAAAGGCAACAGATACTTATAAAACACCTCCTCAGATTATATGGGTTGATAATTCCAGCATAGCCACATTGGGCAACTTCAGTGCTTCTACTGGTAAGGCAAAGGCGAAAAAGACCTTCAACGTGTCTGCCTTGGTAGCCGCTTCCCTCGCCAACGGCAAGGTACTGAACTATCGCGCCAGTCTGCCAGAGGGGAAACGCAAGATACTGTATGTAGATACGGAGCAGAGCCGCTATCACTGCCATAATGTGCTGGAGCGCATCCTGAAGCTCGCTGGTCTACCTACAAGCATCGACAACGAGAACCTTGACTTTATCTGTCTGAGAGAGTACACGCCCTCCGTCAGGATAGAGGTCATAGACTATGCGCTTGCCCAAGACCAAAGCTATGGACTGGTCATCATCGACGGAATCAGAGACCTGCTTCTCGACATCAACAATGCGGGAGAATCGGTCGAGGTCATCAACAAGATGATGGAATGGTCATCAAAGTATGACCTGCACATCCATTGCGTATTGCATCAGAACAAGGGCGACAATAACGTGCGCGGGCATATCGGTACGGAGATGAACAACAAGGCAGAGACGGTGCTTGTCATCACCAAGAGCACCACCAATCCCGACATCAGCGAGGTGAAGGCGATGCACATCCGTGAGAAGGAGTTCAAGCCGTTTGCCTTTACAGTCAATGAGGAAGGGTTGCCAGAGATTGTCGAGCACACGCCGGAGAAGGAAGAAGGTGACAAGCAACCGTCAAGGTTTACTTACCAAGACTTGACATCCGAACAGCATAACGAGGCGCTGACGGCTGCATTCAAGGAGAAACCTATCAAAGGATTCGATCGCATGGTGGAGGAATTAACGCAAGCCTATGCAGACATTGGCTTTAAGCGTGGCAGAAGCGTCATCATCAAAATGCTGAAATACCTGATTAACGAGCAAAAGCTCATAGTGAAGCGGGATAATCATTACTATTTCGGATATACACCTGCCGAGATTGACCTGTTCCATGAAGAGGAATAAAAACAGTTCAGAAACCAGTTTAGTTTACGTCCGTACCTATATATAAGAAATAAGGCCAAAGTAAACCGAAATCGGAGGCTGAATTGGGAAGCGGAAAAGTAGTTTAGCAAATGGTTTAGTTTACGGGTGTGCCTATATAGGAGAAAGGGTAAAGTAAACTGTTTCCATGGACAAAGTAAAACCGAACAAATGAAAGTACAATGAATATTGAACAATCGAAGAAACTGAGCATTATAGACTTCTTAGACAAGGAGAATGTAACGCTGAAAAAGAAGAAGGGCAATGCCTACTGGTATCTGTCACCCTTCAGGGACGAGAAGACCGCATCGTTCAAGGTCAGCAAGAAGGAGAACCTGTGGTACGACTACGCCATTAAGGAGGGCGGTGACCTTGTGGAGCTGGTAAAGCGTATGTATAACAAACAATCCGTTTCCGATGCCCTTGCCTACCTTGCGTCCAAGAGTATTGCCACTGTGGATAAGGCAATCGAGACCGCTATCGCAGCCAAGGAATACACGACAACCAAGATGAACGATGTGAAGCTGCTCCCACTGAGCAACCATTCTCTGCTGTCCTATTTCAGTAGCCGACGGATAGACATCACCATTGGCAGGATGTATTGCAGGGAGATACACTACAAGGTTGAGCAAAAACATTACTATGGCATTGCCTTTGGCAATCTGAGTGAAGGACATGAGGTGCGCAATCCCTATTTCAAGGGCTGCATCGGGCATAAGGACATCACCCTGCTTGCCCATACGTTCAACGAGTGGCAAAACGGTTGTCTGGTCTTTGAGGGCTTCATGGACTTCCTTGCTTATATGACCCTCGTTAAACAGCAAGACCGATGGTTTGTCGTTGAAAGCCCTTGCGACTATATGATACTGAACTCAGTCGCCAACCTCAAACAGGCATTGCATTACCTTGACCGTTACACCCACATCCATTGCTTCCTCGACAACGACCAGGCAGGACGCAAGACGGTTGAGAGCATCAGCAATGTATTCGAGTACAGGGTGACGGACGAGTCCTTCAGATATGCCGACTACAAGGATGTCAACGACTATCTGATGAGGAAGAAACGAACGGCATCTGAATGACATTATAAAGACGAAAACACCATCATTTGATGCAAAAATGGCTCAAATGCATTGAAATTACATATCAAATCTGCACTTTTTCGCCCAAACATGCTTGATTCTCAATTATTATCCTTATTTTTGCATCGTTTTAATACATTATTAAAATGTAGCAGAATGGAATTGAAAAAAGAAATAAGGATATTGGGCAGACGCTTTGAGGTGGAACCTCGTGCCAAGGAAAGCCTGAAAGGCATCACGGTTGGCGAGAAACTCTCATACCGTTTCTATGATGGCACATACCAAGGCACGCCCCTGCTGTTCGTTGAGCCCAAGAAGGGCAATCCCTCTCCACGGACTTGCGCCATCACGGGCAAGCGGTTGACCGAAGCCCTGGGACTGCCTGCGGTGTTTATCCTTGCGCCCGGACCCACCTACGAGCGACACAGACTGGCAGACAAAGGAGTCTTCTTTGTCATGTCCGAGGAATATGCCCATCTGCCAGGCATCATAGCATTGGAGAAGACAAGCAACAGGAAGATTGCCGAAGTATTGACCCCTGTGGCGCAATACATACTACTCTATCACCTACAGGTGGGCAGTATTGAAGGAATGTCGCCAAGGGATATTGCACCGTTGCTTCCATATTCTTACGAAAGCGTCACGTTGGGTGTCACCTGTCTTGAAGATGTAGGACTGTGTCAAAAGATTCAGAACGGACAGCGCAGCAAGGTGGTACACTTCGAGTTGAAGGGCAAGGAACTGTGGGACAAGGCTCAGAACGTCTTGCTGTCACCTGTGGAGAACCGCATCTTTTGCGATGACATACGCTTGGATGCGGAATACCCCGTATGCGGCATCAATGCCCTGGCACATTATTCCATGCTTAATCGTGACCGGGAAGAGATGATAATGATGACAAGCAAGGAATATCGTGCCGTCAAGTCGGCTGATGTCATGGAGAATCCCAACATCTATGACGGCAACTATATCATAGAGGTATGGAAATACCCTGTTGTCAGCAAAATGGGCGACAAAAGCCAGTGGGTTGATCGCCTTTCCCTTGTCCTTTCGTTGAGAGATGATGATGATCCGAGAGTAGAAAAAGAAGTAGAACGAATAATCAGTGAACAGAAATGGAAGGATTAGTCAAGTTCCGTGAAGCATTTGCGGAATACTCAGAAAACTATGTGGTGATAGGCGGAGCAGCCTGTGACATCACCATGACCAATACCGTGGTGCGTCCACGCGCCACACACGACATCGACATGATAGTCATCGTAGAGAACATGACCGAGGCTTTCGCCAATCGCTTCTGGCAGTTTGTGCGGGAGGCTGGCTATCGACCTGAAAAGAGGAAACAGGAGGCTGGTGAGCCACCAAGGTATGAAATGTATCGTTTCCTTGATGGTAAAGACGGCTATCCCGAGATGATAGAACTGCTGTCACGCCACCCCGACGTGCTTGGAGAGCCAAAGGGATTTGTCATAGAACCTATCCCGACCGATGAAGATGTGTCGAGTCTTAGTGCCATCATCATGGACGATGATTACTATCACTTTACTATCGCACACAGCCAACTGACTGATGGCATACGCCATGCCAATTCCGCTGCCTTGATAGCACTGAAGGCAAGAGCCTACCTAAATCTCATGGCAGACAAGCGGGACGGCAAGCATGTGAACACCAAAGACATCAAGAAGCACCGTTCGGACATCCTGAAAAATGTGGTCATAATGACTGAGGACAACATTGAGGCTCCTGCTTCAATAGTGGCATGTATAAGGGAGTTTGTCGCCTCCATCAGAGCCGACTGGTCAACTCTCGCAGAACCATTGTCAAAGTCACTCGGTCAAGACGAGGCATTTGTGACCGGACTGTTAGATCAACTGGATGAATTGTTTATAGAAGCATGACCAATATGAAGATACAATACGCATCCGACCTGCATCTGGAGTTTGCCGACAATTGGCGGTATCTGAAAGCCCACCCCTTGGAGGTGACGGGCGACATACTGCTGCTTGCCGGCGACATCGGCTATCTCGGCGATGACAACTACTCCAAGCATCCCTTTTGGGACTGGGCATCGGAGAACTACAAGGAGGTGCATTGCTGCATGGGCAACCATGAGTTCTACAAATATTATGATGTGGCGACACTGCCCGACGGCTATCTCTTGGAGGTACGTCCCAATGTATTCAGCCACTACAACGGTATTGCGAGGATTGGCGACACCGACATCATCCTCTCCACCCTTTGGTCGAGGATTCCTTTGGAGGACGCTTACTTCACCGAGCAAGTGATAAGCGACTTCCGCCGTATATTATATAAAGGTGAGCTGATGACCCATGCCCAATTCAATGCTGAGCATGAACGTTGCCTCACCTTTATCAAGGATGCAGTGGCATATTCGCAAGCAGCCCATAAGATTGTTGTCACCCATCATGTACCATCGTTCCGTATGCTCCACCCAAAGTTTCAAGGCAGCAAGGCAAACGTGGCGTTCACCGTAGAGTTGGAGGACTATATCACCGATAGCGGCATAGACTATTGGATATACGGACATTCGCACACCAACATCGATGCCAGGATAGGCAACACCCAATGCTTGTCCAACCAGTTGGGCTATGTTTTCTCTAACGAACATCAGGACTTCTCCCATGGCAAGTACCTGACCATATAGCCATCCACATTTTTTTCATCCACCCTCTTTACAAGCTCTTCCCTATCGGAAGGGCTTTTTTTGTGCCTTTCGAGTTTGATTTTTGAGTATGATTGCGAGTGTAATCAAAATTAGAGTTAAGATTTGGCTCCGCGGAAAGTCATTTCGGTTTAAGATTGAAGAAAAGGTAGTTCCTTTGCATCGGCAATAAGCCAAACCATAGTAAAATCAAACTTGAAAATATGAAGTCATTTGTAATATTCGCCATTGTCGTGACCATAATCTATGTCATCTACTATACGGTCATCATCGTGCAGGATCTGTACGGAAAGCCCAAGGACGAGAAGTCACAGGGCGAGTCGTTTGATGTCAGTGACATGACCGACGAGGAAGAGTCGATAGCGGTCAGCGAGAGCGACGGTGGTTTCAGCGTAGGCGACAACCAATATGAGACAGCCTACGAGGAGAAGCAGCTTGCAGAGCCTACAGAGGAGGCAGCCGCCACTGCGGAAGAGAGCAAGCCTCATGTGCTTGAAAAGATACAAAGCGCAATCGAGAAGAAGATGGAGGAAGTGAATACCACCTATTCCGACCCCATGTATTCGGAAGAATTGAACAACACCATCATCGCCCGCGGTCTTCGTCACAATGGACGTGACATGGTCAAGGTGGAATCACTCAATAATGAGATATGATGTCAAAAACAAGAAGTGCATTTCTATCATTATATGCCGCTTTAACCCCAGCTCTGGCCAGTGCTAAGTGTGGCAACGTGGACTACAGCTGGGGAGCGGACGCACTTGCGAGTGCCCATGACTATGCCGTGACGATGATGCTCTATATCGTTTATCTGTGCTATGCAGTGGCGGGCATCGTGGTCATAGTCAGCGCCTTGCAGATATATATAAAGATGAATACGGGCGAAGAAGGAGTGAAGAAGAACATCATGATGCTGGTGGGAGCCTGCCTGTTCCTCATAGGAGCGACCATCGTCTTCCCCGCTTTCTTCGGTTATCAGATTTGAGATACAGGTGATACGAGATAAGATAACTCAAAGTGTAACAAATTAAAAGGTAAAAAGAATGTTTGAAAGGATTAACAAGAAGGTGAAGGGATTCTTCTCTTCACAGCGCATGAAAACGCTCGCCCTGATGTTGCTTGTCGGCACCACCGCAGCAATGGCACAGAACGCAGCCGGCGACTACTCGGCAGGAACGACCGCGCTTACCACAGTGACGGAGGAGATTGCCAAGTATGTACCTATCGTGGTGAAGCTCTGCTATGCCATTGCAGGTGTCGTTGCAATTGTCGGAGCCATAAGCGTTTACATCGCCATGAACAACGAGGAACAGGACGTGAAAAATATCTTAGTCCTCCAAAATTGGTTGGAAAGGATAAGAAAGGAAGTGACAAATAAAGTGCTTAGTATCAAGCGAATAAGCGATTTTTTGATTTTTCCGATTCTTGCTCAACCGACTCTTAAAAAGATATAATAAAATGAT
>JAFVGN010000032.1 GCA_017474925.1 Prevotella sp. | reverse complement strand
CATATAGGGCGGTTTCCGTGAGCCGATAAAAGCGTTCAGTGCATGAATGTCCAGTGGGCTTCCCTCTGTTACCACGTATGCCGCCAGGAACTTGCCGCCATCGGGGGCATCGAAGGCTTGGACGGTGGCATCCTTGATGCCTTCGTAATCGCGAATCACGGCCTCCACCTCGCCCAGTTCAATGCGGAATCCGCGAATCTTCACCATACCGTCCCGACGACCCACGAATTCGATATCGCCATTCTGACGGTAGCGAACGATGTCGCCCGAGTGATAGGCCCGTTGGCCGTTGAAGGTGAAGAATGCCTCGGCCGTCTTTTCCTGCTGGTTCAGGTAGCCGCGAGTCACCTGCGGTCCGCATATAATCAGTTCGCCGGGAGCGCCGGGTGGCAGACGATGACCATACCTGTCAACGATATACAGGTTACACAAGTCGCTGGGCGTGCCGATGGGGATGTTCGGCTCCCAATGTTTCACCTCATGTAATGCACATCCGCAGGCCGTCTCGCTGGGACCGTAGCCGTTGTGGATATGATAGGTCAGTCCCTCCAGCTTCACTGCCCGCATCTTCTCGCCGGCTATGACGAGATGGCGAAGTGACGAGGACTGCGGATACAGTTCCAGATACTGCACGCCCACCTGTGTGGTCATAAAGCAGTTTGTGATGCCTTCCCGTTCGAAATACCGGTGCAGCGCTTCCAGGTCGAGGCGCATATCCTCGTCGATGATGTGCAGCGTGGCGCCACTCATCAGCGTGCAGAAGATGTCCATCATGTTCGCATCAAAGCCGAACGAGGCGTAGGCAGCCACACGGCTGTCCGGCCCCACGTCTATGTAGCGACTGAAAAACAGGTTAAAGGCTATCAGGTTGCGGTGCTCCAGCATCACACCCTTGGGCACGCCCGTCGAGCCGGAGGTGTAGAGAAGGGTGAAGAGGCTTGAGGGGGAAAGTGAAGGGTGAAGAGTGAAGAGTGAAGAATTTGCTTCCGCCGTAAGGGAAGGCAAATGCAAGAGGTCCTTGGTTAACAGCACTTCGCCCTGATACTCATTTACGATTGGGCGAAGGTCTTCGTCGGCAATGAGCAGCACGGCGTTGGCATCCTTGACCATGAAGTTCAGACGGTCTTGCGGATAACTCGGGTCGAGGGGCTGGTAGGCGCAACCCGCCTTGAGGGCTGCCAACGAGGCCAGCACCATCCACTCGTTGCGATGTATGATGATGGAAATGACGGGCTCCGAGGTGAGAGTTGAGAGTTGAGAGTTGAGAGTTGAGAGAATGAGGCTGGCGATACGGTCGGTCTGCTCGTCCAGTTCACGGTAGGTATATCGCTTGTCGCCGAATACCACCGCCGTATGGTCGGGTTGCAGGCTGGCCTGACGCTGAAACAGGCTGACGATGGTCTCATTCTCGGGCATCGTCTGCGGCACCTTGTTCAGTGTGTTGAAACGGTCCAGCTGGGCAATGCCCTCTTCATCGCAGCACTCGATGTCAGCAACACTCTCCTTTACGCACATCTCGTTGACTACGGTCTCAAAGGTGCGCTTGAAACTGTCCACGAACTCCCTGCTGTACCTGTTCGACAGGTATTCCACTTCAAAGTAGGGCACATCATCCTTGTACACCAGCATCCCCACGAATTTGAACCCCGGGGTGTTGGTCAGAATCTCCGTCACCTTTTGTGTGCTGCCGTTCAGATGCAGATCATTGCCGCGGATAGAACCGTGATAGACAAAACTGACATCGGCATTGAGACCCAGATCGTTGCTCATATCGACGAACGAGTACATATCGTAGCGTCGTGTCATGCGTGTTTGTTCTGCGGTGGCCTGCAGCAGTTCGGCAACGGTCGGAGTCTGCTGAAGGTTGAAACGCAGGGGCAGCGTCCTTACCGTCATTGTGAGCGACCTGCGCATCGCTTTGTCGGTGCGGCCGTGGAATCCCGTCACACAGGCCACCTCGTCCTGACAGGTGAATTTGCTCAGGGTAATACCGAAGGCGGTGGAATAGACCACGCTTTCCCTTACCCCGACTTTCTTACATAGAGCTTCTGTCTGCAACTTGTCGATATTCAGCCGTTCGCAGTATTTCCCGTATTGCGGCTCTTCCTCGCCAAAGATATCCGGCAGCGGCAGGGAGTCAATCTCACCAACTCCGCCGTATTCCTGCGCATACCACGCCTTGGCCTCCTCGTAGATAGCCGACTGACGTGCCGCAATCTCTCTTTCTGCTATCTGGAAACCGTCTGTTTCCTCGGGTTCCAGCGCCTCCCCTGCATACGCCTTCTCGACATCCTCCCGAAAAGTCGCGTGGGAAATACCGTCGAAGATCATGTGATGGAAGCCTTGATAGAGGTAGGCTCCGTGCTTGGTCCTGTATATCTCCAGACGGAAAAGGCGGTCGTGCATCAGATCATAATCCTTGCCTATGCGCCCTCTTACCTCTGCCAAGTCTCCAGCATCAAGTATGGGGGTGTGAAACTCTTCTTCAGAACAGTCCTCAAAGGCCATCTCGCCGCTGTCGGTCACCACCAGACGCGACTTGACATAGGGATGGGTCTCTATAACTTTGTCTAGGGCTGCCGCCAGACGCGGGAGGTCTATGTCGTCTGTCAGTTCATACAGGAAGTCCATATTGTAATTGACATCTCCCCGTGTATTCATGCAGGTGAGGTAGATACCTATCTGGCTCTGTGATAGAGGATGTGTCATAGTCATTTCATTTTGAATAATTTATCCATGTGGTTCATCTCAACCTCTAATAGCATCTCATGGTCGCGTTGCAACTGCTCTGCAGAGTCGTTTACTAAATAGACCAGACCAGGAGCTGTGAAGAAGTCTTTGGTGGCCTCATAGAAACGGGGTGCCTCAAAGCCGTGATAGGAAAAAGTGCTGGACAGACTTTCTATCAGCTCTTTTCCTATAAACTCCTCTGCCTCGAAATCATGGAGATTGACACCAACATGAAAATAGCCGGGACGCTTGCGCAGGAAGTAGGCATATTGTCCGTCAGCCGAATCGATGGCTTTGTAGTTGTTATAACTGTCAGTGTGAATATCCTTCCCAAGATAGGCTCTCAGTGCGATGTCGCTCTCATGGAGTCCCAACACCTGGTCTTGCCATTCGGCAGGCTGGCAGGCACCTGCCAAGCGTGCATTGACCTCTATCAGTACTGGACCGTCCTCATCGACCATCACCTCGGTATGCGTGGGACCTATTTCCAGTCCTGTAGCGTTCACCACCTTCACGACATAGTCCATCAGCATCTGGCACAGAGCATCATCGGGCTGCAGCGACACGGCTGATACATATACGGGCCGTTCTGCCGACAGCTTCATCTTGTCATACCGCACCACATTGGTCACCACCGTCTGTCCGCCCATCGTCACCGTGTTGACAAAGTATTCCGTGCCGACAATCCGTTCCTGTACTAGCACACCGATGAATGGGGCTTTCTCTTTACGCACCATATCTATGTCGTCGGCAATGGCGTTGCACAGTTCCTCCTCTGTTAAGCATGCCACAACACCTCTGGAGCCTGCCGAACGCAGCGGCTTGACAATAGCTGACTTACCCTTCAGTTCTTCCCTGAAATAGGCAATGCCCTCCTCCACCGTTGTCACCACCTTGCCGCGAATCGAGCGCAATCCCGCCGCCTTGACGGCTTCCTGCATCTTGTCCTTCTCTCGCATATAAGGCAGTCGCTCCGGGTTGTTGCCGGGCAGACCGAGGTCATGTGTCAGAGTGGTAGCCAGTTCCAGTCCGAAGTCCGTGCCGGGGATGATGCAGCAGGGAGCTATCGTGCGCACCATTTCAAGCGTCTCGCCATAGTTCGGGCTGGCAGCATATATCGCAGGCCGCTCACCCTTGATGTGTGCATATTCAGCCTCAAGCTCTTTTCGTACCTCAGCGGGGGGCACCCCGGGAATCGACGGTTCCAGAATGACGGGTTCATAGCCCGCATTCCTTATGTCCTCAATATAGTTTATGGCACTTGATGCACAGAGCACCACCATGACTTTCTTTTTCATATAATATTGATTTAGAATTTTGAAAACATTTTCTACTCTCTCTTCCCTTCCATCCTATCTATGAATGCCTCATAAATCAGAGGATACGCATCACTTGCGTTGAAAGTAATGCCTGGACGCAAGAGAGATTGCATATCGTTGATGAATTCCGGGTCTTCGATCTTCTCCTGCATATTATTGACGAACTGTTTATAGGACGGTGCCTTGTCAACCACAAACTCCATATATTTTTTGTAACACTGAAGAACTTTATCTACATCCACATCCTTTCGTTGTAAAGCAATATAAAGGTCAAAGAGGTCGCGGCCCTTCTTTCGTTGATAAAGAGCACGAAGTTTTGTGCCCAACAATTCCTCGAATTGATAGGTTGTCAGCTCGGCTTCGCCAATGAACCATGAGTTCTCCACTTTGAATGGAATCTGTGTCAACCCAAGTACATTGAAATGTTCGAAGCAATTGATTTCAACTTTCAGACGTATCTGTACCGTAGGCGGTATTTCAGACTCCACACGGAACAGCATTGTATTATTGTATCGTTTCTGCTTAGTTACCCTGTCTGGCAACCAGTCTAGAACTTCTCCTAATCGATACATGATTGGCTTTATTGGTCCAGGAGTAATCTGAACCAAATCAATGTCTTCGCTGTAACGGGGCTGAGGCGAGAGATAGAGTTTATGCAGAGCTGTTCCTCCTCGGAATGCCAACTGCGAAGCAAGGAACTCATCGCTAAAGATGGAAACCAAGGCACGGCATATAATCAGGTCTTGCTCTATCTGTGCATTATCTATCCATGGAACATGTTCGCTCCATTGTTGTATTGCTGTTCTGTTTATCATATATCGTCTGTTTCTATTTCTACGTTTATGTTTATCTTCCATCGGCTGTCTCTGGATGATGGATTATCTTCTGCCGATGTACTCAAAGGTTGATATTTGAAATAACCAGATGATGTACGAAGCTGTTCATACAATTCATCTGCTAACTTCTTTTCCCCAACGACATTTTCAAGTATATAGCCAAGTCGTTGCCATACAACCTTTTTTACATAAGTTGCAAGTGGCGTAAACTGCTTATTAATGTCAATCTGCTCTGAAAGTTCTTCAAGTATGGTGGCGACTCGTGACAATCCGCCTACATGTTGCTGATATTGCACTAAGTCAGCGGCGGTTAGAAGAGGATTTGAAATGCGGATAGTTCCCGTTTCTGTATTCTTTGTAATTAGGGCTTCCTCCGGTAGTCCATCCCGATAAAACCAATCTATGGTTACATTACGAGTAGAAACTGTCCTACGCTTAGGAAAAGTCGTCATTACAGAGAATTGCTGGGGACGTTGATGAGCAGCGCCAAGCATCTCGGCTGCGCTAAGCATACATACATAGTAAGGCTTTTGCAGGTACGACATTAACTGATCAATATAATAGGTTGCTGGCACAGATCCACGCAACACATATTGAGTGGGAATAATAACGTAATACCCTCTATATACACTGGCTATAGTCTTGTTTGAACTAAGTCTGGAAAGTTCATTTTGAAGAATCTGTTCTGAAGAGCACAAGTCAGCAGCCCTTACATCCTCAACAGAAAACGTAGGAAAACCATGAATAGCTCTATCTTCAATCCACTTTTGCAATGTCATACTGAGTAATTTTGGTGCAAATATAATAAAAAAATTATTACCTTTGTACTGTTTTCGCCTAAAATCACACTATTTTATAGATTTTTATCTCCAAATTCGCATTTTTATCGAATTTGGAAGGCATAATACACGCATATAACTCTAAATATGAGATATGATTGCCGTCCAAAAGAAAGAGAAGCCAATTATTCTGTTTGATAGCGCAACCCTTTAGTTTAGTTTATACCCATATTAAATATCTATAACCTAAACTAAACCTTAATGCAACAATGTGCAAAAATCTGCGTTAAAAAGTGTAAACGTGCAAAGAACTGGAAAAACGTCTTTGCAGATGTTTGTATATTTTATTTTTGACGGCAGTCATATTTAACTTCGTTTTCTTCCGTCACTCGGCAGAGTTCAAGCCCGCTTGACTCTGCTCTCGCTGCTCCGTCAGTTGCAGATTTTTGCCTATTTTGCGTCCCCCTACCGTCCCTCGGAGTCACTTTAGTTATCCTAAAACGAAGGTATTAACACTGATTATCAGCGACTTATATTTGCAGATTTTACATTCTGCGTCGGAAAGTAGATTTTGCGTGGGAAAGTAGAATGACTAAAACAACTCTGAACAATTCAGAACAACTATTAGAAAGTCTCTCATTTTGAGGGACTTTCGTCATTTTAACACTTCAAGTCCTTTTTTGTTTATCCCAGTTTTTCGACCTATTTTTGTACCGTGTTTCTACCGCGAGCAAAAATTGGGCTTTATACAAATGACATTTGTTGTCCCAATTGAGACGCTATGAGACACGTCCCTAAATGTTCGCGACTGTCCCAATTGAGACACCATGAGTCACGTTGGGACACAATGATACAGAATTAGAGTAGTAAAAGTAAAATGTATAAACAAAATTTAGTCAAATGGAATATAAGAAAAAACGGTCACATTGAACAGCATGATGACGATGAGTTCTTCGACTACCATGAAGCAGACTTCGACGAAGTATACGATATGTATGGTGACGACATCGAACTTGAGCATTCCAGTTGCTGCATCTGCAGGATTCCTGAAGATTGGCTGCCGAAATGTTTTCACCTCACTTCATAATAACAATGGGGACTATTTCTCGCAGAGCCAGTATTCCGAACAGCCGTTTACCATGCGATGCTTGAAGCTGAAGCGGAAGTTGTTCATCGCCTTGCCCAGTACGGCCGGAGTGGCCCGCTTGGCATCAAAATAGGCATAGCGGCTGGCGAAGGTGGACAGTATTTCTGAGGTTCCCCACCAGCGACCTTCGTCATCCTTAGGCTTACGGAAGGTCTCGTTGATCATCTCCACCAGATCAACGGTACGCTGGTAAGGCACGTTCTCCTCAATCAGCGTCTGTATCTCGTCATCATCTAGCCAGAAACGCTCACCTTTGTTAAATAGGTACAAGGCCTGGGCATAAAGCTGACGATGATTGAGATTGTCTGTGAAATCGATGTTCTTGCCAGCAGGAATGCCCACGCAGACGAATCGGCGCGAACCCGTCGGGTCCACCAGCGGCTGTAGCTGGTTCGTAGTGCCAATGAACGAGGTATAGCGACGATACTGCTTGATGGTCTTGCCATAAGGCGGACGGAACTTCACGTCGCTCGACGACAGCAGATATTTCAGCACGATCTGTTGCGAATTGGTGGTCTTGTCGAACTCATCGATATTGATGAGCGCAAACGAGGTCAGCGCGATGTTCAGGTCAAACTCGTTCTTGAAGTTCAGTTTGTCATTATAGTAGTCGCGCAGTTCTGGAGGCAGCAGAATCTTGCAGAAACGCGTCTTTCCACATCCTTGACGACCAATCAGCAGCGGTGTTAACGCATTACCGGTCAACTGTTTATCGCTCTCACGCCACTGGGCCACCATACCCACCAGCCAGTACTTCAAGTACCTTTCCCAATGCGGTTGTTCAGTGGGAACTCGGGCAGCAAGATCCTTGATTCGGTCTACCCCATCCCACTCTGGCAACTGGTCGAGCCAGGTGTTCACAGGGTCATATTGCTCAATACGGGTGGAGTCGATAAAGCGGTTCACATCCTGATCCCACGACTTCAGTCCCTGTTCGCGTGCCTCGATAGTCATATCGTTGCGAACCTCCTCTGTAAGCGGCTTAAACGTCTGATCTTCAGAGTATTTCATGCGATATTCAGCCACACCCGTCATCAAATTCTTACGCATGTCGTAGTTGGCGGTCAGGAATATCTCCGTCCGCATTGTCTGCAATGTCTCCTGAGGCACACTCTTCAGCGGTTTCATCTTGTGCTTCTTGCGATAGTCCTCCATCAGCGTGATTTCGTAAGTCGTAGCAAAGACGCTCTTCACCAGATCAGGGTCGTTGTGGAACAGCGGATGTTCCAGCGTCATACCTTGGGCGTGCGAGAGCGGGATACCCTGTTCCAGCGACTTGCGGGCTATCTGTTGCAACAGCTGCATCTGACGGTCTTCGTCGGGCAAATCAAAATACCCGCCCAACACCTCACGAAGTATAAACACCCAGTTGAAATGATAGGTACGCTTGATGGTGCGGCCAGGCATCAACATGTCGCTCTCCCACGAGATGGGCGTCGGCTCAGGTTGATCATGCTTCTCACAATCAGCCTTAAATGGGCGTGCATCAGGGTTAAAATACAACTCAGGATCGGCACTCAGATAGACCGTCCGCTCCAGTTGAGGCTCCAGATACTCGATGTCCAGGCCGAACTGGTTCTGATAGGCCCTTCGCGCCGTTTCATACAGGTTCTTATGAAACAGACGTATCTCATCCTCTTTCTCAGGCAACCTGTCATCAACCACCTGCTCCCTTCCATCTTCCTTCAGACTTCTTCCATCAGCCTTCTGAAACAGTTCTCCTCGGCATACAATCTTTACGCTCATGCCCGATGCCCCCAGGAAAGCCATCAGTGTCTCGTCCATCCTTGCAGCCTGATTCCTGATGTTCACAGCGTCCTCATAAGTCTTCAGTCCGTTCACTTCTACCACCACCAGACCGTTGTACTTCAGTCCTTTCTGCATCTCCTTGTAGTTCATACTGTCCACCGCAAAGAGAATACGTGGCAGATTCACTGAATGCTTATGGTCGTCAAGGGTAATCTGCCCGTCAGGCATCCTCTGGGGTTTATAGAAGTGATAGTTCAAGCGAAGATTGAACACCTTGTCCTTTTCAGGATTCTCACGGATCATCGTTGCAATCTCCTTTAATTCAATGCGCTTAATGACCTCCTTCTTTCGCGATATTTTCAATAAACTTACTTTCATATTTGTTAAATTTCCTATTCTGCCTCTACTAAATAATCACAAACTGCCTGCAAATATACTGATTTTACTTGGTATTTGCAAATATTTCAGTAGAATTTTTCCTCTATTTTACCTCTATTAAACCTCTACATAACATCTATCTCATCTCTACTAACCGAATAAGCGTTCCTTATTGTGCAATAAGCGGCACTTATTCATCAATAAGCGGCACTTATTACAGGATAAAGGCATCTTATTCATTGGACTTAACAGTCTTTATTTATTCCCAATGTGGGAATTTTCTATTCCCAGGCTGGGAACATTTTATTCCCAAGGGGGGAATAATTGTTACCCTTAATAGTAGATTCCGAGTCGCCTCAACGGAAACGATGCTGCACCTAATTTCTATATAGCAGAATAGGAGTAGAGGGAAAGTAGAGGTTAGGTAGATGTTTAGTAGATAAAAGATTTCAAGCAAACCATTAATAAACTGCAATTTACGCAGTATTTGTAGAGGCAACGCATATTATAACAATCATTCAAAGTCCCAATCCGTCACGTAATGATCAAATTTGATGCCCTCGATGCTGCCAAACTTGGCGAGAATCTTCAGAATCTCCTCCTGTTTCTCAGGCGAAAGCATATTCTCTCCGTGATGTGCCCGATAATACGGTCCGTTTCCCCTTCCGAATAATGCACGCACACACTGGCGAGCCTCAGCCTTTAGGTGCTGGGGAACGTTGTGATAAAGCTTCGTGAAGCCCCAAGCCTTCTTCACCAGTTTCTTCTCGCAGAAACATCGACACTTGCCATTCTCCCACGCCGCAGGAAAAACTGCCGAGCCAGTATAACGGTCTTTGGGCATCAGCAGCCTGGCCTGATAATGCATGCACTTGTCTTTATCCGCACACTCATTATTGAAACACAAGGGATACCCCCAAGGTATATCTTTCGCTTTCAGTTCTTTTTCTTCCATATCCGTCATATTTCATGAAAACATCTCCGATTTGATGACAAAGATACGAAACATTTTCGAAACAAGAAAGAATATCAGATAAAATTGTACTACCGACTTAATTATGTTATTCAAAGCAGGCCAGATTTCAATGACTCTTCGAGAGTGGGATGATAGTACCTATGATGTGACGAATAACTTGGTGGCAGAAAATGGCAGGAAAAGCCAAAAATATGCCGAAAATGTGATTTTTTACCGATTTTCTGTGCCGAAAATGTGATTTTTTGCTTATATTTGCAGCCGAAAATGTGATTTTTCGAGAAATGAAACTGCTAAGAAGAAAGATAGACAAGTATCTTTTGGATTGGAAAAACAATCCAAAAAGGAAGCCTCTGATAGTAAAAGGAGCCCGCCAGATTGGCAAGACAGAGTCCATCAGGGCATTCGGCGATGCCAACTACGAGTCGGTCATCGAGATCAATTTTGTGCTTCAGAAGAAATTCAGAGCCATCTTTGACGATGGTTACGAAGTAGATACCATCATCAAGAACATCTCGCTGCTGGAACCATCATGGCGCTTCATCCCGCACAAGACACTGATTTTCTTCGACGAGTTGCAGAAATGCCCCGACTGTGCCACCTCGCTCAAATCGTTCTGCCAGGACAAGCGCTATGACGTCATCTGTTCTGGTTCGATGATGGGTATCTATTACGAGGAGATTGAATCCAACGCCGTTGGCTATAAAGAAGACTTCGACATGTTCTCGATGGACTTCGAGGAATTTCTGTGGGCCAAGGGCTATCAGCCAGAACAGATAGAAGACCTGTATCACCACATGGTTGAACTAAAGCCACTTTCACAGTTGGAGATGGACACAATCATGAATGTGTTCCGCGACTATATGAGTCTTGGTGGAATGCCAGAGGTGGTGAAGATGTACATCGACAACGGCCACTTTGGAGGCACTTTGGAACTGCAGCGTCAGTTGTTGAAAGACTACGAGGAGGACATCACTAAATATGCCAAGCAGACGGATAAAGCGAAACTCCTTGCCGTCTATAACCATATCTCCACCTTCCTGGCAAAGGACAACAAGAAATACCAGATCACGAAGATTGCCAAGGGCGCTCGCAACAGGGAATATATCGGGGCTGTCGACTGGTTGAAGGAAGCAGGCGTCATCAACGTATGTTACTGCCTGAACAACGTAGAGCTGCCTTTGAAAGGCAATTACGACTCCGATTATTACAAGCTTTACTATCACGACACAGGCCTGCTTATCGCCTCGCTTGACGAGGAAGCACAAGAGGATCTGCGTGCCAACAAGAATTTTGGCACCTACAAAGGAGCGATATACGAGAATGTTGTCGGCGAGATGCTGCGCAAGTCAGGCTATGACGGGCTCTATTTCTACAAGCGCGAGAGTCCTGCTCTCGAAATGGACTTCTTTGTTCGCGATGACAACTCATTGGTGCCTGTTGAGGTGAAGGCTGCGAGTAAGCGAGCGCAGAGCCAAGCTTGCTTGAGCTATGCCGAGCGTGAGCAGGCTCGGCCAAAGGCCAAAGCCAAAGACAATGCCACCGTCTCGCTGAACAATCTCATCAAATGGAACTCCTATCCAGATGTGAAATACGGTATCAAACTCGGTTACAAGAACATCGGATGGAACGGTCAGTTCTATACCTTCCCGTATTTTCTCACCTTCCTGCTGAAACGCTTCCTGAAGGAACAGTTAATTAAATAATCTTCTTAAAAAGCCAGGTGGCTTATCTGGTAGCGGAGTGCCTACCTTTATTGTTATATTAAGACCGTATCTCTCATTGAACTCCTTAGCGATACGCCAGAACTGTCGTCCGTGAGAGCCATTATCCTTTATCCGGTTCCAGGCGATATAGTAATGGATCATCTCGTGTACCATCACATCACACATCGTATTTTCATCGAACTCGTATGTCTTGGAAAAAAAGATGATCTGATTTCCGATCGGTTTCTTGGCTTTCTTCCCGTTTCTCCGATACTCGAACGGTCTTCAGACCCTTCTTGCCAGTAGTAGGCTCAGTGAACTCAACGTTGAACCAATCGTAGTTGTTTTCCAACTCATACAGTCGCTCGGATGCCGCTTTCACATCTTCGTCAGACCATGAAGGGTCAAGACCGTTCAATTTCTGCTGAAGTTCATCATACTCTCTTACGACCTCGGCTGTTGCCTTGGGCAAATTCTTCTCTACTTTTTGCATAAACATTATATTTAATACTGTTACTACTATTTGTTTGAACTTCGTTCGAACCCGCTTTCGCTCGGAATAGCTCGAATATGATTCAGTTCTTCACTCGCTTAATCGCGGCTTTCGTGGTGCAAAATTACGCATTTAAACTTAGATTGTCCGTCAATCTATACGTATAACAAACTTTTTTCTTCATCACAGATGGAAACATCGCTACAATGATTATTTGGGCGCATTGGGCGCTAATGGGATGGACGAAGCATCGTAGGTCACAGTGATGTTCAGCCCATATTGCTCGTTCAACTTCTGAGCCATCGCCATAAATTCAGGACCATGGTCGGAACTCTTAAAACCAAAAAATCGAAGAAAACGGCGAAAGACCGAACAATCACGTGGATTATTAAGATATAGATAGTAATGGATCATCTCATGAACCATGATGTTTCTGAATGTCTCTTCATCGAAGTCGAAGTAGTCGGACATAAGAATCGCCATGTAACGCTTTTTGACCGGTTTTTTCTTTTCCCCCCATTGAAATGCGAACTTCCCCAGGGTACGATAGGAATGCATGAGACCGAACTTGGGCGTTCGCAACTGGTGGTCAAAATAAAGGCGGTTGCACTCCCAGAACATGTGAGGCATCGTGTTGTAATCTGCTATCATTATCAATCAATATTTAGTAAGACGCTGCAAAATTAGAGATTAAATTGCAATCACATTGTAAGTTTATAGGTATAGGTACTATTTCTTCTCAAAGTTTTTTCGTATATTTGGCTTTGCCGAAGTTACTCATGCTTGGAAAAACGCAAATATATTTGGTTTTTCGCTCGCTTAATCGTAACTTTGCATCATAATTGCAAACTCATCAGAATATGAAGATATTACATACTAGCGACTGGCATCTTGGTCATACGTTATACAACTATGACAGGACGGAAGAGCAACAGGCTATGCTTGAACAGATGGTTAGCATCGTAGAAGAACAGAAGCCTGATGTGTTCCTATTGTGTGGAGATGTTTATCATACGCCACAGCCATCGGCTGCAGTACAAACCATGCTGTCTGACGGACTCGTAAGAATTCATGAGGCAAACCCTCAGATGACGATAGTGATGACTGCCGGTAACCACGATAGCGGTACAAAACACGAGATATTCCAGACTCCCTGGAAAGCACTGAAAGTGTATGCCATCGGTCAATTGGAAAAGGCTGCGAGTAAGCGAGAGCAGAACCATGCTCGCATGGAATCTGCCGAGCATGAGCAGGCTCGCCTGAAAGGCAAGGAAGATCTGGATGAGCATATTATCGAAGTGCCAGGAAAAGGGTGGATTGTTGCTGTTCCGTATGCTAATGAACGAAATATCCCTGAAGGTTTCTTCCAACAGTTGCTGGATAAAGTAGCAGAAAAGAATACCGAGAATCTTCCTGTGGTGATGACAGCCCACACGACTGTGAAAGGCTGTGACTTTACGGGACATGACCATGCAACGGAATTCACGGTAGGTGGTATCGACTCACTGGAACTTGAAGAAATGGGAGAGGGTTACGACTATCTGGCTCTCGGACATATTCACCATGAGCAGTTCGTACATAGCGGGAAGCACAACGTGCGATACAGCGGCACCCCGCTGCCTGTCAGCTTCGACGAGAATTTCACTCACTCAGTGAGTATCGTGGAGATAGGCCAGCATGGAGAGACACCAGCGGTCAAGGAGATTGAGATTCAGAACCCGCATCCTCTGGTGACGCTGCCGACTGACGGACTGGCTACGTGGGAAGAGGCAAAGGAACTATTGAGTAAATTCCCTGACGATATTCCTGCCTATATACGTCTGAACGTGGAGATTGAGGATTTCCTGCCTGTAGAAGCCAACGCTGAAGCCGCAAGCCTAGCGAAGGGGAAACAATGTCGGTTCTGCTGTATCAATGCCAAGAGAAAGGCTGTCAGACAAGACGATGTACAGGTATTGACCGTACAAGAGTTCCAGGAAGAGAAACCCATCGAGATTGCCAAGCGTTATGCAGAATACGAGGGCATCAGTTTCGATGAGGAGATGCAGACTATGTTTAATGAGGTCATGGATATGGTGGCCGAAGAATCACGTAATGATTAAATGAAGGAGGACCGTCACGATGAAGTTACAGAAACTAATCATACACAATATTGCATCTATTGAGGATGCCATTATTGACTTCGAGGCACAGCCATTGGCTGGCAGTGAGGTATTCCTGATAACGGGTAAAACAGGTGCGGGAAAGTCAACAATCCTGGACGCTATCTGTCTGGCTCTCTTTGCTGACACTCCACGGCTGGAGAACACCCAGATGCAAGGGAAAACCAAGGATGTGGATAGTAAACTGGAATTAGATGACACCCGCCAGCTGATGCGCAGAAATACAGGAGAAGCGTATGTATCGCTGACCTTTACAGGTAGTAATGGCGTTCACTATGAAGCACAATGGAAGGTATGGCGTTCCAGAAATAAACCTACAGGCAATCTTCAGGACAAATCATGGATCCTGAAGAAAATCGACACAGGAAATACCATTGACAAAGATGTCCAAATCCGGGCTGAGATGAAGGCTGCCATCGGACTTGACTTCAAGCAGTTCTGCCGTACCACGTTGCTGGCTCAGGGAGAATTTACCAAGTTCCTGAATAGTAAGGATGATGAAAAAGCTGCTATCCTGGAGAAGATAACCGGCGTGGATATCTATGCGAAGGTCGGTAAGAAGGTTTTTGAAGTGACAGGCCAGAAGGAACAGTTATGGAAAGAGGCCAGGCAGCAGGTGGAGGGTATTCGCACGCTCTCAGATGACGAGGTCGCTGCCAAAAAAGAAGAAATGGCAGGCATTGATGCACAGTATAAAGTTCTCAAGGATAGTGTCGATGTGGACAGAGCCAAACTCCAGTGGATAAAAACTGATTGGGACCTAGCAAAGGCCATCGACAAGGCTACCGAAGAGCACAAACAGGCTCAGTCTGTAGTGGACAGTGATGACTTCAAGACAAAGGAGCTGTTGGTCAGGCAATGGAACACCACCATTGATGCCCGCAACTGGTTGACAGCGAAGAAAGGTGCTGAAAGCACCAAGGTGCAACAGCAGAAGGCTCTGTCAGCATTGGAATCGGATTATGTCGGTGTACTTGGCGGGTATGCCTTTTCAGAGCAGGAAAAGCAACGGACGGAGGCGGACATCAAGGCCATAACTGCCCTTATTGAGAGTGAGAAGGACAAGCACAAGGTTTATGAGAATGCCCAAACTATTGCAGGGTATATGAGCGCTATTGCTGATGGCCGGAAGAAGATTGCAGCGAGCCAAACGGCTATAGCTGAAGAAAACAAGACCCTGACGGAAGAACTGAAACCTGCATTTGACAAGGCCCAAGAGAGCTTGAAAGAGGCACAGGAGGCCTATAGAAAACAAGAGGCAGAGATAAACGAACAAGAAAAAGTTCTTGTTGCACTCAATCTTGGTGGGTTGCGTACACAGCGTGACAAGAACAAAGAACTGATCCAAAACATTGGCATCGCTTTCGACCGTATAGAGTTGCTTGACAAAGAGAGGAAACGCAAACAAGAAACTTCAGCGTCTCTTGAAGGAACCCATGTCGAAACAGAGAAGAAACAGAAAGCCCTGGAGCTGATGGAACCACAAATCCATGATGCCAAAGTGAAGATGGACGCCTGTAAGGAGATGCTTGACAAGCAGAGCGACACCATCGACAAGTTTGCCAAGACATTGCGCCAAAAACTACATATAGGCGACATCTGTCCTGTTTGCCGACAGGAAATCAAGAGTGAACTGCCTCATGAAGACGAACTGGCCAAACTTGTTGGTGGCCTGAGTGATGCCTTCACGGAAGCAGAAACAGCGTACAAGAAACTGGTAGATGAGAGAAATAGGTTAGAGGCCGAGGTAAAGGCGGAGATAAAGAAGTATAAGACAGACAAAGAGGCGTTTGACAAGGACAAGTCTGTTGAGACAGCCGAACAGAAGGTTGTTGCGGCATGTAAGGCTTGTGGCATTGGAGAGTATGACGATGCAACTGCTGCAGCCCTTAGCCAACTGAAGGAAAAGACCGATGCTGCATTAAAGGAACTGGAAGCCAAAATCGCTGAAGGTGAAGGTAAGGACTCTGCCATCAAGAAGCTGCGGAAGGCACTTGATAAGTTTAGGGTGGAGCATTTAGAGTTAAAAGCAACAGAAGCTCAAAAAGCCGAAAAAGCCGTCAACGACTGTAAAGGAAGGATTACTACTCTCAAGAAGCTGGTGGAAACCAAACAGGAAGATGTGTCCAAAGCAGAGGAGAATGCTGCATCGCTCATTGTTAGCCTGTGGACTATCGACTGGAGGGATAAACCTTATGAGTTCGCTGAACTGTTGAAGGAACAGGCAGAAACCTATCAGAAGAACGTCAAGCGGAGTCAGACACTCGCGAATAGCCTATCTGAAATGACTAACAGTTGCCAAATGGTGAAGGAGGTCATGGATGAAATCAGACAGTTAATGCCTTCATGGCAAGAGCTTACTGCATCGGGCAAGACAAAGCAGACAGACCTCTTGAAGAAAGCCAATGACGTAAAGAGCAAGACAACGACAGCTCTTGCCGGACTGCAGCAGGCAGAAGAGACTGCCAAAGTGAACAGCCAGCAATTAGAAGGTTTTCTTGCTGACCACGAGGATATCAGCATAGAAAGGCTAAATGTCCTAAATGACTATACTGCCACCCAAATCAGTAAGGTTAATACACTGCTCGATACGGACAGGAAAAAGATGCTGGAGAAAGAAACGCTGATGAAGGATGCTGTCAGAAAACAGAATGAGCATCTGAAAGAAAAGCCTGAACTGCAGGATGGTGACACCATTGAAACTCTGGATGCCCGTATCAGGGAACAGGAGCCAAAGGTGTTTGACATTGCGCAGAAAAAGGGTGCCATCAGTCAGGAACTGAAAACTGATGAAGAGAACAAGAAAAACAGAGGCAAACTGATTGAAGAGGTCGAAAAGAGATCAGCCGAGTATCAGAAGTGGTCACGAATGAACCAACTTATTGGTGATGCTACAGGCAATAAGTTCAGAAAAATTGCCCAGAGTTATGTTCTGACCAGCCTGATTCATTCGGCCAACAGCTATATGAAGACGCTGACAGACCGCTATACGCTGAAAGTGGCACCTGGCACATTTGTTATTTCACTCGAAGATGCCTATCAGGGCTATGTCAGCAGAGCTGCCAGTACGATTTCCGGTGGCGAAAGTTTCCTCGTGTCACTATCACTGGCCCTTGCACTTAGTGACATCGGCCAACAGTTGGCGGTAGACACTCTATTTATTGACGAGGGCTTTGGTACACTCAGTGGCGAACCCTTACAGAATGCCATCAACACATTACGCTCACTGCATACCAAATCTGGCCGACATGTGGGAATTATCAGCCACGTGGAAGAACTGCAGGAACGCATCCCCATTCAGATTCAGGTTATACAGGAAGGCAATAATTCGAGCAGTAAAGTGAAAATCGTCCCGGATGTACCACAAATTAAAACAGCAGCGGTTTGAGTTTTAAATATATTAGATAAGGTATGTTAGGAGCAATCATTGGTGATATCGTTGGGAGTCGTTGGGAGTTCAATCCAACGAACGATTACCATTTTGAATGGCTGTCAGACAAGAATGACTTCACGGATGACACCATTTGCACGGTGGCTGTAGCTGATGCTCTACTTCAAGGCCGTGACTTTGGAGAAAGCATCCATGAATGGTGTAATCGCTGACACCCTTGGCGCTATCGTAGGAAGTATATCCGAAGCTATCTGGGGAATCCCTAAAGAGATTGAACAATCCATTATTTCTTTCCTAACAGAAGAAATGAAAGAGGTCGTTGAAGAGTTCTATAAACGCATTAGCTAATTATTATGGCATACACATACAAATATCCAAGACCTGCAGTTACTGCTGACTGCATCGTTATAACGAAAGAACCTGATCCGAAAGTTCTGCTGATTGAACGTGGCGATGAACCTTTCAAGGGATGCTGGGCATTCCCCGGTGGTTTTATGAATATGGATGAAACTACTGAACAATGCGCTATCAGGGAGTTGGAAGAAGAAACGGGGCTACAAGTATCAGATGTTCATCAGATTGGAGCGTACTCCAAGCTTGACCGTGACCCAAGAGGAAGGACTGTCACGGTTGCTTACCTCGCTATCGTTGATGAACCTATTGCTGTCACTGGGCAGGATGATGCTGCCAAAGCTGAGTGGTGGACAATATCGGACTTGCCACATCTGGCTTTTGATCACTATGACATCATTCAGGATGCAATCAGAACTTATAAAGAAATCGTGAAATAAAAGGTATTATTATGGCAAGATGTCCCAAAACAGCAGCAGAGGCTTTCAAAAGGCTCGACAAGAGATTGAGTGAAGGCGAAAAGAAAGTAATCAGAGATGCAGAAGATATGGTTGAATTTCACTTTTCACTTGGTCTGTGGATTCGTAATTATTGGATTCCAGATAGAATGGTATTCATTATGTCTCTTACGTCTCTTTTATGGTTGTTTGTTCCTATTAGGCGCAAAGAGCCATCTTCCATATAGGTTCTTTTGTTCACCTCCAGCATCATAGACTGGTAGGAAAACGGGCAGTCAGGTTCGAATCCTGCTTGAAGCTCTGATTTCTGGATGTGGTGTTTAATGGTAGCATTCGTGGTTTGGGACCATGCGGAGTGAGTTCGAGTCTCGCTATCCAGACAAAAAGGCTCCTTCTTTGGCATCAAAACCTAAGAAGGAGTCTCTTTGTTATACAAAGTTCAGAATGGCCATCAGCCTGTTCTCAACTTTCTTCAGGACTTTCCGAGTTCTGGCCGTGTCAGCATTCTCCTTGTTCCCAAGAAGCGTGATGGCCTCCTTTATCAGTTTGCAGTCATCAGCTGACAAGGGCATCTCTGTGATGGAGTAGCTGGGGTCGGCATATCTATAGTAGATTCTGTCGTACACCTCTTCTTGTACCTTATTAAGGCATTCTTATTTGCAGGCATAGTTTATTTCTTCATTAGGTGATAAAACAAAAATAGTTGGAATCTCCCTCGGTAAGGATGTCCCAACTATCACTCTATTACAATTCTCTCTGACGGCAACCTATGATGCCCGGAAGATAAAACTATGTTCTTGATGACGTGGTAATCCTATACCGTATGTGCATGGTGTACCAAATGGATGCTGCACATAACATGTCGGTTCGAAGCGTCGCTGACCCCGAACAAAAGCTTGTGTCGTTATGTTTGCTATCGCGTTCATACTGTATAGGATTCTTAAAATCGGCTGCAAAGATACAAATTAAGTCTCAAATGAAAATATTTCTTTTTATATTACATAATATTAACTAATAAAATTTAGCTAACACGCTGATTATTAGTAACTTTACGGAAAAATACCACTCTTTTCGTAATAGTAAAAATGTCAGACGTAATTAGCCAAATGGGTAGCCTCGCTGAAGCAATTCTGCCAAAGCACGCCGCAAAGTTAAGCAAAAAGTTCAAGACTCTGTTCATCGAAACGTTAATTCTTTATGTTGTGATGCAAAAAACTAATTTCACGCAGCTGGACACGTTCGGTACAGCCAATGAGAAGACCTATCGCAGCCACTTCGAGAAAGGCGGCGTTGACACGGTGTGAAGGCAACAGTGGGAGATGTTCCTGTAAAGCGTCCATATCACAAGGCTGCAGATGCCAAGGGTATAGCCGATGGCAACCCCGATGAGACGGAGAAGGCTTTCAACATCATCGACTGGTACCTGCAGTAAAGTCGCTCTGTTAATCTAATTACAACATAATTCTCGATTATCAACCGACAAATTATCCTGTTTTCCATATATAACAATCTCAAAAACATGTGATAAATATAAATTTTTGCCAAAATGTTTGTTATATTAAACATTTTTATCTATCTTTGCGCCCAATAAGATACAATTATGGGAAAGAATACATTTGGTAAAACGATGCCAAGGGCATTGAGCCAGAACCTGAAGATTATGGGCGAGCAAATCATGTTGGCCCGCAAGCGCAGGCATTTGTCTATGCAGGACATTGCAGACAGGGCAACAGTGACACGCCTAACTGTCTCAAAGGTGGAACATGGCGACCCAACGGTTTCTATGGGTATCTATGCGCGTGTACTCTTTGCACTTAATTTGGAAAAGGATATCACCCTGTTGGCTGCCGATGATGCTCTTGGCAGACAACTTCAGGATGCAGAATTGTTGAGGAAATGAATTATAGTGCAAGCCGAGAGCAGAAGAGCTTACTCTTATGCCGAGGCACCGCCTATAATCTATAGGATGAAAGACTATGAAAAGGATTATAGTTTACGCAGATTTTGACTTCCTAACCTCTCCCAAAGAGATTGGAACATTAGGCTATGAACATATTCGTGGCAAGGATTATTTTGTCTTTGAGTATTCGCGCCAGTGGCTGAAACAGCATGGCGGCATTCTGCTGAGTGGTGACCTGATGAATGTCCCTTCGTTGCAGCATCCTCGTGGAGATGATAATGTATTCGGCTTCGTCAAGGATTCTTTCCCCGATCGCTGGGGACGTTTGTTGCTTGACCGCAGAGAACGACTGACTGCTCAACAGGAAGGCAGACCGAAACGTATGCTTACTAATTACGACTATTTTATTGGTATCGAGGACTTCACCCGTATGGGTGGCATACGTTACAAAGAGGAAGAAGGTAGTGACTATATCAACGCGAGTGCAAAATATCTTGTTCCCCCGATTGAAAGTCTTCGCGCCCTGTGCGATGCGTGCCATGAGATTGAGCTGGCAGAGGAGCGCAATGAATTGCCGGAACAACGTTGGCTCGACCAGCTGATTGACCCAGGAACATCGCTCGGTGGTGCTCGTCCTAAGGCCAACGTGGTTGATACAGACGGGAAACTATATGTAGCCAAATTTCCGTCAAAAAAGGATCTGGAGAATACCGAGCTTATTGAGCACTTCTCGCATCAGCTTGCAGCCAAGGCTGGCATCAACGTGGCAAAGACGCGCACCATCAAGATTTCAAAAGACCGTGACCTTCTTCTTTCAGAACGTTTCGACAGAACAGCTGAAGGTCGTCGCATTCATTTTGCTTCTGCAATGTCGTTGCTTGGATTTGACGATGGTGCTGGCAGCAGCACAGGTAACGGCTATCTGGACATCGTTGATTTCATTCTTCGTGGATGTACTGATGTGCGCCAGAATCTCCGAGAACTCTATCGCAGAGTGGCATTTAACATCATGTTTGGCAACACCGACGACCACTTCCGCAATCACGGTTTCCTGCTCACCCCGAAAGGCTGGACGCTCTCTCCTGCATACGATATCAATCCAGGAGCAAAGTCACATCAATGCTTGCTCATAGACTCATACACAGAAGAGTCGGACATCAACGCCTTACTCTCTGCAAGCGAGAGCTACATGCTTGAACACCAAGAAGCATCAGAAATTATAGAAGAGGTTCGTGCCGCAATCAAAGACTGGCGCAAAACCGCTACCGAACTGCAAATACCAACAAAGTTGTTAGAATCATATTCCATTCGTTGGGATGAATTATAAAAAAGAAGCTATTACTCCATTTTAATATATGCAGTTTTATCTAAAAGTGCTCTATTTTCAGCGGAAAAATATAAAAAACATACTTTTCCGCTGGTTGTAGGGACTTTTTGCCCAATGTACATTTCTCAATTTGAGGTCACAAGGCAGCGAAAAATGGGAAAGATGAAGATTGAAGAAGTGCATTTTATCGGAGTTTTACCCTAACCAATTAATATAAAATGCAGATTTTTACCAAAATGTTTGTTATATTAAATAAAATCATCTACCTTTGCATCGAAATGTTATAGCGGTAAAATTTATAGCCATAAAATTATATGAAGAAATACTATGATAGAGTACGCGAAATGAACGAGCTCAGAGAATTGCAACGCCAGGCGTACAACGATTACTCACGATTTGTGGTACTCACGGGCAGAAGGCGCGTGGGTAAGACAAGTCTTGTGTATCGACTGATGAGTGAGACACAGGATGATGCGCCAGGACTGTATTTCTTTGTTGGCAGAAAGACGGAAACAGTTCTAGTCAGAAGCTTTGTGCAGGAGGTGCGCGAAAAACTCGGCGAGTTTGTTCCTGACGGAATGAGTTCGTTTCGTGAACTCTTTCAAATGATACTGGAGATAGGAAAACGCAGGCGTTTCACACTCTTTATCGATGAGTTTCAGGAGTTTGACAACATCAATGCCGGCATCTTCAGCGACATACAAGAATTATGGGACGCATACAAGAAGCAGACCAACGTATGCCTGATCGTGTCTGGCTCCATCTTCCGCATGATGGAGAAGATTTTCAAAGACGAAGAGCAGCCGCTCTTTGGCAGAGATGACGGCACAATCAAGCTAAAGCCTTTCAACACGGAAACCATCAAAGAAATACTTGGCGACTACAAGCCTAACTACACTTCGGAAGACCTTCTGGCCCTCTGGACTATCACTGGCGGTGTGGCCCGTTATATTGAGCTTCTGATGAACAATGGATGTACAGACGTAAAAAAGATGATCCACTACGTATGTTCAAGCGGCGACAGTTACTTTGTGGATGAAGGCAAGAAGATACTCATCCAGGAGTTCGGCAAGCAGTATGGCACGTATTTCAGCATCCTCGACCAGATAGCTCACGGCGATGTTACACAAAGCGAGATTGAGGGGGCACTTGGGATGAAAAGCCTCGGTGGACAGATGAAAATTCTGGAGGAGAAATACGGTATTATCAAGAAGAAGCGACCAATAGGCGCTAAAGAAGGCAGCCAGACGGTGCGCTATGAGATACAGGACAACTTCTTTCGTTTCTGGTTCCGCTATATCAATAGATATGCTGCTCTCATCGAACTGCAGAACATGCCAGCATTGGAGCGCATCATGACCGAAGACTATACTACTTTCTCAGGCATAGCACTGGAACGCTGGTTCCGTCAGAAGATGATGGAGAGTTGTCGATACAAGCAGATTGGCGGTTGGTGGCAACCGAATGGCGTCAACTCCAAGGGCGACAAGGATGACTTCGAGATTGACATTGTGGCCGAAACACTTGATGGCAACATTGAAGCCTATGAAGTGAAACGTAATCCAAAGAAGTACTCCCCTGCCCGGTTGGAAGAAAAAGTCACAGAAATGAAACGACGCTTATTCCGTGGTAAAGAAGTCACAAAGGGAGGCTTATCCATGGAAGATATGTAAGATTCATATTAAAAAAGAAGCACATTCTGCACGTTTTTTCGTGAAAAATGTGTAACTTTGCAGCAGAATTGAAACATGTAGCGAACAAAGAGGAACTCGTTGATATCCAGTGGGATAATACATTCAAGCGAGCATTTCTCAAGTCGAGCAAAAAGGCGCGGTACAAGTCAAATCAACAAAGTGCTTATTATCAAGTATTTGCACTTTCTGAGCCAATGTGTTGGCACCACCCCACGCACAAGCCCAGATGGGGCGCTCATCCTTCTCGTCAGCCAGACGGATAATCAGTTCGCTACCCTCGCTGTCGTTGTCGCTGCCAATCACCTTGATGCCAGCCCGTTGACTACCCATCACACTCCGGCTACGAATGTACTCCACACTTGGCCAGTAGCCCATCTCCTGACAACCGTTCTCTTTCTCTAAGCTGAGAAAAGCCATTTGGTCAGATCGTTTCATCAGGTTATGCACATCCGCCCCGTAAGCCTCTACCACCGAATCACGATAGGCAGCGCTCTTCGTGGGATAAGGGTCGCAGTTCCAGCCCGTCGAGGTGATGATACCC
>JAFVGN010000031.1 GCA_017474925.1 Prevotella sp. | reverse complement strand
TCGTCATGCCTATCGGACAGAGCCCTGAGGATGGAAACCATCTGTAAATAGTCTTCCTAGTCCTCAAAGATGTCCTGACGGTTGATGCCTCTGACCATCACATGGTAAATTCCCGTTCCGCTTTTCTTCCTTAACTGTCGTTCCATATTCGCCCCAAGATATTAGTCTTCGACGGCAAAGATACAAATTTGTTCTCAATTCTACAAATATATTACCTTGTAAAATGATCACAAGAACCGACCCCGTGATCTCCGTAAAAAAAAGCGAAAACAGCTTTCTTATTGACGTTTTATGCTTTAATTGCCTTTATTTCATCGAAAATTCGTATCTTTGCAGCGATTTAGGTGTTTTTCTAACAGATGTACGATATGCATAAACCCACATGCGATATAATGTCATGGTGTAAGAGAGCAATGATGTTACTGCTCTCTGTATATCTCTCATTGGTAGTAGCATTTGCCCAATCAGACACTACACGGGTCTTCTCAGTGAATAGTCCGCTGATTTATGAAGACGTATGGGACTTGTGGCCTTACTCGTTTCTGAACGACAACGGTGACCCCGACGGCTTCAACGTCGACCTGATTCGACTCATCATGAAGGAACTGGACATTCCCTACGAAATTAGGTTGAAACCATCGTCGGAAGCCTTCTGTGACCTGAAGGAAGGGAAATCGGACCTGATGTTAGGGCTAGCCGTAGGATTCCACGACGAGTTCGGCAAATATTCGAAGAATGCTGTCACGCTCTTCACCCAAAGCGTGGTAACGCCGAAGAACAAGCAAGTGGTCATCAAGCGCTTCCGCGACCTAAGCAACCACCAGGTGATAGTCTGCGACAGTTCGCTGGTCTATCACTTAATGCTGGAATACGGGTGGGGCGAGAATGCCACTCCCGTGGGGGACATGAGCGAAGCTATTCAGGAGGTCAGCGCCAAGGGGGAGGGACAGATAGTGTGGAATACCCTTTCGCTGAAATGGCTGATGAACCGATACCATATCGACAACCTTGAACTGACACCTGTCAATATGCCTCATGGTGAGTACAAGTTCATGTCGAACAACCAGCAACTGCTCGATAAGCTCGATGAGGCCTATACCAGGCTCTATACCAACGACAAGATACAACCCTTGCAGGACAAGTGGTTCTATCCCGAGCGGCAGAATATGGAAGAGCCGAAAGGATTGTGGTATCTGCTGGGCGGCGGTTTGCTGCTACTTGTCTTCATGGCTGTTTATGGTATCAGTTACCGTATCCAAAACCGGAAGATAAGGCTCGAGAACGTCAAGCGCAACAATCGTCTGGCGCTGATTCTGCAGACTAGTCAAGTACACATCTGGACCTACGACATCAAGACGAACCAGTTCTCCTGGCATAACGACAACGGGCAAGTGGCCTACACTTACACGATGGAGGAATTCTCACAGCGATACAGCCGCGAGGATTTCGTCAGTCTGAAGTCGGCTCTGGACAAACTCGCTGAAACCAGGAAGACCGATGAGGAAGAGAAAGAAATAGAGCTGAACCTGCGCGCCAAGGACATGGAAGACGGTGACACCAACGAGCGCGACTACCACATCGTGCTGTCCGTATTGAGCCGCGACAAGAAGGGCAACCCCGCTGTCATCATCGGCACTAAGAAGGATGTGACTGAGGAACAGCAGCAGAAGCGTCTCGACGAAGAGCGCACGTTGCGCTACTGGTCCATCTTCTACACCCCGATTTTGGGCATTATACTTTTCAACAAAGACGGTCGACTCGTCAACATCAACCCTAAGGCCTGCGACATATTCGGATGCAACGCCGATGAGATCATTGAAAAGGGTGTTGATATCCATTCAATGTTCAACATCGACATGCAGGATCTGGAAGACGTGAATGGATACCAGGGCACCCAGACCGTCGGCCACGACATGATAACCGAGTTCCGCCTGATGACCATCCACGACGATGCCGGCGAGATGCTGGGGGTCTTTGCCTTTTGCCGTGACATCACCATGTCGGTCAGCAGCAAAGACTTGGAGCAGGAAGGCCAGAAGAAGATTGATGCGTTGCGCGACGAGCAGCGACAATATACCGAGATGCTCAACGCTGCCATCAGCGATACCGACATCCGCCAAGTCACCTACTCGCCCGGTTCCCACACATTGACTATCTACCGGGGTACCGGCATCATCCAACATGCGTTGACGCAGACACGCTGCATGACACTGGTCGACGAGCAGTCACAACGACAGGTTTTGCGCCTCTTGACGGATATGGACGACTATGAAGACAAGGTGATAGAGTATAACATCAGGACCACCCTCCGCTCAACGGGTGGAAGACCTTTGATTCTGTATTTCCGTTTAGAGCCCAGCCACGACAACGATGGCAAGGTGAAGGAATACCACGGCATGCTGCGTGACATGAGTGAGATGGACTGGATTGAGCGTCAGATGGATCTGCAGACGGCGAAGGTACAGGAGGTGGAGAAGACAAAGAACAGTTTCGTGAAAAACATGGTGCAGGAAATTCGTAACCCGATGAATGCCGTGGTCAAACACGTGGCGCAGATCAGCGATGACAGTCCTTCTGCCAATGAGCCGGAGCTGAGTAAGGTCATCCAGCAGAATTCCGACTACCTGTTGCATATCATCGACACCATTCTCTTCCTGTCGCGCTTGGAGGCAAAGATGGTAGAAATCAACCGACAGCCGCAAAACTTTGCCGAGCTGTTTGAGTCGCAGTGCGCTACGGGCTGGAGGAAGTTCATGAATGCCGACACCCACTACATCGTGGAGAATCCATACGAGCAGCTGACTGTTGACATCGATGCCGAGAACCTTGGCCATGTCATCGAACAGGTGACGCGCAACGCCGCGCAGCATACGAAGCGGGGCACCGTCAGAGCTCGCTACGACTACATTGGCCGCCGACTGATTATCTCGGTCGACGATACAGGCGAGGGCATCCCCGAAGCCGAGCTTACCCGCATCCAGGAGGAAGAACTGGGCGGCGCCCACAATACTAAAGGCCTGGGTCTGGCCATCACCAAGGAGCTGGTCCGTCAGATGGGAGGCACCTTCGAGATCAGTTCGGAAGAAGGGTCGGGCACCACCATCTATATCATGATCCCGTGTCACGCCTCAGTCATTAAACGCAAGAAAACCGCTTAGCCCATGAAACGCCTATATACATATATTATGATATTGTTGCTCAGTGCCATTGCCATCAAATCAATGGCACAGCAGCTCTCCGATACATACACCAAGCAGCGACCCGTCATCATTGTCTGCGACTGGGACAAGGCGCCCTACGAATACCTGAACGACAAGGGACAGCCCTCTGGTAGCAATATCGATGTGATGCAGGCCGTGATGAAAGAGCTGAAACTGCCCTGCCGGTTTGTGATGAAGGACTGGAGCATCGCCCTGAAGACCTTCGAGCGCGGCGATGCCGACATCATCCTGGCCAATGCCCGCCGCTACCGCCGTGATCCCTACATCCTCTCGGAAAATATCGTCAACTACAATCGCATCCGCGTGGCCATGCACTCCGATTCCGTCGGCATGGTGTCGCTTAGTCAGCTGGAGCGTGAGGGTGCCGTCTTCAAGCCCGGCGACTATTCCGCCTTTTACTTCATGGACGGTGACACAATGCGCAATAGTCGCATGGAGTTCCAGACACCCAAAGTGGCGCTGCTGGGCGTGCTCAATGGTGACTACAAATACTACGTTTGGGGCGAGGAACCGCTGAAGTGGAAAATCAAGGAACTCAACCTCAAGGGCCTCGTGCTCAACGACGTGAGCATCCCCATCTCCGAAATACATATCATTGGCCGCGACCGGCAATTGATAGAGCAGATAGATGACCAGTACTCGCGCCTGAAGCAGAGCGGTGAGATTGCTGCCATTCAGGATCGCTGGTTCCATCCTGAGCGCGTCCACGACCACTCGTCGCCGATAGTCTATTACATCATTGTCGCCATACTACTGCTGACGGCTCTCTGCTACTTCTTCGCACGGCTGGCAAAGGCCCACGTGCGGAGTGCTGCTCGCAAGTCGACGGAGCTGAACAGCATGATGTTCAAGGCCCTTCACATGGGCAACTTCATCATCATGGTCTATGACATCAAGAACGACCGTATGACCAACAACTACGGCGAGATACTGCCCAAGGAAGGTCTGACATTAGAGGAATTCACCAATCATATCCACCCCAGCCAACGACAGGAATTCACTCAGAAGATGAAGCGCCTGACCGACGGCCGTGAGCGGCAGTTCGTGCTGAACAAACTGTTTAACAGCGCCACCGACGACGACCCCCACTGGCTCAGCTTCCACGGCCATGCCATCCTGGAGCTCGACAACGAGGGACATCCAGCCTACGTCGTCAACGCCATTCACGACGTCACCCACGACCTCGAAGAAAACAAGGCTGAGCGCGAACTCGTCAAGAAGTACGAGCAACTGTCGAACATCCCGTTCATCGCCATGTCGTTCTACGACAAGGGCGGCTGGCTCATCGACCTCAACGACAACATGCGGCAGCTCTGTGGCATGACCGACGAGCACCCAGAGAACAAGCGATTCTGGGAGACCGTCTGCATGTTCGATGTCCCGCTGTTCCGCAACATCTACTCGCCCGACAGCCGCAACGACATGCTCATCTGCCAGCACATGGAATATCCTGAGATGGGCATCGACCGCTACATCGAGTTCTTCATCCTGCCATTGTTCAACAGCGAGGGCGAAATCTGCAACTACTTCATCACCACGCTCGACATCACCGACGACCGCAACCGCGACCGCGACCGCCATCTGCACAACAAAGAGATGCAAGCCATCAAGACCGATATCGAGCGCAAGAAGCAGACCCTGGCCTTCCTCCTGAAACATAGCGACCGCCACTTAGAGCAGGGCGACGACGGCAAGATGCGTATCGTCGTCGACAACGCCAAACTCGAGGAGGCCCGCCAACAGTTGCAGGCCGTCACCACACTGGCCAACGAGAGCGTCAGGCTGAAGAGTGGCTTCATGGCGTCGATGACCCACGAGTTGCGCACGCCACTGAATGCTATTGTCGGATTTACCAGCGTCCTCGACACGCTGGGTGACAATCCTGAGCGCAGCGAATACGTCCGCATCATCCGCAACTCTAGCGACATGTTGCAGCGACTCATCAACGACATCATCGAGGCCTCGTCCATCAGCGGCGGCACGCTCACTGTCAAGCCCGAGACCATCGACTTCGCCACTGCCTTCGACGACATCTGCCTGACCCTCCAGCAGCGCGTGCAGGGCAAGGAACTGAAGTTCATCAAGGAGAATCCCTACGATACCTTCATTACCACCCTCGACTTCGAGCGCATCCAGCAGGTGCTCACTAACTTCGTCACCAACGCTGTGAAATTCACCGAACAGGGCCACGTCCGACTGGGCTACCGCTACGAGAAGCACGGCATGTACCTCTACTGCGAGGACACCGGCATCGGTATCCCAAAGGACAAACAAAAGGTGGTATTCGACCGCTTCGTCAAACTCAACGAGTTTGTGCAAGGCACCGGCATGGGACTAGCCATTTGTAAGTCGATTGCTGAAAGTTGTGGAGGCGACATCGGCGTCATCAGCGCTGGAGAAGACCGCGGCTCTACCTTCTGGCTTTGGATTCCCTGCGAGAACCATGCCTAATTTATAGCTCTCAATTCTTTTTTATGCTGACGCAGAGCATGGTAAGGTCGTCACTCTGTTCAGCGCCATCGACAAAAGCGTCGAGGGCACATTTCATTTCGTCTATGAGGAAGTGGGAGCGGGTCTTGGGTGTGCGCTCTCCGAAAGGCTGTGTGGACTCGCGGAGCACGCGGAGCATACGCTTCTCACCGAACTGTTCCTGCATGCGGTTCTCGGCCTCGTTGACGCCGTCGGTATAGACGAAAAGCGTGTTGCCGCGGATGTCGTCGATGTGGCCTCCAACGAAGGTGTAGTTGGGCCAGAGTCCGATGGCAACATTGGACTCGACGTCGAGGAAGCGGAAAACGGTCTGTGAGGTGAGCATGCGTCGCTCGCCATAGACGGGTGAGTTATGGCCGCAGTTGCAGTAGTCGAGGTTGCCGGTCTTGAGATCGATGATGCCGATGAACATAGTGACAAAGACGGCGTTCTCGTTATTGGCTGACATTGTGTCGTTCAGCTTGGTGGCGATGACCTCAGGGGGGAAGCCCTCCTTGGCGACGGTACGAAACAGGTTGACGGCGACGGCCATGGTGAGAGAAGCGGGGATGCCCTTGCCACTGACATCACCCACACAGAAGAAGAGGCGGTTGTCCTGAAGGAAGAAATCGTAGAGGTCGCCGCCCACCTCTTTGGCGGGAACGACAGCGGCATGAAGGTCGATGTCGCGACGGTCGGGGAATGCGGGGAAGGTGCTGGGCACCATCGACATCTGGATGTCGCGTGCGATGCGTAGTTCGCTGTCGATGCGTTCCTTAGCGGTGGTTGTGTCGGCCAGTTGGTTGTAGGCGTGGCGAAGCTCCTGCATCTGCTTGCGGCGGCGGAAGTAGTAGAAGGCGAAGAAGGCAATGGTGATGAGGATGATGGCCACGGCGGCCTGTATCTGTAGGTCCAGGTTGGAGAGGCGCAGGTCTTTAGCCTCGTTTTCAGCCCGTGTCACGTCAATCTGTGTGGCATACTCGTAGGACATCTGCTGCACATCGGCAGTGCTGATAGAGTCGCGATATTCCATGTGGCGCATCCTGTAGAGATAGGCCTGCCGGTAGTCACCGAGGCTGGCATAGGCTTCGGCTATTAACCCCAAGCGGTCTACGCCGCCCTGGATGTTGGTGGCGATGTCAAGGGCCTCGGCATAGCGGCCGTTTTTCATGGCGTGGTAGAAGTTAACAATGGGGCCGAAATTGTCGTCGTGACCGTTTTCGCGCTTCAGATTCTCTCGCTCGGTATAGGCGCGGTTGAAGTCGTCGCGGCTGTACTGGTCATCGTAGTATGCGATGCAGATATAGGTCCACGCACTCAGCTTGTGCTGCATGATGACATTGGGCTCTGCCAATGCCTTGTGTGCGCAGTCGAGCACCTTCTCGGGCTTCTCCATATTGACGTAGATTTTCGCCATCCCGAGGTAAGGGGCGGCGGCGCTCTCATCGGGGAAGAAGCGGTGCTGGTAGTTGATAGCCTCAGTGAACTCGTGTTCAGCCTGTGCAAAGTGGCGCAGGCTCGACGACATAGTGGCCAAAGCGTACGTGGACGTGTAAAGTCCGAACTTACTGTCATGCTGGTAGGCGTAGTCATGAATCTGGTGGGCCAGCTCCAGACCGCGCGTGCGGTTCACTCTGTTGAAACTATAGATGGCCTGGTTCGACCACGCCTTGTAGAACAGCCGCTCCTGACTGGGTCCAGCCTCACGGCACGCCTCTATCAGCTGGTCGGTGATGAGCATGAAACTGTCAATCGCGTTCGAACTGTAGTAGCGGTACATCTCCTTCTCCAGCTGTGCGATGCGGTCATTGCCACCAGCACCCGATGTCTGCGCCACCGCAGCCAGCGTCGCCACGACGGCCGTCAGCGCGGTCACGTAGAGTCTCCTGAGTGTCACGTAGAGCCCCGCCAGTGTGATGAATACGTTTCCCTTCATTTCTCTACAACGATAGCCACCGACCAGTGGGTGCGGCTCAGTGGGGTGTAATAGACATACGACGGCACACCGTTCACCTCCAGTTCGGCCACGCCGCGATGATGCTTCTTCAGGCTGGCAACGAATGCCTCGTCGCTTATGGTAACAATGTCTCCGTCGGGGTGGGCGAAGCTTGTGCCATCGTCGTTCAGGATGACGATGAAGAAATCGTCGTTCCCAGACAACCGATAGTTATTCAGCAGCTCGTCGTTTCTTACCTCGTCCTCTATCTGCCGCAACTGTTCTATCATCCACTCCTGCGTCATGTCGGCTCCGCAGACGCATGCCAAGCGGCCCTGCGCGTCGAAAATGGGTGTGGCAAACGTCATGTAATAGCCGCTGGCCACATTCAGGTCATCCTCATAATAATACGGCTCCGACCAGAAACTCTCCTTCTCCTTTACGCCTTGCACGTACCACGTTGACGTGGTATAGTCGTGACGCGCCGAGCCCACGAAAGTCAGCACGAACTCCGTCGAGTCACCCTGATGCACGTAGGGCTGGAACCACTGGCCCTCCTGCGGAAAGTAGTTGGGCACGAAAGCCGCAAAGTAACCGATGACGTCAGGGTTCAGACTAGTCTTACTGCCGAGGGCCTCGACGACAGCCTTCGGCGACTCCATGTGCTTGGCCACCTCGTCGAACACGTTTTCCGCGTTCATCTCCACGCCCCTGAAGGTCTTCGACAATTTCTCCGCCACCACGTTCATCATGCCGACGTAGCGTACGTTGCGCTCCGCCCGAACCGCGTAGTTAAGCGCCACCGCCAGCAGCACTACCGCCGCCAGCGCGCCAAAAACCACCGGCCATAGCCATTTTTTTTGATTGGTATTTGAACTCATAGAATTTATTCCTTAGTTGTCTTTTCTCGGTTGCAAAGATAGTAAATAAGTTTGTAAAAATCAATGGATTTTGGAGAATTAACGCAATTCAGCCAAAAATAAAGAGCAAGATTATGTTTCAGGCCTTGGAATATATATTTCAGGCCTTGGAATATATATTTCAGGCCTTGGAATATATGTTTCACGACCTAAAACAGATTGTGTCTAGAAGGAGACTCTCTGATCTGTCCCCGTAAGACACATCGCAAATACCTCCCATCCCTCCCGTCATCCTCGGAAACGCCTTTTTTACAAGGGTTTCAGGACGGGAGGGATTTTTTCAAACCCTCCCATAACCCTCCCATAACACTCACAAACCACCAAAATCCCTCCTGTCACCACATGCGGGAGCGGACGGGAGTGTTATGGGAGGGAAGACGGGAGAGATGACGGGAGTGATGAAAATCGAAGAATCCCTTGATTTAAAGGGCTTTCGACTATCTGACGGGAGGGATGGGGGTACATTCCAATAAGCACTTATCCGTGAGATATCTTTTTTCTTATTGGATACGATTTGTCTCAGGTCTTGGACTACGCACCGTGAGCGATTACTTTCGGAGTAATGAAAATTTCTTTCGGAGTAATCGAAATTGCGCTCGGAGTATTTTTCAATAACCCTGCATTATTTCCCAATAACCAACCCTTATCGCGTAAGAAGGGTTGGTTATTTGTGAGATATTTTTTTCTTTTTGTAGTTCGATGCAAAAAGCGGCACCTCCATGCGAAGGTGCCGCTTGATGATGGTAGGAATGAAGTGGAGGGAGATTATCTGTTGTAGAGCTCTCTCAACTGGAATGTATTAGCGGGGTTGCTAAGGGCGTCGTGCCAGGTGCCGTTGATAATGCGGGGGGGCAGCGGACGCAGCAGGTCGTTTTGCTGGGCATCGTCCTGCTGGGTGGTGTCGACTGCTCTACGGGCTGATGCATTTTGTTTGTTCAAGGCGTCAGCGAACTGTTCGCGGCCTTTCTCGTCGAAAGTGACGAAGGTCTCGTAGTCATACTGCCAGTCAGGACCTTCGCTCTCCTGCATGACGTACTTGTAGATTGCTTCGCGGGATGGTGCGTTGAAGGGGATATCATTGTAGCGCATCATGCTATTCCAAGTAGGACGGTAGACTTCATTGGAGTAAGTTCCGCTACCCTCGTAGGCACCGAGTTGTTCGGCAGCGTAGCGGGCGTCGGTAGCCAGTCGGGCCCAGCGTGTCTGTGTGACGTCAGCATGGAGGTCGATGTTGGCACCGCGACCGAACGTCGTCCACTGGTTCTCTATATATGTTTTCTCGTCTGCCGTAGGTATGGAGATTTCGGTGCCCTCAACGTATTCATCCAACAGGCGTCCTATACCGTGTCCACCAGCCTCGTGGTTGAGTACATCGTTAACACCGGTGAGCATGAAAGCGACGTAGGAGTTGTCGTCTAACATATAGGTGACGCTACGTCCTGCGTTATAGGAGTTGTAGATGACGTTAATACGCTTGGGGCGGTTGGGGATGAGGGTAGTCACCTTGGCAGCGTATTTGTCGATATCCTCCATCGACTTGATAGCCTGTGTCGTGCCGTCGTAGAGCTCGGCATTGGGCGATACAGCCTTGACGGCATAGACGTTGAAGCGATTGCGCAGCGAGGTGAAAGGCTCCAGCGAGAAGAACTTCTCCATGGCTTGGTTCATCACCTGCTCGTACTTGCCGCCGGGCTCCATGTCTTTGTCTACATAGGCATTACCCAGGAAGATGATGTCGATGCCCTTGCCCACCGTAGCCTGCTGAAGGGTCAGCACCTCTCCGTCGCGTGAAAAGTCGGTTGAAGTGTAGGGTGTGAAATCAACCTTTCCGAACTTGTCTGCCAGCACGTCGAACACTTTCTGGTCGCGCGTGCTGCCGCCAGGGCCCGTATTCTCCATCTTGCCGTTTTCATCCATCAGGCTGGTGAACACGATGTTTCCTTTGTTGTCCACCAGATGAATGAGGTTGAGGTAGAGAAAGTAGTTGCCCACGTATTTCCTGAATGATTCGGGCTCGATGTTAAGCCACGTGATGCCCTTTTCGTGCAGGTAGTTTTGGATTGTCTCTGCGTCGCCGGGACACATACCCATAACCTCAAAGCCCTTGCTCTTGTACTGCTCGTAAGCCTTGGCCAGCTTGTCGGAGAAGTCGCCTCTGGCTGACGAGTAGTTGTAGATGAGGGTGTACTGGTTGTTCTTGTAGATGTCGGTTGTGGCATACTGGTTGCCGTTAAAGTCATTGACATCGATTTTGTAGGCGGGTATGTCGGGCAGCGTCAGGTGTCCGCTCTGGGGCAGAATCTTCTGCCATCTCAGGTGGAACATCGGGTGGTTGACGATTTCCTGGGGCACCTCGCCGCTGAGGTCGTTGCCAGAGATGTCCACTCTCGGAGTGCTTTGATAGTCCATCAGTTTGGCAATACTGGCGGGAATAGGACCTGTCAAATTGTTTCCGTTCAACTCAAGGCCCATGAACAGCGGGTTGGCAATAAACGTCCCAGGTATGGAGCCTGTCAACTGGTTGTTTCCAACATACAGGCGGTCCAATGCGTAGTTGAGATACATATTCTCGGAGATCTCGCCAGTCAGCTTGTTGTTCCAAAGGGAAATGGCGACGATGGGGCCCATACGGGCAAAGAGCTTACCGTCGGGGAACGCACCTTGCAGGTCGTTGCCGTCTGTCAGCCTTAACCCAAAGACATAGGGGAATTTTGGTTCGTAGTAGCCTGTTGTCACGCCATACCACTCGTCGATGGGCTTGTCGGAGCACCAGTTGGTGTTGATTTTCCAATGGTCGCCGTCGGTGGCCTTGTAGAAGTCTACAAGTGCCTGGCGGGCGCGGGCCAGCGACTGTTCGGGGGTATAGAAGTCGATGGATTTCAGGTCATCCATCTTATGGGAAAACTGTTTGATACCCAGGTATTCGTCGGCAAAGCCATAGTCGGCTTTCTCGTAATTGAAGGTCCATACCACTTTACCGTCCTCGACCTGTGGAACCATTGACTTATGGAGGTAGAGATCGTATTGCAGGCTGTCGCCATTAGCACGAGTGAGGCTGACATGCTGGCCTCGGTAGTCGTCTGCATAGACGCCTGTTATGGCTGCAACCATCATCAGGAGTGAAAGAATACAATGTCTCATGGCCGTACGAATTTAGTTGATTTCTTACCTTGCTTAATAATATAAACTCCTTTGGGCAACTGTTCCATGTTCTGGTTGCCAGTCACTACCTGTGTACCGTCAATGGAGTAGACCGTGGCCGGCTGCAGGTTGTCTTCGTCGGTAATCAGGGAAGCAATGCCTGAGGTCTCGAGAGTAGCGTAAATGCGCAAGATGTCAGCAGATTCTACTTTTTCGGCATCAGTTTTACTCTTTTGAATCAGTAGGCGATTGCCTTCATTTTCGCTGTTCAGCTGTGGATAGCCTGGCGTGATGGGTAACTTGATGGTCGTGCCATCTCTTTTCTCGATGTAGAGCGTGCCTTGCTGGTTGCCTTGTGCATGCAACAGCGTGCACATACCACTCAGCATGAAGCTCAGAATGAGACATCTTTGAATGTAACGTAAAGATTTTCTCATAGTAATGTTAATTTAGTGTATAAAATATTATTCCAAAATGATAGTCAGGTTATTTATTTCTCGTTTGCAAAGGTAGTAATTATTCCCAAAACAACCAAAGAAAATGGCTGGAGAATCACGGGGTCGTGGGGGAGTACAGACACGTGGGAGAGTACAAAGTGCATTTCATGAAATAATTGTAGGTAATGAACGCTGAATTCTGAATTATTTTGTAACTTTGCAGCCGAGAACAAACTATTTGGAAAGAATAATGATGAAACAGGTATTATTGACAGTATGTTTCCTGCTGGTAGGGCTGGCTGTAGAGGCTCAAACGGAAACAAAGCAGACTGTGACGGTCAATGGTGAGACGGTCGACAAGACAGTCAGCCGGATTACTTTCGACGGTGATGACGTGGTATTGGGCTATACGGACAACACCACTCAACGGGCGACCTTGGACGAGGTGAACATCGCGTTTACCTATACCTCGACAGGTATTGGGGAGATGGTACGTGCCACTGTCAGGGAACAGGGTGTATACAATCTGAACGGACAATATGTAGGCAAGGGTACAGAACGCCTTGCAAAAGGGTTGTATGTGAAAAACGGTCAAAAAGTAATCATCAAATAACAAGCCATTATGAGAAACCTATTGTTTGCTATTTTGCTGCAGGCCGCTTGCACTACGCTGTCGGCCCAGAACAGGGTCATCGTGACTCAGTCATCAGGCAATACCTACTATAATACAGCCGATGTGAAAAGCATCGACATCGACAACTCCGTCATCAAGGTGAACCATGGTTCGGGAACGGATGTCTACGAGGCCAGCGTCAGCAACTTGTCATTTGCCAAGGCGGTGACAGGTCAGGTGAAAATCACCGAGGCTCAGGGATGGCTCGAGTCGGCCTATGTGACCTTCAGCCTGTTGGAGGGTGCAAAGAGCTATCACGCCTATATCAAGGGAGGACAGTATGCCGACTATACGAAGGTGGACGCCCAGCTGGTACGCAACTACGGCAGCTATGGCCGGGCAGACGTCGTAGGACTGAAGGCCGGGGAGTATACCGTCAAGGTGGTGGCGGTGGATGTTGCCGACGAGGAGGTGGAAGCCTCAGCTTCCGAGGTGGCCAACATCAGCGTCAAGAGCTATAGCCGCGAGGGCTTTGCCTTTATGAATGGCTATCAGCCCGGAGCCTATCAGGCCGATGGCACCCTGAAACCCGGAGCCAAGGTGCTCTACATCACCCAGCATACGGCAAAGACGGTGTCGACGACGGTAGCGGGGGCTGAGAAGAATCCTTGCGTAGGACTCCAGGCCATCATCGATGCCTACCAGAAGGGACAGGACAAGACTCCTATTGCCTTCCGTTTTATCGGACTTGTGACCAAGAACGACCTCGATGCCATCAGCAGTTCCGAGGAAGGTATCCAGATCAAGGGCAGGAATGGGTATTCCGAACTGAACCTGACCTTCGAGGGAATAGGCGACGATGCCACCATCAAAGGATTCGGCTTCCTGGTTCGCAATGCCAAGAGCGTGGAGTTCCGCAACTTAGGCATCATGCGCTGCATGGACGATGGTTTGTCGCTCGACACGGACAACTCGAATATCTGGATTCACCACCTGGACGTGTTCTACGGTCCGAATGGCAGCAGCGACCATGTCAAGGGCGACGGTGCCGTGGACGTGAAAAGCAACTCGAAATATGTCACCGTCAGCTACAACCGTTTCTGGGATACGGGCAAGACCAATATGTTCGGTATGAAGGACGAATCGGGTCCCAACTACATCAGCTACGACCACAACTGGTTCGACCACTCCGACTCCCGCCATCCGCGTGTACGCACCATGTCGGTACACGTCTGGAACAACTACTTCGACAATGTGGCCAAGTACGGTGTGGGGGCTACCAGCGGCTCCAGCGTCTTCGTGGAGAACAACTATTTCCTAAAGACCAAAAAGCCCATCCTCTCGTCCCTGCAGGGTACCGATGCCCAGGGCAGCGGCACGTTTTCCGACGAGGCTGGTGGCATGATCAAGGCTTATGGCAACTACTTTGACCGCACCATCAAGAACTTCAAGTACTATACCCAGGCTGCCCCAGCTCCGACAGGCTACGATGCCTACGAGACGGCAACTCGCGACGAACAGGTACCGCCAACGGAGGTGACAAAGGTCGGTGGGACGTCCTACGACAATTTCGATACCAACGCCTCGCTGATGTATGGCTATCAGGCCGTCCCGGCTCAGCAGGTGCCTGAACTCGTCACGGGATATTATGGCGCAGGGCGCCTGAACCACGGCGACATCCGTTATACCTTCCCTGACAATATAGGCGACGACACTGCCGACTCGGCCTACGACAGCGTGCTGGGTGGAATGCTCGACGGCTATCAGTCGCAGCTGGTAGGCATTTTCGGTGAAGAGGAAAGTGGCGACACACCAGGTGGCGATACCCCTGGCGGCGACACGCCCGCACCCGAGGGTACCATCCTGGCTTCCTTCGACAATTCTCCTTCGCTTCCTATGTTTGTCGTAAGTGGAGACTACGGCGACGGAAAGATTACCTATGACGGTACTTATTATAAGAAAGGTGTCAAGCTCAACAGCAAGACCAGTATTACCTTCACGCCTTCCAAGGACTATTCCATGACACTGGTGCTGGCCACCGCCAAGCCAGGACGCAATGTCAAGCTGAATGGCAATCTGACGACCGTTGGCGGAACAGAGAATGTGGAAGGGGCCTATTACGAGCTGCAGCCCATTGCGCTGAAAGCAGGTACGGAATATGTGCTGACCAAGGGTAGTGACGAGAGCATCGTGATGATTATCAAACTGGAACCTGTAGCAGAATGAGTCTGAAACACTGGATACTACCAGCTTTGGCATTTTTACTGTTAATAGGATGTGGCAAACGGTCGCCAAAATCGTTTACGAATGAGGTGTTGTTGCCAATGACTCCCGTGAAAAATCAGGAGAAATCAGAATTGTGCTGGGCGTATGCCATGCTGGCGACCATTGAGACAGAACATATCCTACAAGGTGATTCCGTCAACTTGTCACCCGTGTATATAGGGCGCATGCTAAAATATCACCCGTCGCCTAATGTCGAACATCCCCAGCGGGCCATGGGGCAGACGTTGCTTAATATGATAGGGCAGTATGGCATTGTCGGCTATGACGTCTTGCCTGATGGTGCCACTAATGACCTGCCCACCCCCCAGTGGGTGTTTATGCTGGGAGCACGCTATTCTCCCAAGGAGTTTGCTCATTCCGTATGTGCGCCTGATGAATACTTGTCGCTGACCTGTTGGCCTGACTCTCCCTACTATCAGAAGATAGACATCCCTATTCCTGATAACTGGGAGCACAACCGGTTGCTGAATGTGCCGCTTGATACGCTGCGCAGCCATGTCGACCGTGCCCTGCGCAGCCGCCATCCCGTCTGTTGGGAAAGCCGCGGCCACGCAATGGCTGTGATGGGACTGGCTCATGACACGTCACAACGCCCTTACTATGTGATGAAGAACTCATGGGGCAAGAGAGGACCCCACGACGGGCTGGTGTATATGTCGGCCTCGAAGATGTGGAAGGACATGGTAGCCATTTATATGACACGACAAGCCTACTATCAGGACGAAGAATAGGGCATCACTTGTTGAGCTTCCAAGTGACACCGTCCTTGGTGTCCTTGACCTCAAAGCCGGCAGCAGCCAGTTCGTCGCGAATCTTGTCTGAAGTTGCCCAGTCTTTTTCAGCCTTGGCCTTGGCGCGTAGCTCAAGCACCATGTCCATGACTTTGCCGAAGGCTGCTTCACGTTCCTGACTCCTGGCACCTGACTCCTGGCTCCTATCCTGCAATCCCAGAATATCAAAAGCAAACAGGTGCATCACCTCTTTAAGTTCCTTCAGGCAGTCGGCACAAATGGTTCCCTTATGGTCTGTCAGCTTGTTGATGACCGTGCATGCTTCAAACAGGTAACTGATGACCTGAGGCGTGGCGAAGTCGTCGTTCATGGCGTCATAGCATTTCTGACGCAGGCTCTTGACCACGCGTTCAGTTTCGGCATCACATTGCGAGGAAACCGCAATGCGCTCCATATCGCTGATGGCGTTCATCAGTTTCTCCAGTCCCTTTTCGGCAGCCTGCAGGGCTTCGTTCGAGAAGTCTACCGTGCCGCGATAGTGGGCAGAGAGCACGAAGAAACGGATGGTCATAGGACCATAGGCCTTCTCCAGCAGCGGGTGATTGCCCGTGAAGAACTGTTCCAGCGTGATGAAGTTGTTGTATGACTTACCCATCTTCTGTCCGTTGATGGTCAGCATATTGTTGTGCATCCAGTATTTGACGGCCTGATGCCCCATAGACGCTACGGCCTGGGCAATCTCACACTCATGGTGGGGGAAGATCAGGTCCATGCCTCCGCCATGGATGTCGAAGGTTTCGCCCAGATATTTGCGTCCCATAGCAGTACACTCACAATGCCAGCCTGGGAAACCGTCACTCCAGGGTGACGGCCAGCGCATGATGTGCTCGGGCTGGGCTTTTTTCCAGAGTGCAAAATCGGCTTGGTTGCGCTTTTCGCCCACACCAGCCAGCTCGCGGCTTTCATCCTTGATATTCTCCAGGGAACGGCCGCTAAGGATGCCATACTGACACTTAGAGCCAGAGCTCACCGCTCTCTTGTTGTATGCCTCTATGTCGAAATAGATGCTTCCGTTCGACTCGTAGGCGAAACCGTTGTCCAGTATCTGCTGCACCAGCTGCTGTTGTTCTATGATGTGTCCTGTGGCATGAGGCTCTATCGAGGGACGCAGCACGTTCAGCGCATCCATTGCCTGGTGGTAGCGGTTGGTGTAGTACTGTGCTATCTCCATGGGTTCCACCTGCTCCAGCCGGGCCTTCTTGGCTATCTTATCCTCACCCTCATCGGCATCGTGCTCCAAGTGACCTACGTCAGTGATGTTGCGCACATATCTTACCTTGTATCCCAAATGCTTGAGGTAACGGAATACCAAGTCGAAAGTGATGGCTGGACGGGCATGACCCAGATGCGGATCGCCATAGACCGTCGGGCCACATACGTACATGCCCACATTAGGAGCATGCAACGGTTCAAAACGCTCTTTCTGTCGCGTCAGCGTATTGTAAATAACCAGTTTTGATTCCATAATTTTTCTGATTTAACGTTTATAGCGTGCAAAGTTACGCATTTTTTTTGTAACTATGCACGCTAAGAGAATACGAATGTCAGCTTTTACTATAAAAAAACTAAAAACGATTAGAAAAGGCGTAGCAATCCTATACGGCGCGACATACTTTCTAAATCACATGAAGACCAAGGAACACCATCAAACCGTTCATGAGAATCCAGAAGATGGCAAATGGCATGGTCTTGCGCATGATGTCACCGTCTTGTCCTTCCATGTCGCAAGCGGCAGTAGCAATAGCGATGCTCTGGGGCGAGAGCAGCTTTCCACCCTCTGAGCCTGCACAGTTGGCAGCAGCAACCCAGTTGGTCTCGTTGCCTGACACACCGAAGAACGTGGCATCACCCGTCAGTCCCAGCTGTCCCGCAGCTGCGGCTTGCAGTTTGCCGAAGAGGATGTTGGCCGAGGTCGCTGAACCTGTGACAAAAGTCCCGATAGAACCAATGAGAGGTGCGAAGAAAGGATAGGCAGAGCCTGTCAGTGCTACGAGTCCAGTGGCGATAGCCAGCGTCATGCCTGTGTTGTTCATCAGCGAGGCGAGGGCTACGAGACAGCAGATGGTGAGTGCTGTCTTCTGCAGATTATAGGCAGTCATGCCAAGCAGCTTCATAAGCTTGCCGAAGCTCAGTCCTTGAATCAGTCCGCCAATCATGGCACCGAGGAACACCATTAAGCCGGCATTCGACAGCCAGCCGAAAGTAAAGGTATTGCCGATGACAGGCAACTGGAATTTGGTGACCAACGTGGATTTGAGCACGGCATTGATATCGGGACAGACTTTGCTGGAGATAAGAATGAAGAAGATGATGAAGCCATAGACACTCCAGGCTCGGAAAGTTTTCGCAAAGCCGAATTTCTTCTTCTCCACGTGTACCATGTCTTTCTCAGATTCATGACGCAGGAAAAGCTTGTTGTAGATGAGCATGGCGATAATAGATCCAACAGAACCCAGTATGGCAGGGGTCTCAGGTCCGAGGAACGTGGCGCAGCTGAACTGGATAATGATAGAGAACGTGCCCACGAAAAGTGCCAGTGTGAGGTTCTTCACCACCTTGGTCTTGTCGGTCATCATCAGAATCAGGAATGGCGTGATGTAGAACATCAGCGAGAGCTGTATAATAATATAGGTGGAGATACTACACAGCATCTCGTGCGAAGCCATACCCCCCGTTAGCTCGCCAGCCACCTCGTTGGCAAGTGTCGTTGCAGGCAAACCTACGGCACCGAATCCCACAGCCACCGTATTGGCCACCAGACAGACGACAGCGGCAAACATGGGTCTGAATCCTAATCCTATAAGAATAGCAGCTGGAATAGCCACGGCTGTGCCAAAGCCAGCCATACCCTCAAGCACACCTCCAAAGCCCCATGTCAGCAAGAGCACAAGCAGTCCCTTGTCGGAGGTAAGTTGTATAAACTGCGTCTTGATGGTCTCTATCTCCTTCGTCTCACAGAGGATGTTATAGCTGAAGATAGCACAGATGATAATCAAGATGATGGGGAAACACGCCTTAAGGAACCCCTCGAGGACAGACCATAGCGTGACTCCATAGATACTGACCTGAGCATACTTCTCAGGAATAATCCCCATGGCGGGGACGACAAACAAGGCTAAAATGATGGTGACTGCCAGTGTGATTAATGCGCTCTTCCAGCCAGATACCTTCAGACCCATCATCAACACAAAAAGTAGGATAATAGGAATAATGGAAACAAGTGCTGCCATAATAAAGTTGGGTTTTTAGTTATTATTGCTTCATTTAGATTGCAAATATACAAAAAAATTTGTATAAAACTAAGTTTTTCTCATAAAAAGAGGTATTGTGAGAGTTTTTTTGTATATTTGCCAAAATTTTACACTAAAAATTTCAGCCTATGCTAAACGAATTCTTATCTGATATCAGGCAGTTCCTGCCTTCAGAACGTATTTACACCGATGAGCTTCGTACCCTTGGATGGGGAACGGATGCCAGTTTCTATCGTCAGATTCCCAAGGTCGTCATTCGAAGCGACAGCGAGGAAGAGATTTCCAGGATTGTCAGAATCTGTAGGAAATACAAGCTACCCTTCACCTTCCGTGCCGCAGGAACATCCCTGAGCGGACAGAGTTGTACGGACTCTGTGCTCATTGTAGCAGGAAAGCATTGGGAGCAATATCGCCTTGCCGACGACCATGAGACCATCACCTTGCAACCAGGCATTGTAGGTTCGCGTGTCAACGAAATCCTGAAGCCCTATGGTCGTGTGTTCCCGCCAGACCCGGCTTCTATCGGAAGCGCGATGGTGGGTGGCATCGTGATTAACAATGCTTCTGGAATGAACTGCGGTGTGCATGCCAACAGCGACCGTATGATGCTCTCTGCCCGTATCATCCTGACGGATGGTACCATACTCGACACAGGCTCAGAAAAGAGCCGTGAGGCGTTCCGCAAAAGCCATCCTGAGTTTTTGGAAAAGATTGAAGCACTACGGGATAAGGTCCGTAGCGATAAGGATTTGACAGAACGTATCATCAAGAAATATTCCATCAAGAATGTCACTGGCCTCAACCTGCGACCATTGGTAGCTTACGACGACCCGTTCGACATCATCGTCCACTCTATGGTAGGCTCTGAAGGTACGCTCGCCTTCCTCTCTGAGGTTACGATGAAGACGCTGAAAGACTACCCCTTCAAGGCATCTGCGATGGTGTACTTTATGACGATGAAGGAAAGCTGTGAGGCTGTGGTAGCAATGAAGAAACTGAAGGCTGGTGACGAGGACTTGGGGATGAGTGCCGAACAGCTGATGGTGAAAAGTGCCGAGATGCTCGACTACAAGTCGCTGAGCTCTGTCGATGATCCTGTCTACCTACAGTATAAGGCTGATGTGGATGCAGGCAAGATAGAGGGGGTGAAGCCAGGCGACTACCATAACCTGACGGCCATTTTGACGGAGACCAAGGGCATTACCCATGAGCAGCTATTGGAGAAAATTGCCAAGATTAAAGCATGTCTGGGACAGTTCCGGCTGTATATACCTGCAGACTTTACGGAGGATCCGGCTGTTTATGGCAAGTATTGGGCCATCCGAAGCGGCATCTTCCCTTCGGTCGGTGGTACCCGTCCATTGGGAACTTCATGTCTGATAGAAGACGTGGCGTTCCCCATCGAATCACTGCCCGAGGCTACGGTGAAACTTCAGAAGCTGATAGCCGAACACGGTTACGACGATGCCTGCATCTACGGTCATGCCTTTGAGGGCAATTATCACTTTATCCTGAACCAGAGCTTTGCTGACGAGCATGAGGTGGCACGCTATGCCGAGATGATGCGCGATGTGGCAAAATTAGTGGTGGAGGGATATGACGGTTCCCTGAAGGCCGAGCACGGAACAGGACGCAACATGGCACCATTTGTGAAATACGAATGGGGCGACAAGGCCTACGAGGTCATGAAGGAGCTGAAGGCCATCTTCGACCCCGACGGGTTGCTGAACCAAGGTGTCATCTTCAACAACGACCCAGACTGTTTTATCAAGTGTCTGAAACCGCTGCCAGTTCTCGATTTCGACTTCGATAAAGTACCCGATGGAGGACTTTACCTGATGGATCCAACGCTCTCTACTGCCAAGGAAACCATCAACCAGGTAAAGCGTGCCAACAAGTGTATCGAGTGCGGCTTCTGTGAGGTCAACTGTATGTCGTGTGGACTGACGTTGTCAAGTCGTATGCGTATTGCCGTTCAACGCGAAATACGTCATCTGTCCATGACGGGTTCTGATCCCGAGCGACTGGCCACGCTCAAGAGACAATACAAATACTATGGTGACCAGACCTGCGCCACTGATGGACTTTGTGCCACCTCATGCCCGATGAAAATCAATACAGGCGAGCTGACGCACCTTATTCGCCAGATGGACATGAACGACAATCCGATGGGATATAAGATCGGTGAATTTGCTGCTAACCATATGGCGGGTATCAAGAGTGGTCTGCGTGTTGTTCTCGATGTGGCCCACCTTGGGCATATCACGCTTGGTCCAACGCTGATGACCAGCGTCTGTCGCGCGATGAACAAGATGGGGCTGCCGCTTTGGACGACGGCAATGCCTAAGAAACATCGCCAACCCAAGAAGTCCGACTTGACCCAGTTCATCATCGAAAAATCTCTCAGCCCTCACCATTCATCTCTCTCTTCTAAGGTGGTCTACTTCCCCAGTTGTATCAACCAAACCATGGGTCAGTCGAAGCAAGGCGGCAAGATTCACGACCTTGTCGACGAGGTTATCCAGTTGATGGCAAAAGCTGGCTATGAAGTCATCTTCCCTGAGGGCATGGAAAAGATGTGTTGTGGCCAGATTTGGGAGTCGAAGGGTATGCTCGACATCGCTGACCGTAAGAGTGCTGAGCTGGAAGCCGCCCTATGGAAAGCTTCTGAAGAAGGTAAATATCCTGTGCTTTGTGCCCAGAGTCCTTGTCTGCATCGCATGCGTAAGGTTATGCATAAGCTCAAGCTCTACGAACCTGCCGAGTTCATTATGACATATCTCGTTGACCGTCTCGATTTCCATCCCACAGACAAGCACATCGCCCTGCACTTGACGTGCTCAACCCGTGAAATGGGGGTTGACAAAGATATGATTGCCTTGGCCAAGATGTGCTCCAACAATGTATTCCTGCCTGAAGGTGTAGGCTGTTGCGGCTTTGCTGGCGACCGTGGCTTTACATTCCCAGAAATGAACAGATACGGCCTTCGGAAGCTTAAGCCCCAGATTGAGAAAAACCATATCGAGGTAGGCTATTCGAATAGTAGAACCTGTGAGATAGGACTGGAGACCAATACGGGCATTCCCTATATGAGCATCGTCTATCTGGTCAACCAATGTACAACGGCAAAAAAAAGCTAAAACCTACTTCAACAGAGACCGATGGTACTGATGAGTGTACGCAGCTGCTGGATGCCCTGATGGTTGTTGTCGAGTGCCTCAACTTCAGATAGGAAACGTTCGGCACGTTGCGTGTCGCCCATACCGTAGTAACCGAGGGCCAGCATGTACTTGCAGTGGATGACGTTCTTCGTGTCAAGTTCAGACGTTCCCTGTTCGGCACTCTTCTCCCAAATGAGCAAGTCGGGCAGCGAGACAGCAAAATAGTCCATCACCTGTTTTTCGAAGACATGCTGCTTACCGTAGTTGATAAGCTTGTAAAAGCGTCCGTGAGCCTCGTCATCGCGTCCTAACTTGTATAATGCCAGGCCCTGATAGAATATCTTGTCAGGCTTGGCATCGTTATAATACATGGCCGCTGCCGGCTCCTGCGGACCTTTCGTAGCCTGCTTAAAACACGTTACAGCCTTTGTCTTCAGCTCTGAGCATTGTGCTGAGGAATCAGCTTCTGCCATTGCTTCATAGGCAATGCCAAGCAGATAGTAGAAGTCGTTCTCCTGAGCACCGTAGAGCTTACCCTCGCCCAAGTGGTGGGGGTATTCCAGGCATTCGCCAAGCAGCTTGACTGCCTTTTCGTAATTCTTGGCTGCAATAGCCTGTTTTGCCAATTCCACGCGACAAATCTGGTATTGTGCAGGCACCTTGCCTTCGCCACCCTCCCAAGGATGGAACGTATGAGCATCGAGCTTCTGCATGGCTTCCTCGTAACGTCCTGTCTGGTTGAGCAAGGTGATTTCCTCGAGCACCAGATCGTCGCGACGTCCGACAAGTTCAGCATGCTGTTGCAGGAAATCCAGGCGCTGTTGATGGGGACGGTGCAGGTGCTTGTAAAGCTGGTCGAGTTCCATGAGCATACGAGCATCAGTCTCGTCAAGCTGGAAAGCACGTTCCATGTATTCCTGGGCCTCGTCCTCTTTTCCCTGCTTGTTGTAGCGTGCCAGCGCCAAGTTACGCCAGACGGTGGGGAACGACGGGTCGAGTCTGGCAGCACGTTCCCAGTAGTGAATGGCAAGATCGTACTGTCGCTTATCGTAATAGAGACAACCCAGATAGTAAGGTGCGCGTGCACCATCAGGATTGACAGTCGCTGCCAGCGTCAGCACATTGACATCGTCAAGGCGGTTGGGGAAACAACAGTAGCTGTCTACCTGTTCTGCCTGTTCGAAGGCAGTATTGGCTGCAACGGCATCGCCCAATCCCATTTGTGCCCATCCTATATAATAATAGGTCATGGGGTGCTGTACGGTAGTCAACTGTAGGATGTCGATACACTCCTGCCAGCGTCCCGCCTTTGCGTAGTCGAGAGCCAGCTCATGATAATTGTCCGGACTGTCGTGCATCAGTTGTTGCAGCTGGTCGAGAGGCTTGGACGTCAGCAGGTGTTCCTCGTACATGCAGCCATAGTTGAAACGATCGAGCTTATAGGATGCCTGTATCCAGCTGATTGCCTCGTCCTTGCGGTCAAGCAGGCGCAGGACGGTAGCCTTCAGAGCACGTGCCTGATGGTTGCAGCTGTTGAAGACTAGAGAGCGTTCCAACTCGTCAAGGGCATCGCTGTAGCGTCCCTGCCCTACACTGATGCAGGCGGCCTCGAAGTAGCCGGCATCAGCCCAGCCCTTGTTCCATGTAGACTTCCAGAACAGCTCGTAGGCCTCGTTAGGACGATACAGGTATTTCAGCGTGAGTGCCAGGTTGAAGATAGCCTCACCGTCATATGGGTTGGGGTTCCGCTTCTGCCACATGCGGACAGCACGTCGCAAGTAAGGTTCCGCCTTGTCGAAACATCCGCGGCGCAGATACCACAGTCCCGTCTGGTTCAGACAACGCACATCGTTGGGGTCGCGGCGCAGGGCTTCCTCATAGTAGTCAAGTGCCGACCATGTAGCATGACGGTACTGCTCGAGATGGAGTCCTGTGAGGTAGAGCTGGTCGACGGTCTTCGTATCCTGTGGTGCAAGGGCAGCTTCAGCAGCATCGGGGATGGGACGTATCTCGTCTGGTTCGGCCTGCCATAATAGCAGAGGTACACCATTGAAGAGGTAATGAGAATTGGTGGGGAGAAGAGGCTGCTCCTTGCAGATGGCAAACAACAAATCGTGCATAGTAACACCATTCACCTGCACTGTCTGCTGGAACACATCCTCTGGAGACAGCGTCAGCAACTGGTCGAAATACTTCTCTCCACTCTTGTTGCAAAGCGTCACCTGCACCGTCTGCTTTGAGGTAGCCAGTACCTTGAAGCATATGCCGTCGATGGTTTGTTCAATGTTCATCACAAAGTCCTTCGAGGCTTGCTTCACGATGCCTATTTCGCGATAGGGCATGAAATACTGCACGAATTGTTTCTCCTCATAGGGCATCAGCCACGCGAAGTCGGGCTGGTTTTCAGTATAGACACCAGCCATCAGCTCAATATAGGGACGGAAGCCCTTGCGGATACTCCCGGCTGGCAGACCGTCGGACTCTGTAGCATCATCAGTCAGGTTGCGGTCCCAAGCACGTCCGAAGTCGCCATTGCCCCACGTCCACTGTTTTTTTCCAGGCGAGAAATGATGGCTGGCAACATGCAACATACCACCCTTCGTGTCATTCTCGTAACCGCCCTCGAAGTTGTATTTCGAATTGACAGCCATATAGCTCGTAGGCACATAGATATTCTTATAGTTCGAGATATCGACACCTGCTGAGTAGTCCATCTTGTAATAGGTACCCGTAGCTGTGGGGAACGACGAAACAGCACGCTTGCCATGATCGAAGACGGCATTGACATCGGGCGGAAATACGCTCTGGTAGGCATCGTTAACCTCAACGGCAGGATTAGCCCACCAGAGGAACGTCTGAGGAAGAGGTGTGCGGTTGCTGACACGTCCCTGTATCTCCAGATAGGCACAGCCAGGACGCAGGGTAAAGCCTGCCATACCTTTCTGATGGAACATGCGCTCCTGCTCGTTCACCCATACCGTCACGGAACCGTCACTGTTCTCCACGATGGTACTATCGACAGGCATAAAGGTACTGGGACGGTGATGCTGGGGCCAATTAAACTCTATGCCGCCTGAAATCCAAGGTCCGGCAAGCCCCACCAGCGCTGGTTTGACCACGTGGTTATAATAGACAAAATGGCGCTGTTTGATTTTATCGTAGGCCATCTGCACACGACCGCCCAACTCAGGCAGTATCATGACCTTGATGTACTCGTTCTCGAGCCAGACAGCCAAATAATCCTTGTCAACCTTCTCGTCGCTCAACGTCTCGATGACGGGATAAGGATAAACCACACCACTTGAACCCTGATAGACACGCTTCTCAAGGAACATCGGATTCTTCTCGGGCTTCCCCACCTCATAGGTCGGAATAGTCACTAATGCTCTCCATGCTTTTACCATAACTGTCTTTTGTTTTCCCCCTTTGCTCAGGGGACGGGTCTGAACGACCATACTTTATTATATTGTTAAAACTTAGGATACCAATTCACGCTCCAGCTCTTCCAGACTCTTTCCCTTTGTCTCAGGACAGCGGCGGTACAAGAAGACAAAGGCACAGAAACAAATGGCACTATAAATCCAGAACGTACCGCTGCTGCCCAGAGCAGCATTCATAGATGGAAATGAGAAGGTAAGCGTACAGCAACCCACCCAAAGGGCAAAGGTACAAATGGACATAGCAACGCCCCGCACACGATTAGGGAATATCTCGGACAGTAGCGTCCAGGTGACGGGGCCAAGAGTCATAGCATATACTGAGATGGCCGTTACCACGAGCGCCACCATCAGTATGCCTTTCACACCCATGAAGTAACAGGTACCAAGAACCAGATAGATGACTCCCAGGCCGCCTGCCCCAAGCAATATGAGGGTACGACGTCCCCACTTCTCAATGGTATAGAGTGCTATGATGGTGAACACGACATTGGCAATGCCAGTAATCACGATGTTGATGAACATGCCGTCGACATTGAAGCCTGCACCCACGAAGATTTCCTGTGCATAGTTGAAGATGACATTCGTTCCACACCACTGTTGGAAGACAGCTATCACCAGACCCAACAGCAGAACTTTCTTCAGTGAAGCTTGACGTGAAAAAAGTGATAACTCCGACCAAAGATGAGAGGAGGAATTCTTGCTTTCACCTTCAACATTCCTGACTCTTGACTTTTCGTTCAGAAACACAGGACTCTCAGGAATAAAGAAGCTCATCAGCAGAAACAAGGCTGCGGGCAACGTCTCGGCCCAGAACATCCAACGCCAGCCCCACGCCACATTCCATTCCTGCTCTATAGCTACCGTTGTATCCCTGGCCAACAGCATATTGACTATCTGGGCACTAAGAATACCCAAGACGATGGTCATCTGATTAAGGCTCACCATGCGTCCGCGTATAGCAGGAGGACTAACCTCAGCAATATACATAGGGGACAAGGCAGAAGCAATGCCAATGCCCATACCACCAATGAACCGTGCTATGTTGAACAAAAGGAAGTCGCTGAACAATCCTGTGGCAATAGCCGACACCGTAAACAATACAGCAGAAAACATCAGCAACGGCTTTCGTCCATACCTGTCGGCAGCGGCTCCGGCAACCATCGCACCTACCAGACAACCTACCAAGGCCGTCGTCATAGCCACGCCCTGCATCAGCGGCAAATTACTGATGCCAAAATAAAGTTCATAAAACGGTTTGGCTCCACCTATTACCACCCAGTCGTAGCCGAAAAGCAGACCACCCAGAGCGGACACGCAGCAAATGAAATAAAGAAAACTTTTGTTCATGGGTTGCATCTTGTTTTAGTTATTGGCATTCAGAGTGCAAAGATACATATTTTTTTGTAACTAAACAGCATTTTTGGCTGGCTTATTCGTTACTTTAACCATTACACAACAAGTTCTGTTTGAAAATAAAAAGAAAAAACGGCTGTTTTCTTTTGTTTTTTGCTTGCTTATTCGTACCTTTGTGGTCATGATTCTGAAATACGACGTAATAGTCATTGGTGGCGGACATGCAGGTTGCGAAGCAGCTTGTGCTTCTGCTAACATGGGTGCAAAGACGTGTCTGGTAACCATGGACATGAACAAGATTGCCCAAATGTCGTGCAACCCTGCCGTCGGTGGTATTGCCAAAGGACAAATAGTACGCGAGATAGATGCCTTAGGCGGAATGATGGGGCTTGTCACCGATGCAACAGCTATCCAGTTCCGCATGCTCAATCGAAGCAAGGGTCCAGCCGTATGGTCGCCGCGAGCACAATGCGACAGGGGAAAATTCATCTGGAAATGGCGTTCCATGCTTGATGCCACTCCTAATCTTGACATCTGGCAAGACCAGGCCGACGAACTGTTGGTAGAAAATGTATCTGACGGTTCTCCCGCCAAAAAGCAAGTGGTAGGAGTAAAGACCATTTGGGGATGCGAACTGCGTGCCAAGGCGGTTGTCATTGCTGCCGGCACTTTCCTCAACGGACTAATGCACATAGGCAGGAAGATGGTTGCAGGAGGCCGTATAGCAGAACCTGCCGTAGAACATTTCACAGAAAGCATCACGCGTCACGGTATACGTTCAGCCCGCATGAAGACAGGCACACCCGTCCGCATCGACAAGCGTAGCGTCCACTTTGATGACATGGAACGACAAGATGGTGAGAATGGCTATTACAAATTCTCGTATATGGGCGAGCAGCGTCAGCTGGAACAACTGCCTTGTTGGGTATGCTATACGAACGAAGAAGTACATGAAACACTACTCAAAGGTCTGTCGGATTCACCACTCTACAATGGTCAGATCAAATCGATAGGTCCACGCTACTGTCCTTCGATAGAAACAAAACTGGTCACTTTTCCGGATCGCCCGCAGCATTTACTTTTCCTGGAGCCAGAAGGTGAAGATACAAACGAAATGTATTTGAACGGTTTCTCGTCAAGCCTGCCAATGGACATACAGATTGAAGCCTTGAAAAAGATACCAGCGTTGAGATCACTGAAGGTCTATCGCCCAGGCTATGCCATCGAATACGACTTCTTTGATCCCACACAGTTAAAACACTCCTTGGAGTCGAAAGTCATCAGTGGACTATTCATGGCTGGACAGGTGAACGGTACAACGGGATACGAAGAAGCTGGCGGACAAGGAACACTGGCAGGAATTAATGCTGCACTGATGGCTGGTGGTGACAGTTTTAGTGACACATATCCACGTTTCGAACTGAAAAGAGATGAAGCTTATATAGGCGTATTGATAGATGACTTGGTTACAAAAGGCGTAGACGAACCCTATCGTATGTTTACCTCAAGAGCTGAATACAGAATCCTGTTGCGACAAGATGATGCCGATGCACGATTGACGGAAAAAGCCTACAGGACAGGAATAGCCAAACGCGAACGTTACGACTGGTGGATAGAGAAAAAACAGCGTATCGAAGAAATCGAGGATTTTTGTCGTAGCTATGCCATCAAACCCAAATTGGTTAATGGTGCTTTGGAAGCAATTGGTTCTACCCCACTCGTCTATGGCTGTAAACTGGAAGACTTGGTAGCACGACCAGAGCTGAACTTTGAGAAACTGTATGGTATCATTCCTAAACTGCATGAACTTATCGATAAAATGCCTAACAGGAATGAAGAGATTGCCGAAGCCGCTGAGATTCACATTAAATATAAAGGCTACATAGAGCGCGAACGTATGGTGGCAGAAAAAATGCATAGGCTAGAAAATATCAAGATAAAAGGAAAGTTTGACTACCCTACCCTTAGTGCCATCTCTACGGAAGCAAGACAGAAACTGGAAAAAATTCAACCAGAAACTTTAGCTCAAGCCAGTCGTATTCCTGGTGTATCACCTAGCGACATCAACGCTATGCTGGTATTGTTAGGTAGATGATGTTTCACGTGGAACAAAATAAAAAGAAAGAGATATAAAAAAAAATAACGGAAAATCCAAAAGACTATGAACAAAGAACTATTATTTAAAAATTTGAGAATCGTAAATGACTTCCCGAGAGTTGGAATTCACTTCCGTGATCTAACAACCTTATTCAAAGACGCAGAGTGTTATAATGAAATTTTAGATGAAATGTATGAATTGTATAAGGACAAAGGAATAACAAAAATAGTTGGTGTTGAAAGTAGAGGTTTTGTCATGGCTGCGGCTTTGGCAGGTAAATTGGGTTGCGGTTTGGTTCTTGCAAGAAAACCAGGTAAACTGCCAGCTGATGTTATCAAGGAAGAATTCGAAAAAGAATATGGTACAGACACTATAGAAATACATACTGACTCCATTACACATGATGACGTAGTATTAATACATGACGATTTGCTGGCAACAGGTGGAACAGCAAAAGCAACTTATAATATTGTCAGCAAATTCAATCCAAGTAAAATCTTCGTCAACTTCATTATAGAAATTACTGACGAAGGATTAAAAGGACGTGATCTCTTTAAAGGAATTGAAGTGACAACATTATTGACGACATAGTTTCACGTGAAACAATACAAATAACATGGAAAGGGAAAATAAAGAGGCACGATTAAAAAAACTAAAAGACATTGTGAGAGCAATGCCTGAAAAACCAGGGAGCTATCAATACTATGATTCGGCAGGAACTATCATCTACGTAGGAAAAGCTAAGAATCTAAAAAACCGTGTCTCGTCTTATTTCCATAATGAAGTTGACAGATTCAAGACAAAAGTATTGGTATCCAAAATATGGGATATAAGTTATACTGTAGTCAACACAGAAGAAGATGCCTTGTTGCTTGAAAATGCACTTATCAAGAAATATAATCCAAGATACAATGTCTTGTTGAAAGACGGAAAGACATATCCAAGTATCTGTATCACGAAAGAATATCTGCCTCGCATATTTTCGACCAGAACCATTAATAAGAAATGGGGAACTTATTACGGTCCCTACTCCCAGGTCAGTAAAATGCAAGCAGTATTAAAACTCATCAAAGAAATATATCATCCCAGATTATGTAGAGAGACAATAACAGAGGAAGGAATAAGAAGCGGAAAATACAAGGTTTGCCTAGAATATCATATCAAGAATTGCGCCGGACCTTGTGTTATGAAACAAAGTATAAATAACTATCTAAAAAATATCAACCAAGCCAGAGAAATATTAAAAGGAAATACTCGTCAGGTTCAAAATGAACTAAAAGAAGAAATGATGCTTCTTTCAGAACAACTACGTTTCGAGGAAGCTGAAGAGATTAAGCGAAAATACTTATTACTCGATCAGTTTGTAGCACATAGTGAAGTCGTCAGTCATACAATTGACAATGTTGATGTATTGACTATTACAAACGATGAGAAGATTGCATTTATAAACTACATACATGTATCAAATGGACAAATCAACCAATCTTTTACATTTGAATACAGAAAAAAGCTAAATGAAACTGACGATGAACTATTACAATTAGCTATAGTTGAAATGCGAGAACGATTTAGAAGTGAAGCCAAGGAAATCATCCTCCCGCAAAAAGTAAATATCGACTTAAACGGAGTAACCATCACAATACCACAACGAGGAGATAAAAAAACATTACTCGAACTATCTCTTATGAATGGAAAACAATATAAATTCGACCGACTGAAACAGGCAGAAAAACTCAATCCAGAACAAAAACAAGTACGGCTCATGAAAGAATTGCAGGACTTGTTACACTTAGAAAAAATGCCTTATCAGATAGAATGTTTTGATAACTCGAATATATCTGGCACAGATGCCGTTGCTGCCTGTATCGTTTTCAAGAAAATGAAACCGTCAAAACAAGACTATCGAAAGTACAACATCAAAACCGTCACAGGACCTGATGACTATGCATCAATGAAAGAGGTTGTATGGAGAAGATACCACAGGTTGATAGAAGAAGAACAACCCCTACCCGACCTCATTATAGCTGATGGCGGAAAAGGTCAGATGGAGGTCATCAGACAAGCTGTACAAGACGAATTAGGACTAGATATTCCAATAGCAGGATTGGCAAAAAACGAACGACATCGTACGAATGAATTACTCTATGGATTTCCGCCAAGGGTCATAGGGTTGAAGACAGATTCAGAACTATTCAGAACATTGACACATTTACAAGATGAAGTTCATCGGTTTGCCATCACATTTCATCGAGAGAAGCGCTCTAAGCATGCTTTGCGGTCAGAGTTGGACAATATAAAGGGCGTTGGTCCAAAAACGCGTGACGAGCTTCTAAAAGGCCTTAAATCAGTTAAAAGAATACGTGAGTCTGAGTTATCAGCAATAGAAGAAATAATAGGTAAGGCAAAGGCCAAAATTGTCTATGATTACTTCCATCAGAAAGAGTCTGAATAAGAGCATCAAAAATGAATTGAATCAACTTAGAAGAAATAGTATAATGATTATCACAAAATTTGGTAAAAAGGAAATAAAATTGTAACTTTGCAGCATGAGAGCAGTAATTCAAAGAGTAAGTCATGCCAGCGTAACTATAGAAGGCAAAGCTAAATCGGCCATAGAGCAAGGTTATCTAATTCTATTGGGAATATGTAACGAAGACACCATAGAAGACGTTGACTGGCTGATACATAAAATAGTAGGACTTCGTGTATTTGATGATGATAACCACGTCATGAACCGTGATATTAAGGAAGTAGATGGCAATGTACTCGTGATAAGCCAATTTACTTTATTTGCCAGCTATAAAAAAGGCAATCGACCATCATGGTTTAAAGCTGGCAGTCATGAACACGCTATCCCTCTCTACGAAACATTCTGCAAAAAGTTAGAAGAACAACTTGGGAAAACAGTAGGTACTGGTGAATTTGGTGCTGACATGAAAGTAGAATTATTGAATGATGGACCTGTGACCATTTGTATGGACACTAAAAACAAAGAATAAAACATGAAAAAATATCTTAGGGAAATCGATGTTGCTGGAATGCTATTACTGGCCATTGGTGTAGTACTATCATTATTGGCTGGTTCAAGATACGGCATGTGGCCATGCATCGTAGGACTATTATTATGGGTAACTGTTGTAGTCTATAAAGCCTGTCATTGGACTGAATATGCAACTGAGAATAGAAGAAACATTGTCATTATGATAATAGCCATCTTGTTCCTGATATTCCAAATGATACGAATGCTATGACTATCAAAGAAGCACAACAGACTGTAGATCAATGGATTAAAACATACGGAGTACGCTATTTCTCCGAGTTAACCAACATGGCAGTACTAACAGAAGAAGTTGGTGAACTTGCACGCGTGATAGCCCGTAAATACGGAGATCAAAGCTTCAAAGAAGGTGAGAAAGACAATCTTGGCGAAGAAATGGCAGATATATTATGGGTATTACTATGTCTGGCTAATCAAACAGGTATTGATCTGACCGAAGAGTTTGACAAAAGTATAGAAAAAAAGACAAAACGTGACTATCAGAGACACAAAGAAAATGAAAAAATAAAATAAAGAAAGTAACAATATGAAAGAACTGGAAAACAAGTATGAAGATACACTAAACCTATACGACTATAACATCACTGACGAAGAAGTTCATAATATAGTACATAGGATTATCACTGAAAAAGTATCATTAAATGATACCACAGAAGTTAAAAAATTCTTATTGGGAAGTGTCGAGTTAACGACATTGAAAACAACAGATTCAGAAGAGAGCGTGATGGCATTTACAGAACGTGTTAATGCTTTCGACGAGCAATATCCAGAACTGCCCCACGTAGCAACTATTTGCGTTTATCCATGTTTTGCAAAGACCGTCAGCGAAACATTAGAAGTAGATGGTGTTGAGATAACTTGTGTATCAGGTAGCTTTCCCTCTTCACAAGCTTTAATAGAGGTGAAAATAACAGAAACAGCTTTGGCTATCAAAGATGGTGCAACAGAGATTGATATAGTTATGCCTGTAGGCAAATTCCTGAGTGGAGACTATGAATCAGTAGCTGACGATATATCGGAATTAAAGGCAGTCTGCGGTGACAAAAAGATGAAAGTTATCCTCGAAACTGGCTGTTTGAAGACGGCTCAAAACATCAAAAAAGCATCCATCTTAGCTATGTATGCAGGAGCTGACTACATCAAAACTTCAACAGGTAAGTTAGAACCAGCAGCAACCCCAGAAGCAGCATACGTCATGTGTCAGGCCATTAAAGAATACTACGAAAAAACGGGAATACAAATAGGTTTTAAGCCTGCTGGCGGACTCAATACAGTAATGGATGCCATCATCATGTACACCATCGTTAAGGAGGTGTTAGGAGAAAAATGGCTTACCAACGTATGGTTCCGTATGGGAACATCACGTCTGGCAAACCTTTTATTAAGCGAGGTGGTAGGTCACGAAACCAAATTCTTCTAATAATTTCGCATTACCACGTAATCAACATAAGCCGTCAGTGCATCACTGATGGCTTTATCTTTAACATGTTGATCAATAAACTGAAGACATAAATGACTGAACTCCTGCATCTTTTGTTCGGCATAGTCTATACCACCCTGTTGTTTTGTGAACTCAACAAGAACAGCAATTTCATCGGTATTAATGGTACCTGCCTTCACCTTTTTTGCCAAGGTTTGCATTGACTCATAATTGGTCGTTTTCAATGCATAGATAATTGGTAAAGTCAATTTACCTTCTGCCATATCATTACCAGTAGGTTTTCCTATTTCCTTTGAATCAAAATAGTCAAAAATATCATCTCTGATTTGGAACATAATACCAAGGTTCTGACCGAATTCCATAGCTAACTTTACTTCATCTTCAGAAGCACCAGCAGACAGGGAACCAATAGCAGCACAAGATTCGAAAAGAGCAGCAGTTTTTTGCTTAATCACTTGATAATAAACATCTTCCGAAATTACTTGATTCTGTATATTAGACAATTGAAGTATCTCACCTGCGGCGAGAGTTCTACCAAGTTCAGAAAGATTTTGAACAATGCGCTGGTTATTGGTAAATGAAACATGCAATAAAGCGGTAGAAAGGATATAATCACCAACCAGCACAGCTACCTTATTATTATAAGAAGCATTAACGGAAGCTTGACCTCGTCGTTCACAACTCTCGTCGACTACATCATCATGAACCAAAGAAGCAGTATGAAGCAATTCAAGACCTACCGCAGCATGCTGAGTCACATCAGACACGCAACCATAATTCTTAGCCATGAGTAACATCAAGATAGGACGCATGCGCTTACCACCTTGTTGACGTATATGAGATAGTACTTGTGACAGTAAACCATCATCATAGTCAAGACTTTGATTAAATAAAGTGATAAAATCGTTTAAATCACTTTCAATAGGTTGTCTAATGATTGATAAATAATCCATATTGTTAGAATTTCGATACAAAATTAAAGAAAAATTGCGATATGACGAATTTTTTTAGTAATTTTACGCGAAAATTAAATGTTAATATGGATAAACTCTTTCTTTTAGATGCCTACGCGCTCATTTACAGGTCGTATTACGCCTTCATTAAAAATCCACGAATAAACTCAAAAGGGCTCAATACATCGGCCATTATGGGATTTCTCAATACCCTGCAAGAAGTGCTTACTAAGGAACAACCTACGCATATTGGTGTGGCATTTGATCCTCATGGTCCGACTTTTCGTAGTGAGGCATATCCCGCTTATAAGGCACAACGAGAAGCAACACCTGAAGATATCAAGAAATCAGTACCTATCATCAAGGAGTTATTAAAAGCTTGGAAAATACCAATTCTACAGGTAGAGGGCTACGAAGCAGATGACGTTATAGGAACCTTAGCAACCAAAGCCGGACAAAAAGGAATACAAACCTATATGCTGACCCCTGACAAAGACTACGGACAACTAGTCAGCAACCATGTGTTCATCTACCGTCCCAGACATGGTGGTGGCTACGAAACAATGGGTACTGAAGAGGTGAAAGCAAAATACACCATTCCATCAACAAATGCCGTCATTGACTTATTAGCACTAATGGGTGACTCTGCCGACAACTTCCCAGGATGTCCTGGTGTTGGTGAGAAAACGGCAGTAAAGTTAATCAACGAGTTCGGAAGTGTTGAAGAAATGCTTGATAGAATCAGTGAAATCAAAGGAGCTCTGAAAACCAAAATTGAAACACATGTCGAAGATATTAAAATGTCCAAGTTTCTGGCAACCATCAAAACCGATGTTCCCATAGAACTCAATATGGACGAATTGAAAGTCTCGAATCCTGATGAGAAAGAACTACGTAAACTTTTAGAAGAATTAGAGTTTAAAACCTTAGCAAACAAAATTCTTAAAAAACCTGAAACAAATATAAAACCTGCTAATGCACAATTAGATTTATTTGCAGAATTTACGACTGACAGTACAACAGAGAACGAAATTTCAAGTTTTGAAAGCATAAAAACAGTACCTCATCAATACAAACTCGTTGAAAATGAGGAAGATTTAAAGAAACTTTATGACTTTTTCATGACAAAAGAATTTCTCGTTCTAGATACAGAAACAACAACAACATCGGCTATTGATGCAGAATTGGTAGGTTTAAGTTTCTCTGTCATGGAACACGAAGCATTTTATGTGCCAATTCCAGCTAATCGTGAAGAAGCGTTGCAAATTGTTAATATCTTTAAACCACTCTATGAAAATACCAAAATTCTAAAAATAGGACAAAACTTAAAATACGATTTAGAAGTATTACATAACTATGGTGTCGAATTAAAAGGTAAAATGTGGGACACCATGATAGCTCATTATCTCATCCAACCTGAGTTACGTCACAATATGGACTACATGGCAGAAGTATATCTCCACTACAAAACCATTCACATTGATGAACTCATAGGAGCAAAAGGAAAGAGTCAACGTTCCATGCGTGACCTTTCAGCTAATGAAGTATATGAGTATGCTTGTGAAGATGCAGACATCACCCTACAACTGAAAAACAAACTGGAACCCGAATTGAAACAGTTAGCATGTGAAGACCTCTTCTATAATATTGAAATGCCCCTAATGCCCGTACTTGCTGAAATGGAAATGAATGGAGTCTGTCTGGATACAGATTCACTCAAAGAAACGTCTAGCGTCTTCACTAACCGAATGAATGAAATTGAAACAAGAATATACGAATTAGCTGGTCAACATTTCAATATCGCTTCTCCTAAACAAGTAGGTGAAATACTATTTGATAAACTCAAAATTGTCGATAAAGCCAAGAAAACTAAAACAGGTCAATATGTGACATCAGAAGAAGTGCTTCAACAACTGCGTAATAAACATGAAATCGTAGCAGATATTTTGGAACACAGAGGTTTGAAAAAACTCATCGGCACCTACATTGAAGCACTTCCCAAACTGATTAATCCACATACAGGACATATACATACTTCGTTTAACCAAACCATTACGGCTACAGGACGATTATCAAGTAGTGACCCTAATCTTCAGAATATCCCAATTAGAGGTGAAGACGGTAAGGAAATTCGCAAAGCTTTTATCCCTGAACCAGGCTGCTTGTTTTTCTCTGCAGACTATAGTCAAATTGAACTGCGCGTAATGGCACATCTATCACAGGATCCACAAATGATAGAAGTGTTCCGAGAGGGTAAAGACCTACATACTGCGACAGCTGCCAACATTTATAAAAAAGATATATCAGAGGTGACACGCGATGAGCGTACTAAATCAAAAAGAGCCAATTTTGGTATCATTTATGGCATTACCGTTTTCGGTTTGGCAGAACGACTCAATATCCCTCGTGAAGAAGCAAAGATGTTGATAGACGGCTATTTCTCAACCTTTCCACAGGTACACGACTACATGGAAAAATCAAAAGAAATAGCACGTCAGCAAGGCTATGTCACTACCCTATTCGGTCGTCGTCGCTATCTGCCAGATATTAATTCACAAAATGCTACTGTCCGTGGTTTTTCTGAACGTAATGCCATCAATGCACCTATTCAAGGCACTGCTGCAGACATCATCAAAGTGGCTATGATTCATATTCATAACCGCTTTAAGAATGAAGGCATCAAATCGAAAATGATTTTGCAAGTACACGACGAATTAAACTTTTCTGTATATCCCGAAGAGAAAGAAAAAGTAGAACGTATAGTAATCGAAGAAATGCAAGCCGCATTTCCTCTTATTGTACCTCTTGTTGCCGACTCAGGATTTGGCCAAAATTGGCTTGAAGCTCACTAAAATATACAGTAATAATTAACAACAATATAAACAAATAAAATTGATGAACATAGGAGACAAAGCCCCTGAAGTATTAGGCAAAGACGAAGAAGGACGGGACATCCGTCTGAGTGATTACAAAGGACACAAGCTGGTACTGTATTTCTATCCTAAGGATAATACTAGCGGATGTACTGCAGAGGCTTGTAGTTTAAGAGACCACTATGGAGAACTGCAAGCTGCTGGCTATGAAGTAGTAGGAGTAAGTAAAGATTCAGCTGCATCACACGTCAAGTTCAAGGAGAAACACGAACTACCCTTTCCCTTGATTGCTGATGTCGATAAAACGCTGATGGAAACAATGGGTACCTGGGGTGAAAAAAATATGTATGGCAAGAAAACAATGGGTACCATCCGCACCACTTTTATTATCAATGAAGAAGGTATTATTGAACAGATCTTCGTAGGAAAGCAAGTTAAGACCAAAGAGCACGCAGAACAAATATTAGCAAAGTAATTGCACTCATTCTTTGAGTATTAACTCTTCAGCAAACTTGTAAATGATGATGCCTGCAGTGACAGAAACGTTCATGGAGTGCTTCGTTCCCAATTGTGGTATCTCCAAACATCCATTGCAGGCATCAACTACTTCTTGGTGTACACCCTTTACTTCATTACCGAACACTACAGCATATTTCTTGTCTCGTTGAGGCACAAACGTTTGTAGTTTGGTACTATGTTCCACCTGCTCCACTGAAAGAACTTCACAGCCATCTTTTTTCAACGCTTCAACGGCTTCTAATGCTGTATCAAAATATTGCCATCTTACACTTTCTTCAGCACCCAGTGCAGTCTTGTGAATCTCAGTCGATGGTGGTGTTTGACAAATACCACAAAGATATACTGCTTCAACACGGAAAGCATCACAAGTACGGAACACGCTACCTATATTATACATCGAGCGGACATCATCCAAAACTACTATCAATGGCAACTTCTCAGCCTCATGATATTCTTCTATCGTGAGTCGCTTCATTTCTATCGTCCTAATCTTTCTCATCATTGTGGATAAGTGTGTGGATAACGTGTGCAAAGTTACGAAATAAATAAGAATATAACAGCAACTGACAACTATTTTAGGTGAATTTCATGCATAAATTAAATGCTTATCTATAACTTTTCCACCTTTTTTTGCTTAAAAAAGATATAAACTTATTAATTTTGCACCAAAATAGAGAATAGTGGATAAACTGCTTACTGAGCTTATAATCAATTAATAAGCATCCACAAAGGATGTTAAGAACGCTCATCAAATAGTAGATAATAAATCTGGCAAGAAAGATAGCAAGAAGTTTTGCACATATCAACGCCATATCATCCTATTCATTCTATTTTTTAAAAAGGAAAAAAAAGAAAAAGATAAAAATAATATGATGTTGAAAAAGGAGTGGAAAGAAAAGGGTTTCATTGATGAAGCTGTCAATGTACCTGTAGAAACGAACAAGACAAAATATCTGAAATCAGAGATTCGTCGTATGTGTAAGGAGAAAGATGCTATCATCTTGGCTCATTACTATACCATTGGCGATATTCAGGATATTGCCGACTTTGTGGGAGACTCATTGGCTTTGGCACGCAAGGCTGCAGAGACAGATGCGAAGACGATGGTCATGTGTGGTGTTCATTTTATGGCTGAGACGTGCAAGTTGCTCTCACCAGACAAAACAGTGTTGTGTCCTGATTTGAATGCTGGCTGTTCGTTGGCAGACTCATGTAAAGCAGAGGATCTGAAAAAATACAAGGAAGAACATCCAGGTTATCAGGTTATTTCATATGTCAATACTACTGCTGCTGTTAAGGCATTGACCGATGTTGTTGTCACCAGTGGTAATGCCAAGAAGGTTGTTGACCAGTTGCCACAGGATGCCAAGCTCATCTTTGGTCCTGATTATAATTTAGGTAACTATATCAACGAGGTTACAGGACGTCAGATGTTACTCTGGAATGGTGGTTGTCATGTTCATGAGCGTTTCTCTGTAGCTAAAATAGTAGAGCTGAAAAAGCAATATCCTGATGCTGTCGTTATGGCGCATTTGGAGTGTAAAGGTCCTGTACTTTCACTGGCTGATGTCAAAGGATCGACAGCTGATATGCTTCGCTTTGCACGGGAAAATGGTGCGAAGCAATATATTGTAGCTACAGAGGCTGGTATTTTGCATGAGATGCAGCGTACATGTCCGGATAAGGAATTTATCCCTGTTCCTCCTGAAATCAGCGAGAGCGGCTTAGAATGCAGTTGTAACGAGTGTCAGTATATGAAGATGAATACGCTTTTGAAGGTTTACAATTGTCTGAAGTATGAATGGCCTTCCGTTGAGGTTGATCCTGCTATCGCCAAAGACGCAGTGAAACCTATAGAAAGAATGCTGGAGTTAAGTTAAGCTCCAGCATTCTTTTAGTCTTTAAAAGCGAAGAATCGCTGACCTAAATAGTTAAGTGCCGTAAATAAGCACATACCTACCGTCATTGACACATTTTCCTGTACTGTGATACTGAAATCTGACAGGATCCATTGCATCAGAGGTTTGGCAATACTATAGGCAATCACGTAGCAAATGGCGATATTCATGACAAACTTAATAACTGACCCCCACCCTTTACCATGATATTTGAAGGTGAAATATCTGTTCAGGAAATAGCTGACTATACTGCCAAAGAAGTAGTTGGAAAATGATGATACCCAGTAACTCAAGTGAAAGACATTATAAAAGACGAACATAATTGTTGCTCCTACTATGACATTCACCACCCCGACTAAAACAAACTTCATGAAAGTCTTGTCAGTAAACAACTCTATTTTATTCTTCAGTGACATATTGTTTGAAAGCTAAGTTATTTTACGTTTAAGCATAGGCTTTTCTATGATATACCATGAGGCAATAGCTATTAGAACGGTAATAAGAAGCGTAACCATAAAGGTAAGGTATATATTGTATAGGTGCAATTTATATTGCACCAATACTTGTATAACAGGGAAATGATATAGATAGAGACCATAGGATATATTATCATACTTTTGCAGGAAGTTTAGAGGTTTACAAAAATAGGCTATAGCCACAATGATAGCTGAAAAGATGAGTGGTTCTATATAGTAAAGAAATGAATAGTCGAGAAAAAATGTAATAATCATATAGACCAGACAGAAAGGGAAAATCCATTTGATATGCTTACAAAACCAGTCAAAATATAATAAGATAGTTGTACCGCTAAAGAAGTATATGATAGTAGTAGGACTGCTTGTATTGATAGAATGATAGAGTGAGTTTCCCGTCTTATACTCTAAATAGTCAAAAATGGAATGAAAGATGATATTGATAGTAAAGATAGCAATAAGAATATATGCTTTATTATATTTTCTCATCAGCCACACAATAAAAGGTACAAGGATGTAAAAGAGTACTTCCAATTTCATAGACCATAATGATCCATTGACATAAGGACCAACAAGATTGTCATTGAAAAGACCAGGTAAGCATGGTTCTATGAAGTTCATAAACGACAGATTGGCTATCAGGTACTTAAAGGATTGCGATGAACAGTAGTATTCTTCAAAAGTTGATGTTGAAAAGAAAAAGCCAATCAAATAGCATAGTAAAATGGTAGTGAAATAGGCTGGTATGATTCGAAGAATACGTTTCCAGCAATATACTTTCAGACTCTTTCTTCTTAGAAAACTATATACTACTAAGAAGCCTGTAATGGTAAAGAAGGCTTTTACACGCATTTGTCCTGTGACAAACCAGAATTGTTCTGTATCGGTAATGGTACAGAAATGAACCAATATCAGTGAAAATGCAAAGAAATATCTTAGAAAGTCAAAGCTGTTGTTTCCTTTAACACGTTCTATGGTTTCATTGCTTATCATAGTGTACGTCAGTTGATAATGGCAATCTTGCAGACAGTACCTTTCTCACCTGTATTGGTAGCTGTTGCAACCATATAGACACCTGAAGCCACTCTCCTACCCTTCTTATCGCATCCGTCCCAAACGTATGTTCCACCATTACTGCGTCCTTCATTGACAACGGCACCATTCGAGGCAAGAATCTTGATGTCAGCATTCATAGTGAGGCCGGTAATAGTGATAGGTCCTGTATATTCTGGATTGACGGGATTAGGATAAGCCCAGACATTATCCTTCGTCATCTCTGTATTGGTCTGGGTGGCATCGCTTATGAACGAACAAAGTCCTTTTTCAGTACCGAAGAAAACTTCACCTGTCGTTTGATTAATAGCTACGGATAAAACATTATTGGAAAGCAGTTTACTGTTATCAGTGGTAAAGTGTTGTATTTGGGTCATATTGTCAGCGCTTATCAGATAGACACCATTTCCGTTGCTGGCAAACCATTTGCGTCCTCCACCGTCAATGGCAATAGAAGTGATGCAAACACCAGCCAATAGATAGTCAGCGTAGTCAGTACCATCATTACGAGGTACTTTAACCTGTATGAGTGCAGCTTCATTATTCAATATACTGGACTTTTCTATCATAAACGGACCTTGGTCAGTTCCTATCCATAGGTTATTTTCCAAATCTTCGACAATACATTTTACTCCATAGAGATTGGTTATCCTTAAACCATCCTGATTGACAAAGGTCTCATAGGCAGAAATATGGTCATTATTTCTTTCATAACGATAGTAGGCAGGTAGCATCCAATGATCATTGACAAACCACATCAATTGCCGGCTGTCAATGATGATATTGCATAATTTACCATTACTCTTATTGGTAAATCCGCCATCATTCAGTTTCATCAGTTCACTATGATTGAATTTAGTGAACTTACCATTTGAAAAGGACATTAATGATGCTGTAGGCGCTTGACTGTTGAGTAACCATAGATTGTTGTCGCTGTCAAACTTGACACCTGTTACTATTTGGTAGTCTTCTGTTTTTCCGTCAAAACATTCTATAGGACTATTAGTATGGTCATAGCGTTTAAGAATGTTACCATTCATATATTCAAACATTCCATTACGTGCTCCTACAAACAAGTGGTCACCTTCTGCCGTCTTCTGGACGTCTAGGCAAAGAGGACCTTGAACGGATGATGTTGTAGAACCATCTTTAACGGAATCTTGATAGATCTGCCAGCTGGTACCATTCCAAACTTGTACAGAACCAGGAGAATAATAGCTTCCTCCACATGTGTAAAGTTTATCGTTGAGAAAACGCATGAACCCAAAATTGTTGTGTTTTGGTCCGTCTGGATTGAGGGTTTTTACAAGGTCTATGTACTTGTCATAGTCGCTGTTGTCCTCATCTGGCAGTGAGGTAGGATAATCAGGATGACCAGGCTTGTAGGTGTCGGCTATCTCAGCACGCTGCATGTTAACTTTGACGATACCGAAACCACATATCAAATAGGCATAGACATCATCAATGCGGATGCTGCTGACAGTCTTGTCACCAGTAATGGCTTTGCTGTACAAGGAAGAAATATTGATGACATTTCCGTTGGTTTCTACCAAGTCGATATTAGAGTTGTTATAGACGGCTATTAGACGTTTAGCCTGCTTGTTCCATGCAATCAGTTTAATGTCAGTATCACTTAGTCCGTTGACCTTGTCATAGGTTGTGATAGACTGGTCGTTCATGTTATACTGATAGAGACCATTAGAGGCTAGTACAAAGAGATCATTCCCTGCAGCCTGTATTTGCTGGATGTCATAATAAGATAGGTAGTTGTGCCAAGTACCCACTTGGGCAATTGATAGTTGACAATAGACAATTGACAAAAACAGGGAAATGATGATTTTCTTCATGATTTGTTTATTTCAATAAATATTCTGCCAGCTTCTGGGTGGCTCGTGCACGATGGCTGATATGGTTTTTGATGTCGAGACCTAACTCTGCAAAGGTCTGTGAGTAGCCTTCAGGTTGGAATATAGGGTCGTAGCCAAAGCCCTCCCCTCCCCTCTTCTCGCGGATTATCTCACCATCGACAATACCCTCAAAGCGGTGTATTTGCTTAATGCTGGTACAACCACACGGACAAACGTCTCTATTCTCTATTAAGGCAATGACGGTACGGAACCGGGCTTTGCGTTGATCGTTATCTCCTAATTCTGCCAACAATTTCTGCATATTGGCTTCAGAATCGTGACCGTCACCGGCATAGCGGGCTGAATAGACACCAGGAGCACCATTTAGCGCATCAACCTCTAGACCTGTGTCGTCAGCAAATACATCAAGATGATATTTATCAAAGATGTATTGGGCCTTTTGCAGCGCATTGTCTTCCAACGTGTCGCCTGTTTCAGGAATATCTTCATGACAACCTATGTCCGACAGCGAAACAACCTCAAACGACGAGCCTAATATGGCACGTATCTCGTCTAGCTTATGTTGGTTGTTAGTGGCGAATACTATTTTTTTCTTCATTCTTCTTTTCTTTTATCTTCACCCTCATTTCTTCAAATCCTTCACCATAGACTCCAATGACACTTGACTGTGAAACAAAGGCCTGGGGATCAATCATCTTGATAAGACGGAACATGTAGATGCTTTCCCTTTTCTTGGCCAGAATACAGAGCACCTTGCTCTTCTGACCTGTGTACCAGCCGTGTCCGTCAAGAATGGTTACACCGTGATTCATTTCCGTACCGATGGCATTGGCTATCTCCTGCCATTTTTGACTGAATATCATAAACTGTACCGACTGTCGACGGGCGTTCATCAAATAGTCGAGCGTATAGTTTTCCATAGCCATTACACAAAAGCCGAACATGACTTTGTGAGCACGTTCCAAATACGATCCGAACTGTGGGAAGAACATACAGGAGCCGATGATGCAGAAGTCAGCAGCAATCAGCACATTGCCCAATGATACATTGGGATGATATTTATTGATAGAGGCTGCAATGACATCCGTTCCGCCTGTCGAACCATTATTGAGAAACACAGTGGCTAAGGCAATACCTGTAAGCACACAACCTATAATCATTGACATGAAATCCTGACCTTCACCCATCAGTTTGAAGGGTAGTCCATTGTCCTGTTTTGGAATGATTTCTTGCGCAAACATCAGCATGAAGTATAGCGTAAAGATGGCAAAGATGGTCTTCATGAGAAATTTCACGCCCAATATCTTCAGTGCTACAACCAGCAGTATACCATTGATAATGATATAAGTGTTCTCCAAGTGGAAACCTGTAGCATAGTAGATGATAGCCGATAAACCAGTCACACCACCAGCAACTATCTGGTAGGGCATCAGGAAAACCGTAAAGGCTACGGTGTAAATAGCAAGGCCAAGGGCTATTGAGCAATAGTCCCTGACCTCGTTCATTATTGTCTTATGATTGACAGTCATCTCAGTAAAGTATAAAGATGAAAGCTTGGTATTTCTAAATACTTCTTACTTGCCCAGCACAACATTCACCATACGCTTAGGTACGATGATAACCTTCATGATGGGTTTGCCGTCAATATACTTCGTGGTGCGCTCGTCAGCCAGCACAGTATCTTGGATAGTCTGGTTGTCAGCATCAGCAGGGAACTCCATATCGAAACGGGTTTTACCATTGAATGCTACGCCCAGTTTCACGCTGTTCTCAATCAGGTATTCTTCGTTCCACTTTGGCCATTTCGAGTCGCACACACTACCCTGCTCGCCTAAGGCTTCCCACAGTTCTTCAGCAATATGAGGAGCAAAAGGAGCGATAAGGACGATTAGTGTCTTCAGGGCCTCACGACTCTTGCACTTCTGTTGTCCCAACTCGTTGACGCAAATCATGAAGGCTGAGATGGAAGTGTTGTAAGAGAATACTTCAATGTCCTGAGTGACTTTCTTAATGAGCTTATGGACGCTCTTCAGCGATTCTTTTGTAGGTTCGCTATCGTCTACCAGCAGTTTGCCCTCAGGATTCTCGCGGCTGTTGCCATAGAACAGTGCCCAGAACTTCTTCAGGAAGCGGTGACAACCATCGATACCGTTGGTGTCCCAAGGTTTCGACTGCTCTACAGGACCCAGGAACATCTCATACAGACGTAGCGTATCGGCACCGTACTTCTCGACAATCATGTCCGGATTGACTACATTGAACATCGACTTCGACATCTTCTCGATAGCCCATCCACAAACGTATTTGCCATTCTCCAGAATAAACTCAGCATGCTCGTATTCAGGACGCCAGGTTTTGAAGGCATCAATGTCGAGTATGTCTGCAGAGACGATATTCACATCGACATGAATAGGTGTCGTCGTGTACTTGTCCTTCAGACCAAAGCTGACGAACTTACCCTTGTCGGCACCCTCATCTTCTATGCGATAGACAAAGTTTGAACGACCCTGAATCATACCTTGATTGACCAGTTTCTTGAAAGGTTCGTCCTCACAAGAGTAACCAGAGTCATAGAGGAACTTGTTCCAGAAACGAGAGTAGATCAGGTGACCAGTAGCATGCTCCGTGCCTCCAACGTAGAGATCCACATTGCGCCAATATTCGTCAGCATCGCGACTTACAAGAGCCTTTTGGTTCTTGGGGTCCATATAGCGTAGATAGTAAGCTGACGAACCAGCAAAGCCAGGCATCGTGTTCAGCTCCAAGGGGAAGACGGATTTATGGTCGATAGCGGAACAATCAACTACGCTATCAGTCTTGGTATCCCAGGCCCACTTCTTGGCACGTCCCAATGGGGGCTCACCTGTCTCAGTAGGTTTGTATTCATCGATTTCAGGCAATTCCAGTGGCAGACACTCCTTGGGAATCATGTAGGGCATATTGTCCTTGTAATAGACGGGGAACGGCTCGCCCCAGTAACGCTGACGCGAGAAGATGGCGTCACGCAGACGATAGTTCACCTTCACACGACCCAGTCCCTGCTCAGTGACGAATTTCTTCGTAGCAGCGATAGCTTCTTTTACGGTCAGACCATTGAGACTGAACTTAGCCGACGAAGAGTTACACATAATACCCTCCTTGGCATCGTAGCTCTCCTCGCTGACGTCAGCACCCTCAATAAGAGGAATAATCGGTAGATTGAAGTGCTTGGCGAAAGCATAGTCGCGAGAGTCGTGAGCAGGTACGGCCATGATGGCACCCGTACCGTATCCAGCCAATACGTATTCTGCAATCCAGATGGGTATCTTCTCGTCAGTAAACGGATTAATGGCATAAGAGCCAGAAAACACACCTGTCACCTTATGATCCATCTGCCTGTCGCGCTCTGTGCGCTTCTTGACATAGTCAAGGTACTTCTCAACTTCTGCCTTCTGCTCAGGAGTAGTGAGTTCAGCAACGAGATCACTTTCTGGAGCCAGTACCATAAAGGTCACACCAAACATCGTATCAGCACGTGTGGTGAAAATCGTGAAGTGCTTGTCGCTGTCGGCTACCTTGAACTCCACCTCAGTACCCTCTGAGCGGCCAATCCAGTTGCGCTGGGTTTCCTTCAGCGAGTCTGTCCAGTCTATTTCCTCTAAACCGTCCAGCAGGCGCTGGGCATAGGCAGAGACACGCAGACACCACTGACGCATCTTCTTCTGCACCACAGGATAGCCACCACGTACACTTACACCATCTACGACCTCGTCATTGGCCAGCACAGTACCCAGTTTAGGACACCAGTTGACCATCGTGTCAGCCAGATAGGCAATACGGTAGTTCATCAGCACTTCCTGTTTTTTCTTTTCCGAGAAATTGTGCCAGTCGCTGGCTGTGAAGTGTAGCTCCTCAGTACCCAGAGCATTGCAGTTTTCGGTACCCATCAGTTCGAAATGCTCTATCAGCTTGATGGTAGGCTGGGCTTTCTTCGATGACAGTGAGAAGTAACTTTTGAACATACGCTGGAAAGCCCACTGTGTCCATTTGTAATAGATGGGGTCACAGGTGCGCACCTCGCGCTCCCAGTCAAACGAGAAACCTATCTTGTCTAGCTGCGAACGATAACGGTCGATATTTTCGAAGGTGGTCTTTTCAGGGTGCTGGCCTGTTTGGATGGCATACTGTTCGGCAGGCAGTCCGTAAGCGTCGTAACCCATAGGGTTCAGCACGTTAAAACCTTGCTGACGCTTGTAGCGGGCATAGATGTCTGAGGCTATGTATCCCAACGGGTGACCTACGTGCAAACCGGCTCCAGAAGGGTAGGGGAACATGTTTAGTACATAGAACTTCTTCTTCTTCTCGTCCTCAACAACGCGATAGGTTCCATTCTCTACCCAGCGCTTTTGCCATTTCTGCTCAATGTCTCTAAAATTGTATTCCATATAGTTTGTGTTTTGTTTATTGTTCGTAACAGTATATATTAGGTTGCAAAGTTAAGCATTTTCTTGCTATCTACCAAAATTTTAGCTCCCATTTCTAATAATTAGCCATTCGTCGTTCGTAATCCATAATTATTTAGTATCTTTGCAGTCAAATTTAAATAAAGTAGCGATGGCAAAGAAAGATGGTAAGGAGCTGACTCCGATGATGAAACAATTCTTCGACTTCAAGGCAAAATATCCTGAAGCCTTGTTGCTGTTTCGTTGTGGTGACTTTTATGAGACCTACTGCGAAGATGCCATCACCGCCTCTCGCATCTTGGGTATCACGTTGACTCACAGAAACAACGGAGCTGGTGTCAAGGGCGACGAGATGGCTGGCTTTCCCCATCATGCTTTGGATACCTATCTGCCCAAGCTCATCCGTGCGGGCAAGCGTGTGGCCATCTGCGACCAGTTGGAAGACCCCAAGTTGACCAAGAAGCTCGTAAAGCGAGGTATTACCGAACTGGTGACACCTGGTGTGGCTATGCAGGACACCGTCCTGAACTATAAAGAGAACAATTTCCTTTGTGCTGTTCATTTCGGAAAGGCTGCTTGTGGTGTCGCTTTCCTTGATATTTCCACTGGCGAATTCCTGACAGGTGAGGGAACCTATGACTATGTAGAAAAGCTGATAGGCAACTTCCAGCCCAAGGAAGTGCTGTACGATAGGGAGCACAAGCACGATTTCGAACGCTATTTTGGCACTCGTCTTGTTACTTTTGAACTTGACGACTGGGTCTTTACGGAACAGACGGCTCACCAGAAGCTCTATAAGCATTTCAACGTGAAGTCGCTCAAAGGTTTTGGCGTTGACCATTTGAAGAGTGGGGTAGTGGCTGCAGGGGCTATCCTGCAATATCTGGAACAGACCCTGCATACGCAGATAGCTCATATTACCACCTTGTCGCGTATTGAGGAAGAGCGCTATGTTCGGCTCGACAAGTTTACGGTTCGTTCCTTGGAACTCATTCAGCCCATGCAGGATGATGGAAAGTCGTTGCTCGATGTCATTGACCGCACCGTATCGCCTATGGGTGGACGACTCTTGCGTCGTTGGCTTGTCTTCCCCCTGAAGGACGAGAAACCTATCAACAACCGCCTGGACGTTGTGGACTACTTCTTCCGTGAGCCCGACTTCTGCGAAATCGTTGACGGACAGCTACAGAACATTGGCGATCTGGAACGTATCGTGTCGAAGGTTGCCACAGGACGTGTGACTCCGCGTGAGATGGTGCAGCTGAAGCGTGCCCTCATGGCCATTGAGCCCATCAAGAATGCTTGTCTCCAGACCACGAACGACAGTATCAAGCGGGTAGGGGAGCGCCTGGACATCTGCGAGGAACTGCGCAACCGTATAGAGCATGAAGTCCAGAACGACCCGCCCCAGCTGGTTCAGAAGGGAGGCGTCATCCGCGACGGAGTGAATGCCGAGCTCGACGACCTGCGCCATATTGCCTATAGCGGTAAGGACTATCTGTTGCAGATTCAGGAACGCGAGGCCAGTCAGACTGGCATTTCCTCGCTGAAGATAGGCTACAACAATGTGTTCGGCTATTATTTGGAGGTGCGCAACACCTATAAGGACAAGGTGCCCCAGGACTGGATTCGCAAGCAGACACTGGCTCAGGCAGAACGCTACATTACGCAGGAACTGAAGGAATACGAAGAGAAGATATTGGGTGCCGAGGACAAGATACTTTCCTTGGAGGCACAGCTTTTCAACGACCTCATCATAGCAGCTCAGGCTTTTATTCCACAGGTACAGCAGAATGCCAACGTTATTGCACATCTGGACTGTCTGCTTAGTGCTGCGAAGACGGCAGAAGAGAACCGTTATGTACGTCCTGTTATCTGTTCTCAGGATGTCATCGACATCAAGCAGGGCCGCCATCCGGTTATTGAGACACAGCTCCCCTTGGGCGAGCGCTATGTGCCTAACGATATCTATCTGGACGCTGAGCGCCAGCAGATCATCATCATCACTGGTCCCAATATGGCTGGTAAGTCAGCGTTGTTGCGCCAGACGGCTTTGATAACACTCTTGGCACAAATAGGCTATTTCGTACCAGCAGAGAGTGCGCGCATTGGGCTTGTCGACAAGATCTTTACTCGTGTGGGAGCATCGGACAACATCTCCTTAGGTGAGTCTACTTTTATGGTGGAGATGACGGAGGCCTCCAATATACTGAATAATGTAACGCCTCATTCGCTGGTGCTTTTCGACGAACTCGGACGAGGAACGTCTACTTACGATGGCATCTCGATAGCCTGGGCCATCGTGGAATATCTGCATGAGAACCAGAAAGCTCAGGCTCGTACGCTCTTTGCAACCCACTATCATGAGCTGAACGAGATGGAGAAGAACTTCTCGCGCATCAAGAACTATAATGTCAGCGTGAAGGAGGTGGACGGCAAGGTCATCTTCCTGCGTAAACTGGAGAGAGGAGGTTCGGAACACTCGTTTGGTATTCATGTGGCTGAGATATCCGGAATGCCCAAGAGCATTGTCAAGCGCGCCAACGTCATTCTGAAGCAGCTCGAGGCTGACAATGCCCAGGTGGGTACGGTAGGCAAACCTACTGCCGAGATAGCTCAGAGCCGCGAGGGTATGCAGCTGTCGTTCTTCCAGCTCGACGACCCTGTACTATGTCAGGTGCGCGATGAAATCCTGGGTCTCGACGTCAACAACCTCACACCCCTTGAAGCCCTCAACAAACTCAACGACATCAAGAAGATAGTTTCTGGCAAGTAGTATAATCATCAAGTCATTTTCATCATCAAAAATAATAATGAATAAAAAAGTGATAAGCTTATATTACTTTTTCAACTTTTCTTCGTAACTTTGCCAACAAAAATTAAAAATATGAAGAAGATTTTTCTAATGACGCTGGCTGCCATGTTCTTTGGGACAGTTGGCGATGCAAAGGTCAATGTTACGGAGGATAAATCCCAGTCTCAGGACGAAGTGAAGGCAGTCGACTTAGGACTTAGTGTGAAGTGGGCCAACATGAATGTGGGTGCAACGAAGTCTTCTGGCTTTGGCACGTACTTCGCATGGGGCGAAACCAAGCCCAAGGAATACTACTCGTGGAAGACCTATATCTGGAGCAAAGGGGATTCTCAGTTTCTGATCAAGTATTCGTCCACCGACAAGAGAATCCAGCTGGCCCTCTCGGACGATGCAGCCCGCGCCAACTTGGGCGGTTCATGGCGCATGCCTACTGCCGATGAGTTTGATGAGCTGGTAAACCCTGACAACTGCACTTGGGAGTGGACTACTAAGGACGGTGTCAACGGCTATAAGGTTACTGGTAAGAAGACGGGCAACTCCATCTTTCTGCCCATCACAGGTTTCCGCTACTATGCGGACACTCAGTTTCGCGCCGTCAGCGGAGTCTACTGGACATCATCCCTTTACGGAGGCAATCCTAACAAGGCTTGGTGTTTGGAATTCAACGTCACAGATATAGCAGTTTACTACGGAAACCTTTCCAGCAATCGCTTCAGTGGTCGCTGCATCCGTGCTGTCCAGTAGACTTATTGTACAGCTGTTTTCTTGGCTCGTATCATGCACCAGACTCCCACAATGATGAAGGGGATAGAGAGTATCTGTCCCATATCCAAAGGCAGGGAGGCTTCGAAGGCTTCCTGAATCTCCTTGGTATATTCGATGAAAAAGCGGAAGGTGAAGATGTAGGTCAGACAGAAGCCGAAATACCAGCCTGTGCCAATTTTCTCAGGCATACGCTTGTGGAGGAACCACATGATGAAGAAAAGGATAGCGTAGGCGATGGCCTCATACAACTGGCCAGGATGACGAGGTACGGCATCGACCTTCTCGAAGATAAACGCCCAGGGAACATCTGTAATCTTGCCAATAATCTCGGAGTTCATCAGGTTGCCCAGACGAATGAAACAGGCTGTCGTTCCTGTGGCAATAGCTATGTTGTCCAACACGCGCCAGATGCTGAGCTTAGTCTTGCGGACATACAGCCACAGGGCAACGATAAGGCCGAAGGTGCCTCCGTGTGAGGCGAGGCCCTGATAGCCTACATATTTCCATCCGCCATCTGCCAGGAAGCGGATGGGTAGGAACATCTCCACAAAGCCTTTTCCTGAGGTCAGGAAATGGTCGGGCTCATAGAAGAGGCAGTGTCCCAGACGGGCTCCCAGGAGGATGCCGATGAAACAGTAGATGAAGAGTGGGTCGAACAGCTCATCCTTGATGTGCTGCTCTTTATAGAGTCGCTTGACGATGAAGTAAGCCAACGCCAGACCGATGAGCCAGCATAATCCGTACCAGCGGAAAGGACCAAAGCCCTCGTTGGGATTCCAACTAATATAACCCAACAAACCTATCATCCCTACTAAACCAATCATATTCTACGCTTAAACATTAAACCTGAAATGCATGATGTCGCCGTCCTGTACGACATAGTCCTTGCCTTCAATACCCATCTTGCCTGCCTCGCGGACAGCGGCCTCAGAGCCGTACTGGATGTAGTCGTCGTACTTGATAACCTCAGCTCGGATGAAGCCCTTCTCGAAGTCGGTATGGATGACACCTGCACACTGTGGAGCCTTCCAGCCTTTCTTATAGGTCCAGGCCTTCACTTCCATCTCACCGGCAGTAATGAAGGTCTCGAGGTTCAGCAGGGCGTAGGCTTTCTTGATGAGGCGGTTGACACCACTCTCCTCCAGACCTAACTCCTCCAGGAAGAGCTGCTTGTCTTCGTATGACTCCAGTTCGGCAATGTCTTCTTCCGTCTTGGCAGCAATGGTCATCGCCTCAGCACCTTCCTCCTTGGCCAGCGCCTCGACCTTACGGGTGAAGTGGTTGCCGTTCTTGGCATCGGCTTCGCTGACGTTGCAGACATAGAGTACTGGTTTGGCGGTCAGCAGGAAGAGGTTTCTGGCACAATCCTGTTCGTCCTTGGAGTCGAACTCTACGATGCGTGCGTTCTTGCCCTGTTCCAGCACTTCCTTGTAAGCCTTCAGGACGGTAACCTCTACCTTGGCTTCCTTGTTGCCCGCTGCTGCTGCTTTTTCGGTCTTGGACAGACGGCTCTCAATGGTCTCGAGATCTTTCAACTGCAACTCCGTATCAATAATCTCCTTGTCGCGGATGGGATCGATGGTACCATCGACATGTGTGATGTTCTCGTCTTCGAAACAGCGAAGCACGTGGATGATGGCATCCGTCTCGCGAATGTTTCCCAGGAACTTGTTGCCCAGGCCCTCGCCTTTCGACGCACCTTTCACAAGGCCGGCTATATCAACGATTTCACAGGTGGCAGGCACAATGCGGCCAGGATGTACCAACTCGGCCAATTTCGTCAGCCGCTCATCAGGAACGGTGATGACACCTACGTTGGGCTCTATCGTACAAAAAGGGAAATTGGCTGCCTGCGCTTTTGCGCTCGACAGGCAGTTAAACAAAGTAGACTTACCCACATTGGGCAGTCCTACAATACCACATTTTAATGACATGTCTTCTTATTCAATGTTTAATTTACCCTGCAAAGGTACGACAAATAAATGAGAAATGACTAACGAGGCCGGCAATTTATTTGCCGAGCAAGCAAAAAACCAGTCTTCCTGTATTATCTTTCCTGTTTTTTTCTTATTTTTGCACGCAAAAATCACATGACAATGAAAAAAAACATACTATTGGCTGTAGTCGCCATCATGGCTACCATGAGTGTTTCTGCACAGAACGATTCTGTGAAACCGTATTTCACCACCGAGCAGTTGCCCGACCTGATCAAATGCCTGCCTGCTCCACCGGCTTTTGACAGTCCGGAATTCTCATACGATGTCGTGCGTTACCAGTGGGGCAAGTTGCAACGTCAGGATGAAGAGCGTGCGGCCATTGCCCGTCGCGATGCCGTGTGGACATACGAAAACCTGTTGGCGGAGTTCAATGTTCCTTTTGGGCTGACCATCTCGAAGACGGAAACGCCTGAGATATGGAAACTGCTGGAGACGAGCCTTGTTACCACAGACCAGATGCGTGTGGAGCCGAAACGCTTTTACAACCGTACACGTCCCTATGTCCTCTATCATGAGCATATCCTGACCTATGAGGCTGAAGAAGACGAAGTTACGCTGGGCAAGGAGGGTTCTTACCCCTCAGGTCATACTATGCGAGGCTGGACAACGGCTCTTCTGTTGGCAGAAATCAATCCTGCCAATGCCGATACCATCTTTGCCCGTGGCTGGATGTACGGTGAGAGTCGCGTTATTGTGGGTGCCCATTGGCAGAGCGATATCGATGCCACTAGGGTAGGAGCCAGCATAGGCTATGCCGCCCTACACACCAGTGCTGAGTTTCTTGAGCAGCTGGAAAGAGCCAAAGCGGAATTTGTGGAGAAAACGAAATCGAATGCTAAGATAGTTCCTATTAGTCAGGAACCAGAGTCGTCAGCCCGTATGCGCCGCATTAACTCAACCCCTAACCTAGGCAAGACGGGTAGCGAGTAATCTCTTCACGCATGTGCATGATGTCGTGAATGTTACTGATGATGCTCAGTATGCCGAGACTCATCAGCAGGGCAATAGTGGTTGCAGCGATGGTGCGTGAGTTTTCAGCGAGCCAGAGCAGGATACCTGTCTGTACGTGAAAGGTGAACAGCGGTGCTTCGATAGGGGAGGAAAGGACATAGACCATGGTGACGGCACCGCTGAGTATGCCTACGATGAAGGTCACGACCATAGCCATCTTGTATTGGCGGATGGTGGCCTCCTGATGTTGGCGGACGAACTCCACGGCATCAAGACGGCGGGTGAGGGCAGCCATGAAATCATCATGGTCGTCGAAGTGGGGCTGACGGGTGAGGAAGAGTTCCTCAAGGGCTTTGTCTTTGGTCATATCTTCAGTCTTTCTTTTAGTTTGTCGCGACCACGCGAAAGTTGTTTTTTCACAGCGTCTTCCGAAGTCTTGGTAATGGTCGCTATATCCTTGATGTCGTAGCCGCTGAGGTAGTAGAGCGTGATGGACGAGCGCTCCTTAGGAGGTAGCGTGCGCAGGGCAAGATAGAGTTCCTGGTGCTCGAAGCTGTCATCGGCAGCATTGGTGCTGACCAGTGTGCGGGCATCGTCAAGTGTCTCCATCGTCCGACAGCTTGCCTTGTGGTTGAGGAACGTGTTGTGGGCGATCGTAAAGAGCCACGAGCGGAAACGTCCTTTCTCCTGATAGCCAGCTGATGAGAGGTAGGCTTTGACGAGCGCATCCTGTGCTAGGTCGTCGGCATCGCTCTTATTGCCGCAGCAGAGGGCGAGCAAGTAGCCTCGAAGGGCTTCCTGCTCACGCTCTACGTGGGCTATGAACATGTCGCGTGTCACAGATTCTGGGTGCTTAATAGTTTCTCTTCAGCCTCAATCTCCTTGGCAAGCATCTTCTTGCCGATGACGTAGTTGACGATGAAGGCGATGCCGACAGACAGCAGGACGAAACCTGCGCAAAAGGATGTCATTGGGTCATCGGTGCCGCCCAGGTTGTTGGTGTTGAGGTAAAAGCCGAAACCGATGAATCCGACTCCAAGCAGGGTGGTAAGGCTTCCCCAAAGCAGTTTTGAAAGTAGCTTTTCCTTCAGCAGTTTCTTTTTGGGCGAGATTTTCTTCATCAGTTCCTCGATGTCCATGTCTGGGTTCTTCTCGATGGCTGCTAACACTATTTGTGTACGCTTATTGGTCTCGTTCATGTGTTGACGAACACCAAGCCAGATGGCTACGATGGGGAGTACGCATCCGCATCCGAGGGGAATTAAAAGAGCAAAGATTCCTTCCATAATTCTTACTTGTTTTTTATCATGTTAAACTTCTTGTTTCATGAACCAATTCACCTATATAACAGTTGATGAAAGCAAAAGGTGACGTCTGAAAGTAATTTTTTAACGGAAAAAAAGCAAAAAATATTGCAACACTTAATGACTACGCATGACAAAGGTACGGCAAACAAATCAAGGTACGCAATACCTAAAACATGGTGTTTTAAGCATTGCGCACCTATAACGGCCTAAATCAACAGTAATTGTAGGTTACAGCTTCATCACGCGCTTCATCTCCAGATTCTCGTAGACTTCAGGGCAGTGGGTGGAGAGATAGACGGTGGGGTTGTTCTTGATGAAAGTGCGGACGCGGTCGAGAGTCTCGCGGGCTGCTGCCTTGTCCTCGAAGACAATAGAGAGCTTGTTGGCCTTCAGGGTGGCGTCGCAGTAGGTGATATCGCCGTGGAACATATAGTAGAGACCGTCGTGCTCTAGGATGACGATGCTGTTACCTTTGGTGTGGCCCTTGGTCTCGATGAAGTAGAGTCCAGGGGCGATTTCCTCGCAAGCAGGGAAGTTCTGGTAGCGTCCGTCCTTATAGCTGACGCGGATGATGTTGTCGCCTTCGAGCTTCATCGCGTCGGCATCCTCGGGCGAGATATAGACCTTGGCCATATAGTCATCTACTTTGTCGCCCATATAGAGTGGCGCGCCCAGTTTCCTTGCAGGAACCGACATACCGGTCTTGAAGCCTGTATCGATGAGGATGATGCCTTCGTCTGTCTCGATGAGGAAGTTCTGGAGCGAGCTGCGGTAGATGATCTGCTCGTCGAACATGTCTTTGCCTTCCTCGCCGCCGTTATTAGCTATCTGGTTGCAAAAGTACACATAATATTTTATAGAATTGCAAGCCCCAACGAAACAAAAACCGACCAAAACGAAACAAACTCAAAAATTATTCGTATCTTTGCGCAGTGAAACTGCGCGAAGTTGCTCACGCTTGGCAAAATGAGCAAGCTCTTTGCACTCGCTTAATCGCAACATTGCGGCAAAATATGTGCAACTATGTATAGCTTAAAGGAATTTTGGCAACTAAGGAACCTGCCTGTGCCCAAGGGTGAGTGGGACGGGAATGTCATCTGCTTAGAGACCAACGTGGAATGGACATTCGGCGCGAACGAGACGAACGGCTTCCTGTCGTGCTACACCTTTACGATTGTCACTCGCGGCTGGGTTACCATATTATATAATAACCGCGAGCTGACACTGCGCGAGGGCGACCTCTATACCTATTCGCCTGGCTTCGAAGTTACCGTCCTTTTGTCCTCCAGCGACTACAGCGGTATCTGCCTGCTGGGCGACGAGCATTTCACACTCTCGCTGCCCACGGTGCGTGACGCCATCCGCACGGCCTACTTCACGGTGGTGGAATTAACCTCGCCCGTGCTCCCGCTGAAGGCTGACGATTTTCACCGCCTGCGCGAACTGATGCAGATGATGATTCACTATCAGCAGATGGGACTTCCACTGGCCAACGACAGCCTGCGCATGCTCTATAACCTCTTCCTCACCGACCTCTCAACCATCCAGCAGCACAGCATCCGCGAGCACCGCTTCCCCAAGCGCGTCGAGGAAATCTTCCTTGGCTTCCTCGGTCTGCTGCCCCAGCACTTCGAAGAGCACCACGACATCGGCTTCTACGCCTCCGAACTCTGCATCACCACCACTTATCTCTCGCGTGTCGTCCGCCAAGTATCTGGCAGTCGCACCGTTGTCGACTATATCAACCAAATGCTGATGATGGAGGCCGTGTTCCTCCTGCGCCAGACCTCGCTGAGCATCACCCAGATTTCCGATCAGCTTCATTTCGCAGAAGTCACAACCTTCGCCCGTTTTTTCAACAGGATGAAGGGTATGAACCCAAGGGAGTTCAGGAAGGGGAAATAAATAGTAGACTATCTTTCTGATAGGATATTCGAGGCTATTATTATTTCCATCGTCGTTTTCTGGACTTTCAAGCCCATGTTCCTATAGAAGCTTAATGCAGGGTCATTACCCTCCCATACGTTCAAGGTGATATTGTTGACGCCTAATGATGTGGCGTAATCGCGCACATACTCATATAATGCCTTGCCTACGTGTCTGCCGCGAGCCTTTTCATCTACGCAGATGTCATCAATATACAATGTTTTGATGTTCTGGAGCAATTTGTCATCCTTTACTTCTGTTATCACACAGAAAGCATGACCCAACACTTCCCCGTTATCAAAGACGAAAACAGGTTTGTTGTCATCTTCGAGCAGAGCTTCGAGTTCCTGTTCATTATACTTGGTTGTATTGGACTTGAACAAGTCAGGGCGTATCGCATGATGCACCATATCTACCTGATGTAGCAGTTCTATGATACGTCCGATATCGTTTTTATTGGCTTTTCTAATCATATGTTATTTCTATTAATATTCGTAAAGTTTGATGTGTAGGATTTACCATTCTCTGACACCGATCATATGAAGTTTAGTATTCTGTTACGTCTTCAAGGATGATGTCAGGTCGTTCGTCTGGGCGCATCAGTTCGAAATTCACGTTCTGTAAGTGCAGACCATCGACGTGACGGGCAAATAGACCGTATGCAGGTGTGGGACCAGCCCATCGTGGCTCTGGGTAGTTCGTACCTTGCTCGCGATAGGGCGTCGTTACCTTCTTGCCACCACCACGATATTGGATACGGATATTCGACAGCGAGACGTTGCGGATAGGTTCGTCCTTCATGCCAGTGATGATGATGCCTGCCAGAGAGTCGCAGTCATCAGCTACTACATTATTTATATATATGTCGCGGGCCGATGACATGCGTGTCACATCCTTGGGTCCTCGGTTACGACAGCCTGTCGTGATGTAAATGGGGTAATGATGTACGTGGCTCAGAGTGATATTCGAGACCGTGATGTTTTCCATCCGTCCTTGGTCGACCTCCTCGAAGGCCAGCCCGCTACTCCACATACAGGTGCAGTTAGAGATGGTAATATTGCGATAGCCGCCATTCGATTCGGTGCCGAGTTTGATACGTCCGCACACCCAGTTCACCTTCTCAGGTATATACTCGCCGCTTAAGAAGGTGCCCAGCTTATAGCCAGTCACGATGCAGTTGGTGATGAGGATATGCTCGCACAGCACGGGTCGTTTCAAGGCATACGAACTTTTCAGCACGATGGCATCGTCGTTGGGCGTATTTACCTTCGTATTGCTAACCGTAAAATACTTGCAGCAATCGATGTCGATGCCGTCGCGATTGGTGTCGATGGTCACGTTATCGATGGTGCCGATGTCGCAACCCGTCGCAATGATGGCGAAGTGTCCGCCGCGATAGATGGTGATATCACGGATGTTGACGTTACGGCAGAGCTTCAGGGCAATGGCCTTGTCACCTGTGCCAATGGAGCCGCCCTGTACGTTGCCGGCCTTCTCGGTGTCGCGCTTTGTCAGACCCTCACCGTCAATCATCCCATGACCTGTGATGCTGACGTTCTGCTGGTCCTCGGCCCAGATCAGACTATTATGAAAATAGGTATGCCCGCCGTCTTGGTATTCTGGAAAACCACCAAACGACTCGCTCTCGTCATAGGCTTTCATTTCAGCAGGGGCTGCCAGTATCTTCGCTCCGGCCATCAGGTGCAGATCGACATTGCTCTTCAGCCGGATGCTCCCGCAGAGATATGTGCCAGCCGATAGCACCACCTGTCCGCCACCATCAGCCGCCGCCGCTTCTATCGCTTTATTGATAGCTCCGTGGTCGAGCGTCGTTCCGTTACCATTGGCTCCATAATCGCGCACATTATACACTCCTGATGCTGCCGTTATTCTGCAGCAGAAAGAAAGGACAAACAGTATGTACAACAAAGTTCTTTTCTTCATTCTTAAATATAGAATAGTTAGTTTTTGGGTACAAATATACGAAAAAAAAATCAAAAGTCTATCTATTTCTGAATTCCAATGGTGTCATACCGAAATGATCTTTCACGTATTTGCCAAAGAAAGAGGGATTAGGAAATGCAAGTTTGTCGCAGACCTGCTTGATACTGAGATCGGTCTGACGCAAGTAATAGCGGATATCTTCAAGCACCTGTTCTGTAATCCATTCGTTGGCGGTCTTGCCGGAATTCTTCTTGCAGACAACAGTAAGGTATTGCGGTGAGATACAAAGTTCGCTGGCGTAAGCTTCTACCGTATGGCGTTTCACATCATTGGAGTGTAAAAGATCGAGAAAGTGCTGGAAATGGGCTTTAGATGTCAGCTTTTCTTTGCCATGCAAAGCGTCAGAGCCAGCCAAATTGGTGTCTGCTGATAACATTTTCTTCATCCGGCCGCAGAGTCCGAGAATGGCTGAGCGTAGCAGCGACTGGATAACATCGGTATGCAGGGGATAGTCCTTGCCCTTGGCAATGGCCAGTGTCAGCATATCATAGAAATGGGTGTAGAAGAGTATCTCATCCTCATCCATCGTTACAATATGATGGTGATGGATGTACATCATGTCGTTCCAGATGCTCATTTTCTCGCGGAGAAAACTTTGCAGGATGCGGTTAGTGAGGAACATGCCTTTCAAGTCGAAGTCCGGACTGACCATAACATCAGTCACCGTAATGTTTTGGGGTATGATGGCCACTTGGTTTTTGTGCAGTTCCATCATGATGCCATTCATTTGAGCCTGTACCTTGCCATTGGTACAAATGACAACAGCATTCATGGCTACATGGGCTGTATTGACCTCGGTGAACTTTTGGATACTGTCAACAACAACGATGTCTTCATCGGAATAGCCAATTTGGATATCCTCATTGTTAGCTAATGTTTGAATTGTTACTTCTTCATGCTGTTTCATGCTGCAAATTTACTTATATTTTCCCATATTTCATGTTTTATTTAGCATCAATTTTGTTTTTTTTGATATCTTGACTTCGAATTGATAAGATATGAGGTGAAATCAGACATGAAGAATAGTCGATTTTGAACTAATTTTGTAACCAAAAATAGATAATCGGTTATGAAAAAGGTATTTTTGATACTGCTTTCAGTCATATTACTGGGCAGTTGTGGAGAAAAAAAGGAGCAGAACGTAAAGGCTCCGACGAGAATAGAAACACAGGTGGTATCGCCTGCTATGGTGGATAATGCCCAGACGTATGTGGGTATCGTGGAAGAACGTGAGGCTACCGCGGTGAGCTTTACTGGCATGGGGGTTGTGAAGCGTATGTTGGTGAATGAAGGCCAGACAGTTAGCAAAGGTCAGCTGATTGCGGAGATGGACGACACGCAGGCTCGAAACTTGCTGAGTGGTGCTGAGGCGCAGATGACGCAGGCCAACGATGCTTTGGCGCGCTATAAGATGTTACATGACAACGGTTCACTGCCCGAGGTGCAGTGGGTGGAGATTCAGAGCAAGGTGGCGCAGGTCAAATCGCAATTAGAGGTGGCACGCAAGAATCTGGCCGATTGTAGGCTTATTGCTCCTGTCAGTGGTATCATAGGCAAGAAACTGATAGGAACAGGTGAGACTGCTTTACCGTCACAGGCTGTTGTGAGTATCCTTGACATTTCAACTGTAAAAGTGAAAGTGGCTATACCTGAAGCAGAGATAGGCGGTATCAATGCCACTACTCCAACAAGTATTTCGGTAGAAGCCATCAATAGCCGATCGGCTGAAGGACGTATGCAAGGCAAGAATTATCAGGGAGGCCGGATAGAGAAAGGTGTTCAGGCCGATGCCCTCACGCATACGTACGATATAAGAATTAACGTGGCAAACGTCGATCGGAAGCTGCTGCCAGGGATGGTAGCCAATGTACGTTTTGTCTCTGATGGTTCGCAGGCTATTGGCAGCAAAATGGTTCCTGTGACGGCAGTACAGAAGAAGTCAGATGGTAGTTTGTTTGTGTGGACGGTGGGTAAGGACAGCACGGCTCATCGTGCTATCGTGACTATAGGTCAGACACAGGGCAATTATGTAAGTGTCATCGATGGTTTGATCACTGGTGACCGTATTGCTACAGAGGGTTATCAGAAATTGAGTGAAGGAACCAAAGTGATATATTAATATGAAGCATGTAAACTGGCTCCGATGGCCTTTGGAGCATTATTCTATATCATTGCTTATCATAGGCATATTGTTTGTGATGGGTATCTATGGCATGTACATTATGCCGAAAGACGAATTTCCACATGCCACCATCCGACAAGGTGTGGTGGTGGCAGTCTATCCTGGCGCTACATCAGAAGAAATAGAGCAGCAGGTGGCTCGTCCTTTGGAGCGCTACCTCTTTACCTATGGTGAGGTGAATCGTAAGAAGACGACCACACAAAGTCAGAACGGCATGTGTATCGTGATGGTAAAACTGAACGATGATGTGAACAATAAGGACGAGGTGTGGTCGAAAATCAAGCACGGTCTGAATGGCTTTAAGGCGCAGTTGCCCAGTGGGGTGCTGGCTATTGTGGTGAACGATGACTTTGGTAACACCTCAGCCCTGCTCATCGCCATTGAGAGCGACCAGCGCAGCTATCGCGAACTGAAACAATATAGCGACGACTTGAGCGACTGCCTGCGTCGTATTCCATCAGTTGCTAACGTTAAGCTATTCGGAGAACAGAAAGAACAAATCAGCCTCTATATCGATCGCCAGCGCCTGCAGGCCTACGGCATTGGTCAGCAGATGCTCTTCTCCCGCCTGCAGGCGCAGGGCATCACCACGATAAGTGGTAGTATCAGCGATGATGACCAGCAGGTGCCTATCCATGTGGAAGCTCAGGAGAACAGCGAAGAGGAGATAGCCAACCAAATTATCTTCAGCGACCCTGCGACTGGTAAGGTGGCTCGCGTGAGAGACGTTGCCAATGTAGTACGTGAATACGAGCCGATGTCGAGTCGTATCGAACAAGACGGACACCCTTGTGTGCTGCTGTCGATGGAGATGACACCTGGCAATAATGTAGTGCAGTATGGTCAGGAGGTGGACCGGGTGCTGAACGATTTTCGCCAGAACGAACTGCCCGAGGATGTGAACGTGACCCGCATTGCCGATAAGCCCAAAGTGGTAGCCATGAGTGTGAGCGACTTCCTGCGCGACCTGCTCATTTCGATGGCTATCATTATCTTGGTGATGATGGTGTTGTTCCCCCTGCGTTCGGCCATCGTGGCGGCTATCACTATCCCGCTGAGCACCTTTGTAAGTATAGCTGTGATGTATATGATGGGCATCGAACTGAACATCGTGACGCTGGCAGCGCTCATCGTGGTGTTGGGAATGATTGTGGATAACTCCATCGTGGTGATTGATGGCTATCTGGAATATTTGGGTAAAGGCTTTAAACCCTTTGATGCCGCCATTGAGTCGGTGCGCCAGTACTTCATGCCTATGCTGTTGGCTACCATCTGTATCTGTGCCATCTTCTATCCCTTCCTCATTACGATGAAGGGCATGTTCCACGACTGTTTGGAAGATTTCCCAGTCACAATAACCATCAACCTCATGGTGTCGCTAGTACTAGCTGTTACTGTGATTCCGTTCCTCGAAACACGCATCATTAAGCCAGGAAAAGTGAGTACGAATGGAAATAAAATAACCAAATGGGTGCAGAATACCTACAATAAGGTGTTAGATTGGACTTTTGCCAACCCGTGGTTCACGATTGGAGGTGGTGTCGCTGTCATTCTGCTCTCAACACTGATAGCCCCCACGCTGAAGATACGCCTATTCCCATACGCTGACCGCGATCAGTTTGCGGTAGAGATATTCCTGCCTGAGGGTAAGGGTATGGCCGAGACGGAGGTGATAGCTGATTCAGTACAACATGTGCTTGAGAAGGATGAACGTGTCACAGGCATTACTGCTTTTATCGGCTGTTCATCGCCTCGATTTATGGATGCCTATGCACCTCAGTTGGCAGGTAACAACTATGCACAGTTCATCGTGAATACCGAGAGCAATGAGGCTACACTTGACCTCCTGGCTAAATATCAGCCCCAGTTGAGCGAGGCTTTCCCCAATGCCTATGTGAAGTTCAAACGACTGGACTATCTGGAGGTCAGCGAACTGGAGTACCGATTCTATGGAGACAACCTCGACTCGCTGCATGTGGTGGCGGAGCGGTTGATGGAGCGTATGCGAAAGATGCCGGAACTAGAGTGGGTACATACCGACTACTTCCAGCCGTACCCTATCATCAATGTCGAACTTGACCCTGTGACATCAGCGCAATTAGGCATCACACGCACTACGGCCCAGTTGGCCCTGAGTGCTACATCGAGCGACTTGCGTGTGGGACAGATTTGGGAGGGTAACTACGAGCTGCCCATTGTGGTGAAGGACGATACTGACATGACCTACTCTGATATCGCGAACCTGGGCATCGCATCGCCAGCGTCGATGCTGTCGGGAGGTTTGAAGAGCACCAATTCAACAGTTCCTTTGAGACAGATTGCCAAAGTCTCTCCCAAATGGAGCGAGAGCCGTATCATGCATCGGGGTGGTGAGCGCTGTATCACGGTGACGGCTCAGTTTGCACAGGGTGTCTATACTGCTCCTATTGAAAACGAGATTGCCCGTGTCATGCAGGAAGAAATACAATTGCCCCAAGGCGTGCGTACGGAGGTGGGTGGTGAGATTGAATACGGCGATGAGGCTATGCCACAGATTATCGCTGGTATTAGCATTGCTATGGTTATCGTCTTCTTCTTCCTGTTGTTCAACTTCAAGAAGTATGGTGTGACTACCATCTGTATGGTAGCCTTAGCATTGATGATTCCTGGAGCACTCATCGGTCTGGGACTAATGAATCGTGCCCTAGGACTTACCTCTATCTTCGGACTCATCACCCTGATGGGAATGATTATGCGTAACGAGATTCTCATCTTTGAGCATGCTATCAACCTGATTAAGAAGCATGTGGCAGAGCATGGTGACTGGACGGTGGACCGCGTGGCTTATAACAAAGCTGTAAAGCAGGCTGCCTACGAGGCAGGCAAACGTCGTATGGTGCCTATCTTCCTCACCACAGCCACTACTGCCGTTGGTGTGGTGCCGATGATTATCGCTCAGAGTTCATTTTGGATGCCCGTAGGCGTCACTATCTTCGCAGGTGGTATCGGCTCACTCATCATGGTGGTTACCATGCTCCCCGTCATTTATTGGAAGGTTTCGACTAAGTGAGAGAAGTATGAGCTTGCTCTCACTTCCGAACGTGAGAAAGCTCAACGAAGTTAAGGTTTCGACTAAGTGAGAGAAGTATGAGCTTGCTCTCACTTCCGAACGTGAGAAAGCTCAACGAAGTTAAAGTTTCGACAAAATAACATTTCACATGAAAAAGATATTATCATTGATAGCTTTGGGCTGTACACTTACAGCCTCGGCACAGACTTACACCCTAGAGCAGATGAAGGATTCTGCCCTCCATAACAACATCGCCATCCGTAGTGCCAAATACAACATCGAGACTGCTCAACAGCAGCGCAAGGAAGCATTTACCAAATATTTCCCCAACCTGAGCGGAACAGGACTTTGGTTTAATGCCAACAAAGGAATGGCACAAACTAATATCAACCCTTCTGAAATGATTTCGCCTGAGTTGGGGGCCAGCCTGGCACAGATGTTGCCTGCCGAGGCTCTTGCAGCCTTGGGTAACCCCATCAGCATCTCGATGCTGAAGAACGGAACCATCGGCTCGCTGATGGCTGTGCAGCCCGTGTTTGCCGGAGGGCAAATCATCAACGGCAACAAACTCGCCAAGGTAGGCGAAGACGTAAGTCGCTTGCAGTTGCAATTGTCAGAAAACGAAGTGGAGAAGACTGCCGAACAATATTTCTGGCAGTTAGCCTCGCTGCAGGAGAAAAAGAAGACCATCGAGGCTGTAGATACCCTGTTGGCTGGTATCCACAAAGATGTGGATGTGGCAGTTCGGGCTGGTTTGGCTATGCCCAACGACCTTTTACAAGTACAGCTGCGCCAGAACGATATCGAGAGTCAGCGGCTGAAACTGCAAAATGGCATCTCCATTGTCCGTCTGTTGTTATCGCAGTATTGTGGCCTGAGTGATACCGCGTTCGTTATTTCCTATCAGTCTGATATCACTTTACCACTGATTACCAAGCAAGACCATCGTCAGGCACTATTGGGAACTGCTGAATATCAATTGCTTGGAAAACAGGTGGAAGCCACTAATCTTCAGAAGAAGATAGCCGTTGGCCAGAACCTGCCATCCGTTGCTGTCGGTGTAGGCTACAACTACCATAATCTGCTGGACAGCAACACAACTTTCGGGATGGTGTTTGCCACCGTCAGTGTGCCCATTTCCGACTGGTGGGGTGGCTCTCATGCCATTAAGCGCCGCAAGATAGAACACCAAAAAGCAGTCGAACAGTTAGAAGATAATGCGCAACTGCTGCAAATCCGTATGCAAAACGCATGGAATGGGGTAGAAGAGTCGTACCAGCAGTTGCTCCTGGCCCAGCGTAGTATTGAACAGGCAGCGGAAAACCTGCGCCTTAATCGCAACTATTACAAAGCAGGTACTTCTAAGATGAGCGACTTACTCGAGGCTCAGATGCTCTACCAGCAGTCGTGCGACAGGCGAACAGATGCTTTCGCCGACTACCAGAACAAGTTGCTGGAATATAGGCAAGCTATTGGGCAGTAAGGTATCAATAACAATTTGTATCTTGTGTGGCCTCAAACTGACAAAGCCTTAGTCGGACAGGCTTTCGTACACTTCTGGCAGAGGATGCACTCTGTGGCATTCTTGCGACTGCGAGCGTTTTTATTCACCTCGACGTCCATCGGACAGACTTTCAGGCATTTTCCACAGCTGATGCACTTATCCTCATCGCACTTGATGCGGATCAGAGAATAATAGCTCATTGGCTTTAAGAACACCGTTATTGGGCAGATGTACTTGCAGAAAGCGCGATTGTCCTTCAGCAGGATGGCGAGGGTGATACCTACCGCATAATAGAAGATGTTACCAGCCACGAAAAGCGTGAACATAGTGTAGGCACTGGCCTTTCCAAGCCAGAACAAAAGCAGGACGATGGCCACCGAAAGGCCGAACATGATGTATCGGATGAATCCCCAATTCTTTCTTGGCGCTTTGTCCTTCTGTCGAGCCTGAGCAGCCTTGGGCTGTTTGTATGGCAGCAAGTCGAGAATCATTGCCGTCCAGCAGGCATATCCGCACCATCCTCTGCCAAACAGCAGCGGGCCGAATATCTTGGCAATGGCATAGTGGAGCGTACCTGCTCCCCAGACACCACAAAGCAGATAATACCACAGTCCCTCAATCTGCATATTCTCTCGGCAAATCAGTCCGAGGAACACAAGCATATATGCACCTACGCCAAATTGGGTGAACTCCCTGGCGTACTTCCAACCCGCAGCGAACAGGATGCCTCCAAAGCCGATGCAGAAGCCGATATACGAGAAGTTCAGCAGGAAAAACAAATTCCCTGTTGCCTGCCACAGCCATACGGCAATGGCTTCGAAAACCAGCCACAGAATGATGGACGAACGGTACTTCTTCATGCTTATATCACAACAGCAGTTCCGCTGGTGGCTACCATGAGCATCGAGCCGTTGGCACCAATGGTCTCGTAGTCGATGTCGATTCCTACGATGGCGTTGGCTCCCATAGCCTGAGCACGTTCCATCATTTCCTTCAGGGAAGTGTCCTTGGCCTCGCGCAAGACTTGTTCATAACTGGCAGAGCGCCCGCCTACGATGTCGCGGATGCCTGCAAAGAAATCCTTCACGAAGTTGGCACCAATAATGGTTTCACCTGTCACCACACCCTTGTATTCGCGGATAGTGTGACCTTCAATCTGTGGGGTTGTTGAGAGTATCATAATCGTTTCTATTTTGAAGTTTCTATATGTTAGACGTTTGAACGATGCGAAAAGTTGCAGATTGGATAAAATAAGTACTAAGCTGCTCATCCATCCCCCCTGACAGGTCAAGGGCGTTACAGCGTGACAGGCGTGACAGTCTTTTTTGCGCCATTGCCTACCTGCAGAATATTGTATATTATATTATT
>JAFVGN010000030.1 GCA_017474925.1 Prevotella sp. | reverse complement strand
TATATATAATTATAATTATATATATAATATAATTATAATACCCTTTGTTTTCCGCATTTCGCAGATAGCAGATGTTACGGTGATACGGTGATACGGCGTCAAGACACAGTGTGGATAGCCTCTCATAATTTTACAAAAGAAAAAATTACATTTTATGAAAAATAATCGGGGGGGAACTATTGTTTTGCATCTGGATTTTTTGTCCCTTTGCAATGCATTTGGAGATTCATTGCGAGTGAAGGCTGCGGCTCAGCATAGCTCGAGCGAGCCCGGCTCTGCATTCGCTCTTGCACTTCATTTGCCGAAGATAATTTGCGCCCCCACGAGAGGAATTTTTCTCGCCCACGAGAGAGGTAAAAAGAACGGGTGAACTTCTGGATCAGCGAGAGCCATCAGGCTAGCATGAATGGCCGTGTGAAAGAAGCCAACGATAGTGAATAGGCGCGGATGACCTTCGGATTTGATAAGGAAGATGGGACACGGACCGTTCCTGATGTAAGATGGCTGAAGGCTGATGGCTGAAAACAAAGAAGAGGGCTGGCAAGCCAGTCCTCTTTTCTTCTTGGATTATCAGACCCCAGTTCAACGTGCTGGCGCGCCGAAATAGCTGTAGCGGTTGTTGTCGGGATTGACCACGATGGTCTCGATGACGATTTCAGGGTCGATCATGATGAGCTTCAGCTTGTGGTTGCCAGGGGAAGCGTTTGGAAAGTTCACTTCCAGCCATCGGATATTGTCGAAGACCTCATCGCGGCGAAGCATTTTGCGACCGTTGCGCCAGCCGCTGAGCAGCAGGTTGTTGTGTGGCGGCAGGGGCTTGAGGTTTTTCGCCTGTGCAAGGTTCTGCGGCGTGTATTCCTGGAACTCGTCGTGCAAGCCCTGACGGGCATCGATAACCTGCATGGGCTGATTGTCCAACTGTACGCCAAGACGCAGGCCACGGGCGGGCATCACGTCCTGTGTGGGCAGAATGCCGATGGCAACCTTTCCCTCTTCCGTCAGGTCGATATCGTATTCCAGCGTTGGGCCGCTGTCATCAGCCGGCCATTCTTTCATCACGTCCTTGGCTCCCATGCAGCCGTCGCCGCGACCAAGGCTGCAGAGGACGGTCCATCCGTTGGAGTTGGGGTTCGCATCGCTGTCTGTATTGGTGAAACCAATGGCGGGTATTGAATATTCCTTCGATGGCGCAGCGAACGAACAGAGGAGCGGGTAGTCGACATGATAGCCGAGACTCATGGGATGGCGGTTCTTTTCAGGGATGCTCCACTGCGTGTAGCCGATGTGGTTGTCGGACATCATACCGTCCCATTTCCCATTAGCCATGATTTTATTATAGTAGTTGGTAAGGCGCTGGTCTTTCGCCATCTGGTCGCACACGGTGAGACTGTCGCCCATTGTGGCTGCGTTGTACATCATGGCGACGCCTGCGCTGGCTACGGCGGGATAGTACACCAACTGGTAGAAGGCATCCTGCGCCTCGGCAGGTATCTTCTCCTTGATGTTCTCGCAACGGGCAACAATCGACTGCCATTGGTTGTTCAGGTGAAGCATCTCCTCGTAGTTGAACAATCCAGGCACCTGTACCTCGGGCTTGCGCATCAGGTTCAGCTTCGAATACTGGGCGATGATGTCGGCGGCTTCGTTGGTGATTTCATCAGGCAAGCCACTGAACACGCTTGATGTCCACTGGCGCAGCCACGCCTGTTCATGGCTGGGGGCAATGCTGTCAGGATTCCAGGCATAGTCCATGATGAACGAGATGGGCATCTCCTTCGGCTTCAGGTCGCCGACGTTGATGATCCAGATGCGGTCGATGCCTGAGCGATAGGCGAGGTTCAGTTGTTCGCGCAGTTTTGGCAAGGTGGTGGTGTTCACCCAGCGGTCGTTCCACGGACCACCATTCATGTCGATGTGGTAGTAGAGTCCCAGTCCGCCCTTGCGCTTGCGCTCGGCGGCCGTCCCCTTGCGGCGTATGTAGCCCCAGTTGTTGTCGCAGAACAGTAGCGTCACATCGTCGGGCACGGTGAAGCCTGCGTCGTAGTAGCGCTGCACCTCGGTGAAGATAGCCCAGAGCTGCGGCACAGCATCGGCCCGTCCGTAGATGTCCTTGATAATCTTGCGCTGACCGTCAATGACGTTGCGGAGTGTCCGCATGTTCTCCTGATCGTCGCCCTTGCCCATCGCCACGTCGCCGTCGCCACGCATACCGATGGTCACGAGGTTGTCGTACGCCTTGTTGCGCTCCATACCCTCGCGGAAGAAGGCATCAACGCGCTCCTTGTTGGTGGCATAATCCCAAGGGCCCACTTGCTCCTTGCGCTTCAGATATTCACGATGGCTGCGCATCATCGGCTCGTGGTGACTGGTACCCATCACAATGCCCATCTCGTCGGCCAATCGCGGACTCTCAGGGTCGTCTTCGTTGAAATTCGTGCCCCACATGGCTGGCCAGAAGTAGTTGGCTTTTAGTCGCAATAGCAATTCGAAGATGTGGGCGTAGGCCTTCGAGTTGATGCCGCCAAATTTATTGGTGCACCATCCGCCGAACGAGGGCCACTCGTCGTTGATGAAGATGCCGCGGTATTTCACTTTTGGCGACGGTTGTACGATGCGCCCTCCGTCATACCACACCTCTTCCTGATGCTTCACAGGGGCATCGGCCATATAGTACCAGGGCGATACGCCTATGCGCTGCGAAATCTCGTAGATGCCATAGATGGTGCCGCGCTTGTCGCTGCCTGCGATAATCAGGTTGCCGTCAACAACGTCGATAAGATACGATTCCCATTGGCCGCGCACCTTCTTCACGTCGATTTTCTTCTGCTTGACGAGGCGGTCGACAAGGCGGCTCTTGCCGATGGTGCCAGCGATGATGGAGGCTGGCTGCTGGGGCTGTTGGGGTACAGCGGCAGACTCAACAACGGGGGCTGCTGTGCCAGACACCTTCCTCACGTCGTCGCCCAGGTTGTTTGCCGCCCGCAACACGCCCTTCCAGTCGTTGTCATCTACTACGATGGTTGCCGTCCTGCCTTTTGAAGCAATACAGAACTTCTCTGTTTGTGCCATCGCGTTCATCACGATGACGAACAGCATCAGAGCTAATGATAATACTTTCTTCATATCTTTTTATCTGATTGTTTCTGTCGGAATTCAGTAGGAGTCATGCCATACTCGCTCTTGAAATTCATGGTAAAACTCTTGACGGTGGTGAAACCTACGGCGTATGCTATTTCCGTTATCTGCATCTGAGAGGCCTCCAGCAGTGCCCTTCCGCGCTTGATGCGGATCGTGCGGATGAACTCGGCAGGTCCCTGTCCAGTGATAGCCATGAGTTTCTTGTAGAGTGTGGTACGCGCCATACCCACCTCGGCAGCCATCGTCTCGACAGAGAAATTGGAATCGCTGATATTCTTCTCTACCAGGTCTATGGCTTTCTTGATGAACTGCTCGTCCAGTGGCGTGATGGTAATCTCGCTGGGTTCGATATCCATCTTCTGGCGGAACTGACGGTGGTTGTCTTGCTCCCAGTCGATGAACTTCTTCACACGCAGTCGCAATACCTCAATATTGAACGGCTTGGTGAGATAGTCGTCGGCACCCAGTTGCAGACCTTCAATGCGGCTTACATCTGTGGTACGTGCTGTCAGCAGGATGACGGGAATGTGCGACAAGTTGATGTCAGTCTTTACCCTGCGGCAGAGCTCGAAGCCGTCGATGCCAGGCATCATTACGTCGCTGACAATGAGGTCAATCTGCTCATGCTGCAAAATGTCGAGAGCGGCTGCTCCGTCTGACGCCGTATGTACCTGATAGTCCTCCTTCATGCAGGAACTGATGAAAGAAAGCATGTCCTGATTGTCATCGACAATGAGGATTGTCTTGAGCTTGTTTTCGTGCTGAATCGCAGGGACAGGTTCATTCTGACCTAAATCAAGCAACATGTCTCCGTGATTCTTTTGCACTTGCGTAGAGACTTCTTTCTCTATGGGCAGTGTGATGGTGAATATACTGCCAACAGGCTGGTTGTCGCTGACGCTGATGGTGCCGTGATGCAGACGGACATAGTCGCTGGCAATGTGGAGACCGATGCCGCTTCCAGTCTGCGAACTGTCATTGGACGCCGACTGATAAAAGCGCTTGAAGATATTGGGCTTGTCATTGTCGGATATGCCCTTGCCTGTGTCGGCCACGGCGATGGCCACACTGTTCTCTTCCACACGCAGCGACAACGATACGCTGCCGCCTGCAGGCGTGAATTTCATGGCATTCGAGAAGAGGTTGTAAATGACCTTGTTGATTTTCTCGCGGTCGTAGTCCATCAGGAAGCTGTCGACGACGTGGTCGAAACTGAGGTGGATGCTGCGCTCTTCGGCATAGTCGCTAAAGGATATGAGTATGCTGTTCAGGTGGTCCACGATGTCGCTGCGCTGCATGTTCAGCGTCTCGCCGCCAGCGTCAAGTCGACGGAAGTCGAGTAGGGCGCTGACCTCTCTGAGCAACAGCTGTGCGTTCTTACCAATATTCTTGAGTTGAGCCAGCAGGTTGTCAGGCGTTTTCCCCTCCTCCATCTTTTTAATCATTTGTTCCAGTGGCGAGATGATGAGGGTCAACGGTGTGCGCAGGTCGTGGCTGATATTGGTGAAGAACTGCAGTTTCATCTCCGTAATCTGTTCCATTTTTTGTCGCTCTATCAGTTGTTGCTGCCGCTGCGCACGCTCCTGTTGTCGATTGCGCATGTTGCGCCATTGCAGGTACAGGGCTCCCAGCACAATAAGTGCATACAGTATATACATGGGCAGTGTGCGATAGAATGGCGGTTTCACGCTGATGCGCAACTCGCGCGGCGTGCTCATGCTTCCGTCCTCACGGCAGATGCACAATTGCAGCGTGTAGTCGCCAGGAGGCAGGGCGTGGAACGACACATAGTTGTGGTCGGTCATGGTCCATCCGCTCATCCGTCCTACCAGTCGGTAGGCATAGCGTATGCGCTGGACACCCTCTAGACTGCCTGAGAAGAACTTCACGGTGAGGTAGGCTGCATCGTGGCTGAGATGGACGGTAGTGGTCTGTTCGTTGAGCAGACTATCTCCTACGGCTATCTCGCTGATGACGAGGTCGCGCTGTTCGTGGCTTGTGGTCATGAGCCGTTGCGGTTCGAAGCTCATGTATCCTTCAGTGCCCCCCATCAGTATCTCGCCTTGGGACGAACATACCATAGCGTCGCCGTTGAAATAGAACTGCGGCATGCCAGTTGACATTTGATAATTGCCAATTGACAATTGATAATGGCTGTCGGTCTGACGCTTGGGCTGAATAGCCACCACGCTTCCACTGGAAGTGCAAAGCCAGTACAGACCGTTTCTGTCGACGGTCATGCCTTTGATGATGTCATCCGTGCGACGTATGTAGTATAGCGTATCCCGTTTCGTATCGAAAATGGTGATGCCATCGGGGTGGGTGAGCAGCATCATTCCTTGCTGCCGGTCGGCCTTCACGTCCGTCACCATCTGATTCATCCACTGTTGTGTACCCTTTTGGTTGCCAAAGGCCACGCTACACTTGCCGTTCCTCAGGTCGTAAGTCCAGAGTCCATATACCGAACCCAGATGCATGGTGCTTGCGCCATCGTAGCGGATGGCGTTGGCATGGATGTCTTCACCGCCGTCGGTGGTCACCACACGTGTGGTTTCATCTTGAGGATTGAAGATGACGGTCTTGTCGATAGGCGACGACGTCCAGACGTTTCCCTTGTCATCGACAGCCAGTGCCCACACATATTCTGTAGGGAATGTCCCTTCTTCCAAGGCATACCGTTTCCACTGTTTCTCATTTGTCAGATGGTATAGTCCCTGGTTAAACGTTCCTGCCCACATGCCGCCTTGGCCGTCGCTCTGGAGTGTCATGACGGTGATGTTGGGCAAAGCCGTCTTCGTCGTGCTGCCGTCAGTACGCTCTATATAGACACCGTCGCCGTCAGTACCCATCCACAGATTGCCCTCAGTGTCGTAGGCCATAGTCAGTATGTCGCCACACTTGCGGGCGTGTAGCTGCATGATGTTGTTTGCTTCGCTGGTGTACGAAATGCCCGTCTTCAGATGGCCCACCCAGACAGTACCGTCGCGGTCGACGGTCAGACAGGTCACATTGTCCGATGCCAGCGACTGCAATCGGCCATGCTCGTGGCGCATGGAAGTGATGATACCCGTATTCTTGTTATAGGCAAACAGTCCCTTGTGGTCGGTAGCAATCCAAATGTTCCCCCGCCCATCGTCCATCATGTCGCGAATGGCATTGTTCTGCGAGGCGAACGCCGTCTGTGGCAGACTGACCATCTCTCTCACCTGCCGTCCTCCCACAATGTAGCGGCAGATGTGCTCCTCGCGCGTACTATACACCCATAGCGTGCCGTCAGCATCAACCATCACGCTCACCTCGCCCATCGACTGCTGCATCTGCTCGGGCAGCGTCTCGCGTTGCAGTTTGCCCGTACTTGTATTCATGTGCCATACGGTGTGCCCTGTACTGAAGTACAATCCGTCCGACATCTCTGCCACTGCGCCTGATGTCTTTCCTGGCAGTTGCAATTGCTTTTCCCAGTTCTTCAGTTCTTTGGTGTGGTAGTTATAGCGCCAGATACCGCTCTCCGTCAGCACCCAGAGCACACCTTTCTCGCCCACCTTCACCTTATATTTGTCCTTACATCTTATTCCTAAGGACTGTAAAAGTTTGTCTGCCTCAGCCGAAAAACGGGCTGTCTTGGTGTCGTAGAGGCAGTAGCCGCCATTCTCGCACTCTATCCATATCCGTCCCTCGGCATCTTCCTCTATCGCCGTGATGGTCTGTCCGAACACCTTGTGCAGCTGCTGTTCGTTACTCTCAGGGAAACGAGTCTTCAGCTGATGGCCGTCGTAGCGGTTGATACCCTGATAGGTGCCTATCCACAGGTAGCCGCGACTGTCGGCCAGTAGACTCGTCACTGAGTTGCTGCGCAGTCCGTCGGCTATCCCCAGTGTCTTGAATGCTGTGTCGACAGCAGGCTGTGCTGTTGCCATCTGGGCGATGCATAGCACCATCAAGAAAAATAATCTCCTCATACTGCTGATGGCTTCTGTGTGCAAAGATATACATTATTTCTGAATTCATCGCAAAGATATGGCTTTTTTCTTTTCATCGCACGTCATCATGTTTCCAAAAGGGGGATCTATGTTTCGTGAAAGAGCGGGAATGCCGCATGGGAAACATTTTTTCCTCCATCCGAAACATGTATTCTCCCCTCTTTGGAATAAACGTGTTATTTTTGCAACCAAATCAACAATCTATTGATCATTTAAAAATTTTATTTATGCGAAAAAGCAGTTTTAAGCAATTCATGCTCATCGTGCTAATGTTCACGATGCAAGCTGTGTTTGGCACGCTTTCTGCAAAGTCCATATCAGGTAAGGTCACATCTTCCACAGATGGTGAGCCCCTGATAGGTGCTACCGTACAGGTGCAAGGGGACAAAAATGGTGTTGTTACTGATTTTGACGGTAACTATGTCATCCAGGCAGAAAAGGGCCAGACATTGGTGTTCTCTTATGTGGGTTATCTCACTAAGACAGTAAAGATAGGTGATGCCAACACCATCGACGTGGTTCTCGATGAAGACCGCCAGTCTCTTGACGAGGTGGTTGTCGTCGGTTATGGCGTGCAGAAGAAAAAGCTCGTCACTGGTGCAACGGTACAGGTGAAGGGTGAGAATGTCGCCAAGCTGAACACGACGAACCCGCTGCAGGCCCTGCAGGGTCAGACACCAGGTATGACGATTGTCTCAGAGTCGGGCCAGCCTGGTGAGGGACTGAAGGTGAACATCCGTGGTCTTGGTACGACGGGCTCGTCTGGTCCTCTTTACATTATCGATGGCGTGCGTGGTGACATCTCGACGCTGAATCCCTCAGACATCGAGAGCATCGACGTGTTGAAGGATGCTGCTTCAGCAGCCATCTACGGAAGCCAGTCGGCCAATGGTGTCGTGCTGGTAACGACCAAGAGTGGTAAGGAAGGCCGCGCGGTGGTCAGTTTCGACGGCTACTTCGGCTGGCAGTGGGCTCCTCGCAAAACCAAGATGCTGAATGCCAAGCAGTATATGACCATCATGGACGAGCAGAATATCAATTCAGGCGGTGCTCCTTACGACTGGTATGGACTGAAGGAGGATGGCACACCCAAGTATGCCAGCATCTTCGACGCGAATGGCAATGTTTATGATACCGACTGGGTAGACCAAATGTTCAAGGATGGTGCCCAGACCTATAGTGCCAACTTGGGCATCACAGGAGGAAACCAGAAAGGTAACTTTAACCTGACTATGAGTTACTTGAATCAGGAAGGTATCGTTGGCGGCAAGGACGTGTCGGGCTACTCACGCTATAATTTCCGTATCAACTCAGAGTATCAGGTCATCGACAACTTCCTGAAGGTCGGCGAGCAGGTTTCGTTTATTTACTATAAGAAGAATGGTATTGGTGTAGGCAATGCCTATAACAACACGTTGCGTGCAGCTTTCGGAACGTCACCTATTACGCCAGTCTACAGCGACAATGGCAAGTACGGCAGTCCCTATAACGATACTACGGACAGCGACTGGTACAATGCCGACGGCAACCCCTACGGCGTGATGATGACCACTAATAACAATAAGTCACAGAACTTAACCGCAACAGCCAATGTATATGCTGAGATGGAGTTCATCAAGAACCTGAAGTTCAGAACTGTGCTGGGCGTGAAGTACGACTCGAACAACTACCGCTCGTTCTCGCCCCTTTATCACTTCTCTATCTACAGTTATCAGGACACTCGCACGGGTGTAAGTCAGAGTGCCAGCGACGGTCTGGGTATCACTTGGACCAACACGCTGAGCTATAACTTCAAGCTGAAGGAGCACAACATCGACGCCATGATTGGTTATGAGGTCTATCGCACGGAGGGACAGAGCATCTATGGTTCCAACGGCTCGTTGCGCGATGGCTTTGACACGTGGGAGTATGCATATCTGAGCAATGGTACTGCCACCAATCAGGAAGGCGGTCTGTCGGTCAGTGGTTCACCTTGGGACGAAGAGCGTATGGTTTCTTATTTCGGTCGTGTGAGCTGGAACTGGAAGGAGAGGTATATGGCCACCGCCACTCTGCGTTGTGACGGTTCATCGCGTTTTGCCAAAGGACACCGCTTCGGTTGGTTCCCCTCTATCTCTGCCGGTTGGGTAGTCACCAACGAAAAGTTCATGGAGCCAGTGCTCAATGTGATGGACTACTTCAAGATTCGTGCCAGCTGGGGACAGGTTGGTAACCAGAATATCGGTAACTACATGTATCTCGCACCCATGGCCTTCAACAACTACTACTATAACTTCGGAACTACCTTGGGTAGTGATGCTGATCAGTGGGGAGCAGTTCCTACGCGTATTGGCAACGAGGAGATAACTTGGGAGACCTCAGAGCAGTTTGACGTAGGTTTCGACGCTCGTTTCCTGAACCAACGTCTGAATGTCAACTTCGACTTTTACATTAAGACCACCAAGGACTGGCTCGTTCAGCCTCCTGTGCTCGGCACGGTAGGTACGGGTGCTCCCTATATTAACGGCGGTGACGTGAAGAATACTGGTGTTGAGCTCGGCCTGGCATGGAACGACCGCATCGGCAAGAATTTCAACTATTACGTCAACGTAAATGGTGCCTATAATAAGAATAAGGTCGGCAACATTCCCAACGAGGATGGTATCATCCACGGTGAAAGCGGCTCTGTGCTCTACGACAACTCAGGTGAGTTCTATCGTGCCAGCAATGGCGAGCCTATCGGTTACTTCTGGGGCTACAAGACTGCCGGTATCTTCCAGAACCAGCAGGATATCAACGACTGGATTGCTGCCGGCAACGGTGTGCTGCAGGCAGACGTGAAGCCTGGTGACGTGAAATACTACGACATCAACCACGACGGTCTCATCAATGACAACGACAAGGTCAATCTGGGCAATGGTATGCCTGACTTTACCTATGGTTTCTCTTTCGGATTTGAATGGAAGAACTTCGATTTCTCCGTTCAGGCTTACGGACAGTCTGGAAATAAGATTGTGCAGTCCCTGCGCAACGTGGGAACCACTACTGCCAACTATACTACCCAGATTCTGGATCGTTGGACTGGTGAGGGTACGTCGAACAAGATTCCTCGTGTCACCAACACCAACATCAACTATCAGTTCTCTGACCTCTTTATCCAGGATGGCGACTTCCTTCGCATCTCCAGCATCAAGCTTGGCTACGACTTTGCCAAGTTGCTCAGGTGTAAATACATCTCGCAGTGCCATCTGTATGCACAAGTGCAGAATGCCTTTACATTCACCAAGTACGACGGTATGGATCCTGAAATTGGTTACGGTAATGCCGGTTGGGTCAGCGGTATTGACTATGGTTACTACCCCCGTCCTCGTACATTCCTGATGGGTGTAAACTTGAAGTTCTAATATTAAGATGATTACGAATATGAAGACAAAGATATTTTCAATAGCTGCCCTTGGCCTGGCCATGTTAAGTCTGGCCTCTTGTGGCGAGAATTTCCTGGAGGTCTCGTCGAAGACGGAAGGAACGACGGGAAACTTTTATTCCAGCGAAGCTGCCGCCTCGCGAGCCCTGATAGGCTGTTATGACGGTTGGCAGCGTACCGTTTCCAACGGTCCTACGTTTGCCTTCCACTATCTGGCTGAGCTGCTGTCCGACGAGTGCTTCGGCGGCACTGGTAACAATGATGCCCGCAACTCTGCCGTTGTTGACCGTTTCGACATGGGTGAAGACAATTCCCAGCAGGACCTTCACAACACTCTGTGGACCAGTTACTATGCAGCCATTTACCGTTGCAACGAGCTCCTTCAGCGCGTCGAGGGCCTCTCATGGTCGAGCGAAGAGGCTCAGGGAACGTTGATTGGTGAGGCTCGTGCCATGCGTGGCATCCTCTATTTCGACTTGGTGCGCATCTTCGAGAATATACCCCTGCTGACAGTTCCCTCTACCGAGAATATCGCCCAGGCACCTGTCGACGATGTCTATGCTGTCATCTTTGATGACCTGAAGTATGCGGCTCAGAATATCCCAGCCAATGCCTATCCCAAGGAAGCTTCCGCCAGCAACGACGGTCGCATCACCTGCTATGCTGCCAAGGCCTTCCTGGCTCGTGCATACCTGTTCTACACAGGTGTCTATGGCAAAGAACCCGCAGGTGTCACCAAGTCCGAGGTGTTGCAGGGGTTGGAGGATATCATTGCCAGTGGCGAGTACGAACTGATACCTCTTTATAAGAATCTGTGGTATTGTGCCAGCACCACTTGGGAAGGTAGCGATGCCACGGGTTGGAAGGAAGTCAGCACCTATGCAGGTGAGGACAACAAGGAGAACATCCTGACCATGAAGTTCAACTACACCTCCGACTATAACGGCAATGCCGGTGGTAACAATGCCATCCAGATGTTCTCAATTCGTGGCGGCACATTCAAGGCGCCTTACGGCCAAGGTTGGGGTGGCGCTACCGTTCCATCCAATTTCGTTAATTCGTTCCCCTCGCTTGATCAGCGTCGTGAAGCTTCCGTCATCGACCTCGCAGCTGAGGGTATCGAGGCTACTGAGGCCTATCAGAAGGCCATTCTCGACCAGCGCGAGTATACAGGCTACTTCAATAAGAAGTACACCGCTCGCTCGGGCTTCCATCAGAACGAGAACGGTACGTGGACCCTCACACACTATTGGGACGGCTTGATGGCTGGTGACTTCCAAATTTCACAGCCTATCGGATACACTCTGATGCGCTATGCTGACGTGTTGTTGATGGCGGCAGAGCTGGGTTCTCCAAATGCCCAAGCCTATCTGAGTGCCGTCCACAGTCGTGCATATGCTACTGAGAATGCCGACGGCAGTGTCAACACCCCCAAGATTGTTATTTCGCCCACCAAGGAGAATATTATGGAGGAACGTCGTCTTGAGTTTGCCTTCGAAGGAATCCGCTATTGGGACTTGCTGCGTCAGGGAGTCAATGTTGCTGCCCAGGCTATTGTGGCTTCTGGCGAGAACGTACTCAATGGTGGCAATGAGGGTGTTGTCAGCTTCAAGGCTGAGAATATCACTTCAAAGCGCGGCTTCCAGCAGATACCTCTGACACAAATTCAACTGTCGAATGGCGTCCTGAAGCAGAATCAAGGATGGTAACCTTAAAGTAACAAGAAGGTAAAAAAGTAAAAGGTAAAAATTATGAATATCAAGAAATCAATATATCTGTCGGCAGCTTTCACCCTATTGTTGGGAGCTTGCACGCCCGACGAATATTCGCTGAACAAGCCCGACCTGTCGCCAAGTGACCTCGTCGAGGGTAAGGCCTTCTCAGTGAATGTTGACGAAAAGAACACGGTAACGCTGACGAGCCTGCTTGACAAGAGCTACAACTGCTATTGGATTCAGCCCAACGGACGTAGTCAGGGCAATTTGGTGCAGTTCTCTCTGCCCTTTGCTGGTACTTACGAGGTGCAGTTCGGCGTTGATACACGTGGTGGCGTGGTTTATGGCGAGCCACACCAGTTCACCATCACTACCAACAACATGTCGCTGTTGGAAGATCCCCTCTATAGCTACCTCACTGGTGGCGTAGGCAGCACTAAGCGCTGGGTACCCGTCGATAAAGACTATGGCGTAGGTCAGTGTACGGGTCCCGTCATGTATTGTAACCCTGACGACGTGCTCAACGATGGCTCTGCATCTACCGACATAGGTATCAACCACATGCATCCCAACTGGGATCCTGGTTTCCAGTCGTGGCTCATTCCTCAAGACTCGCCCTACATGGACTCGTACATGGAGTTCACACTTGACGATGTGAATGGTTGTACCATCACTGAGTATCAGGGTGAGAACAAGACCACTACGAAGGGTAAGTGGAATCTGAACCTCTCAGATAAGAACCATCCCACGCTGTCATTCACTGATGCCTTCGTGATGCACAATGTCAGTTTCAATGAAGTGTGTGCCAACTATACCGACAACATCATCATCACTGAGCTCACTCCCTATATGCTTCAGTTTGCTACGATGCGTACCAACAGCGAGGGTCCTTGGTGGATTATCTGGAACTTCATTGCCGAGGACGTGAAGACCGGCAAGGTTGTCATTCCTTCCGGCGAGGCAGAGTATATCGAGGCTACCACGCCCGTACTGCCTGAGATTGAAGGGCTGGAGGAGAAGATTTTCACTACTGACATCAATGGTGTTGAGTTCGTGGGTGCCGAGATGACCTTCAAGGTTAGCGAGGATGCCGCCTACGACTGGTTGTGGTGGAACGGCGGTTCGTCAGCTTGGGAGAGTGTCACCAAGGGTAACTATGGCACCAACTGGGCTCCCCTGTGGAGCGACGAGGCTTTGGAGCAGGAACTGACGCTGACCAAGAAGGGCACCTACACCTACGGCGAAACCGAGGGTACTTATACCCTTGCCGATGGTGTCATCACCTTCGATAATCCCATCACCTTCTTCACTGTGACGGGTAACGACCGCACTATCGAGCTCACTGGCCAGGCTTGGCAGGTGTTCAAGTGCGACCCAGGTTCTGAACTCGTGCTCGGCATCAGTGATGGCGTTGACGCTAATGGCAACACGAACAGCTATCTGGTAGCCAACTTCACCTATAAGGAAGTTGGTGGCGGCCAGACAGGTCCTGTCAACGTGCCTTTCGACGCTTCCAAGCTCTGGGTAGGACTGGAAGCAGGCAAGTACTTCCGTTGTCAGCTCTACAACCCATGGGGTGGCGGTAACGATGCCATCGACCCAGCTAACGTGAAGCTGAAGAAGAACCAGAAGATTAATGTCACCTTCCGTCTCAGTGGATTCACATTCCTGCAGCCTGCCAAGATGGTGCTCTGCTGCAACCGCGGCGAAGAACAGAATTGGGAGACGGAATGCTATGACTATGACCGTGCCATCACGGTGAATGGCGATGGTGTCTACACCGTCTCTTGGACCAACGACACTGGTTCTACCGTGAAGTGGGATGACGGCACCTCTGCCCTCACCATGACCATGCAGTTCGTCGACTATGCTACCCTGCCCGACGAGGACTATGCTTCACACTGCACGGTGGAAAGCATCACGATTGAATAACGCTTAAAAACAACAGAAGATTATGAAACTGAACAAGATATTTTCCGGAATCATGGCACTCCTGATGGGAGTTGCCGTGCTGACCGCGTGCAGCGATACGGATGACTATTTCGCCAATACGACGCCGCTGTTGAACGATGGTTCTGTCGTGACGGGATCGTCTGACGTGACAGCCACCACAGCCACCTTCCATGGTATGGTATCTGGTCTTGAGAAAATGAACGTGGCCTCCTATGCCACGGGCTTCAAATACGGCTATTCAGCAAATGCACTGACCGAGACGGCAACGGCTGCCTCTGCCTCAGAGTTCTCGTCAACACTTACGGGACTTCTGAACAATACGGTGATTTACTATCAGGCTTACGTCACCCTTCAGGGCAAGCTGACTTATACCGGCGAGGTGAAGTCGCTCATCACCACCGATGCCCAGGCCTTTACGGGCGGGGTTAGTGGTGTCGACTATGCTGAGGCAACCATGGCTGGCAGTATCAGCAAGTACCCTGAGGATGCCGTTTGCGGTATCGTTATCTCCACCTCGCCAGAAGTGGAGGATGTACGTGCAGGTCTGCGCCTTACCATGAAACAGTTGTCTGGCGACTTCAGCTATACCAAGAAGGGCTTGTTGCCTGGTGCTAACTATTATTATGCTGCCTTCCTCGACCTTGGTTCTGGCGTGGTCTATGGCGACGTGGCATCGTTCACCACCGACATGCATGCCATCGATGTCGATGACGAGTTTGTCGACATGGGCGTATCCGTCCGCTGGGCCAAGCATAACATTGGTGCCAAGGAAGAGGCCGACTTTGGCGGACTCTTCGGCTTTGGCGACCTGACGGGTTGCAACCCCAGCATTGATGCTGCCGACTATGCCAGTGCCGACACCTATATGACGGCGCTCGACATCGCCTACTGGGCTACCGGCATGAAGGGCACCCTGCCTACTGCCGACCAGTTCGAGGAGCTCTTCAAGGTTTGTAAGACCCAGTGGGTCGAGCAGAACGGCATAGCTGGCTATCTCGTCACTGCCAAGAATGGCAATACCATTTTCCTGCCTGCCGCTGGTAAGCGTATAGGACACGACATCAGCGAGGCTGGCGTCCAGGGTAACTATCTCACGGGAACTGTCAATGCCAGCAACACGCAGTTTGCTGTCGACTATGAGTTCTCGCGTACTGGTGGAGACCGCTCTACACGTGCCGTCTACGAGGCCATGTCCGTACGTCCTGTCTCTGTGGCTCGCAACATCCAGTTCGACATCAACAAGCTCTATGGCATATGGCACGTCGACCTGCGCGCCGATGGTAGTCATGCCTACTGGGATGGTCCGATGTACTTCTACGGTACTGACGACTGCTGGCGTAATGTCACCAACAACGAGCCTGTTGTGGGCGATTCATGGAACTGGTGCCCAGACTATGCCAGCAATACATGGATAGTGGGCGAAGATCCTCGTGACTTCGGTACCATGACGTTCTTCAAGGGCGAGAATGGCGCAGACAGCGTGATTGTTGTCCGCAACAATGCTGATGGCACCCAGACTGAGGAGAAGGGCACCTTCACCATCAACTATACTGATGTCTCCATCACCCTCGATGGCGTTGACGTGCTGGGTGTGCCCAACCAGCTTTCGCAGGCCAGCAACAAGCGCCAGGGTCTGAAGATTTTTACCCAGAGCGACAACACGCTGCAGATTGCAGTCATCCGTGACGCCGATCCATGCTCTCTGGTGTTCAACTATGTCAAGGACAATATCTATAGCGGCATCAGCGTGAAACTGTTGGCTGTAGGCGCCGACTGGGGTGGCACGTGGGGTTCTGAGCTCACCATGCTCATGCCCGAAGACCTGAACGGACAGCACACTGTCAAGTACGAGGGTGCCGTCAATGGCGCTATGGTAACCCTGGTTGACTTCGTAGAACTGATGAAGCGCTATCCCGATGCCTTCGTGCGCATTGACGACATCAAGCTCGACGGAAATAGCATCAAGTTCAATGCCAACAACTTCTGCTATGGCGACATTGAAAACAATGGCAACTACCGCATCGAGATGTTCAACATCTGGGGTAAGGGAGCCAAGGATGGCAATGTCATTGCTTCGCCTTTCAGCAACCTGACCAACGTCGAAAGCGATCCTGCCTTCACCTTCGCCCAGAGCTGTGAGATTACCTTCACCGTTCTGACAGAGAGCCCAGTAGCTACCTATGCTCCAATGTTCATCACTGTGGGTGCAGGCTGGTGGCCGTCTACGTGGGACTTCAACGACGGCTCGTCGTTCGACTTGACGCTGAACGATGAGACTGGTAAGTATGAGATATCGAGAAACACCTTCGACATGACCTACACCTCAGCCGACTCATACGCCGCTGGTGTCATCATGACTTTCATTCAGGTGGACAACCTGCATAAGTTCTTCCCAGGTATGCATGCCGTACTCAACAGCGCCAAGGCCGACGGGCAGAGCCTGCAGTATGACGCTTCCAAGGTGGTCGACACCAGCGAAGGCGATGCCTATCGTCTGGAGCTTTGGAACTGCTATGGTGCTACTGGTGGCGACAATGCCGACAATTGCGGCTTTGGCAAGCGCGACGGCGACGTCATCCACGAGTTGGGCTTCAACAGCTCGTTTGAAGTAGCGTTCACCATCGAGAGCCTCTTTGCAGTACCTGAATTTTAATACAAGAAATGTATATGAAAACAAAAACGAAGAAAATCCTCATGCTGATGGTGGCTTTTTTGGCCACCACAGCATTTGCCGCATGCAGCGACAATGACGGCGACGGTGGCGGTGGCACAGTGCCCGTCTCCAAACTCACCGTGCGACCTACCACCATCAGTTTTGATGCCCTCGGAGGCGAGACCGTCATCAATGCACAGGCTCCAGTTCAGGCAACAGCGACGAGTAGTGCCGGCTGGTGTACAGTGACTGTTGGCGAACAATATGGCGACCTCAAAATTACGCCCGTCACAGTGACAGTGTCTGCCAATACCAGCACTTACGAGCGTACCGCAACAGTAGTCATTACTGCTGGTTCTGAGTCAGAAACAGTCACCATTACCCAGAAAGAGGGCAGTGTAGATCCTTCAGGATCGATTACCAAGGATGCCCAGGCTATTGCCAAGGACATGTATCCAGGCTGGAACCTCGGTAACACGCTGGAGGCTACGGGAAGCGGGCTCGATGCAGAGACTTCCTGGCAACCCACCCTGACGACTCAGCAGATTATTGACGCAGTCAAGGCTGCTGGTTTCAAGTCTGTCCGCATACCGTGCTCATGGGATATCCATTCCGACTCCAATGGTGAAATTGATGCCCAGTGGATGGCACGTGTCAAGCAGGTTGTCAACTACTGCATCAACGATGGTATCTATGTCGTACTTAACGACCACTGGGACAACGGTTGGATAGAGGTGCTGGGATTCTCGAAGTCCTCGTCCTCCTATCAAGCAGTCGACGAGGCTACCATTACATCGAAGATTACACGTTTGAAAGACCTCTGGACTCAGATTGCCAATGAGTTCAAGGACTACGACGAGCACCTGCTGTTTGCTGGTCTCAACGAGCCGTTCCAAGAGTATAGCCTGTTCAATGGCCGTCATCAGGAACTGACGCCCATTCTCTGCCGCTATAACCAGGCTTTCGTAGAGGCTGTCCGTGCAACGGGAGGCAATAATGCCCAGCGCACACTCGTCGTACAAGGCCCCAGCACGAATATCACCTCGTCGGTCAACTATATGACTGCCGACAAACTGCCTGAAGCTGCCGGACGTCTGATGGTGGAGGTTCATTACTACGATCCAGGACAATTCTGCGGAACTTTTGATGCATCTGGCGACAATGCATTCTATTTCTGGGGTGCTGCCAACCACAGTACAGACCATAATGCCACTTATGGCGAGGAAGCATATATGCTAAGCCAGTTCGGCCTGTTGAAGACAGCGTACACCTCACTGGGATACCCCGTCATCATCGGAGAGTATGCGGCTCAGCAGCGTACCATTTCAGGTGATCAGAATAAGCATAATGCTTCTGTCAAGTATTTCTACCAGTGTGTCAACGAGTATGCTACCAACAATGGTATTATAGCCTTTGCTTGGGATACCAACGATACCAATGGCCTGAACAGCGAGGGTGGTTCTTCCACCATCATCGACCGTGCCAACAGTGCCGTTGTAGGCAACAACGCTATGGAAGGTGTTAAGGCTGGTGTCGCAGCTGGCAAGTGGCCTTTCTAAATCAAAGTGCACATTTCGTGTATAAGGATGGAAGATTGATTTTGATTCATATTTTTGTTAGTTAGTTATCATTGAAATGATGCACAAATCTCTCTTGATTCTGGCGGTGCCGCAAAGCACCGCCAGTTTGTTCCTGTAAACTAATACACAATGGCAACCAGCCCTACCACTATGCCTTCATTCTAACTTTATGCCGTCCGTAGCATTTCATAGTTCATAATTAAAAACACCTTATGTAACTGCGTAACTGCGTAACACCGAAGAGGATTCACTTTGGGGAAAAAATAATGGTTTGCGATAAAAAATGTGAAAATATTGCAAAATTTAGGAGATTATTAATCTTGTTTTATAGAGATTGTCTAAATTTGTAAACTGAACTTAATAATATCGTACAATTCTTATTAAATATAATTTATATGGGTGTCAGTAAAGATGTCATCAAGCAGTGTCTGATTAGTCATTGTTGATCTCTCTGAAAAAGATTATCTTTGCAGTATGATACAGAGACATAGACTTCCCTTATTATTTCTTACCGTTATTGCTATATCAATAGCGATAGGAGTAAGATGTGCCAATAAAAACGATTTCAAACAAGATGACCAGTTCGGAATTCCTCTTCCTTTAAAAAACATCTCTGAACAAATCCTATATCGAAAAGGCTATACAGTTTCCTATAATAAAGATTACAAGATTCCTAATTGGGTGGCTTGGCATCTGACTGCAGAACATGCCACAGGCCCTTATCGCCGTCCAGGCAATGCATGGCATGAAGACACACAAGTGCCAGCACCTCGCGCTACACCTGCTGATTATCGCGACAGTCATTGGACGCGTGGGCACATGTGCCCTGCTGGTGATAATAAGTGGGATCGTGATGCTATGTACGACACCTTCCTACTCACCAACTGTTGCCCGCAAGATGGCAACTTGAATAGTGGTGACTGGAACCAGATAGAAATGGCCTGCCGTCGATGGGCGGAAAAATGGGGAGACATCTATATCGTCTGTGGCCCAATCTTTTTCCACCAAGAACATGAAACCATTGGGCCAAACAAGATTGTGGTACCAGAAGCATTCTTCAAGGTCGTTCTTTGCTTGAATGGTAAACCCAAAGGAATAGGATTTATTCGTAGGAACACTGATAGTTCCAGGAGAAATGATCTATATGTGAATAGTATCAGAGATGTCGAACGTATCACAGGCATGACGTTTTTCCCCACTCTTTCCAAAGAAATCGCAGAGGACGTAAAATCTCAGGCCAACCTAAAAGAATGGGATTACAGTCTGTTTAAGTCGAGATAAATGACATGACGTTCATCACAAACGAACAATCTTGTTTGCTCTCACCTAATACATCTTCTATGGGTTCCAACGATTTCTGCGACAGTGTTGCGGAAATGCCATACAGATGAAAAAAAGTCTACATTCTTAGGAAAATACCTTATGTAACTGCGTAACTGCGTAACACCGTCAGTGACCTTTTGGATGAAAGGGAAATTTTTCCCTGTGATATTTTCTCCTCATGTTAGTTCCATCTTTCTTACCCCAAGGTACACAGGCAAAAGGTAGTGGTAATTCTGAAACATGCTTGTCTTTCATATGACTTATTCCTTCATGACACAAGGGGTCTGTCCCTCCGTGACACATCCCATATTTCTGCCATATACAAGAAAAATATTCTACCTGCGAACAAGCTGTGCGCAGACTGCAGAATGATTATCCAAAAATGAAAGGGAATTAGATATATTTTCTTATTTTTACTTCCTTTTTGGAGAATATGTCCAATTATTCGTAACTTTGCACTCGAAAAATTATCAATATGGCTAAATATATTCTTGCAGACAATCAGGAACTGACCCGCTACGCATTGGAGTGTCTCATCAGACAAGACAGCAGTCACGACGTCTATAGGGTCTCAGACAAAGCTGGACTTGTAGAACAGTTGAAGAAACATGAGAGTGCCATGGTGTTGCTCGACTATACTTTGTTCGACTTCACCGATGAAGAACAACTCCTCATCATCGTAGAGCGATTCAACCTGTCAGAGTGGATACTCATCAGCGACGAGCTTTCACCTCAATTCCTACGCAAGGTAGTGTACGCAACCCATCAGATAAGCATCGTGTTCAAGGACGGGCCACTCCACGAATTCCGTGAAGCGTTAGAAGCCGTCAGACACCACCAGCGCTTTATCAGCCAGCGAACCCTCGAGATACTTATCAACCACCAACAGGAGGAGGAAGAGCGCCCCCATATCCTGACGGAGACGGAAACGGAGATTGTGCGAGCCATCGCCCAGGGAAAGTCGACCAAGGAGATCGCTGCCGCACGTTTCTCGAGTATCCATACCATCACCACCCACCGCAAGAACATTTTCCGGAAGCTGGGTGTCAACACAGCGCACGAAGTTTTCAAGTATGCGCTACGAGCCGGATTGGTAGATTCCTCAGATTTCTATATATAGCCAAATAGAGATCAGTCGTTCCACGGATAGCATCGTTGCGGAGTACGGCAGAGCCATGAGTGCCATGACACAAGGGGTCTGTCCCTCCGTGACAACGACATCAGTGCTGAACTTGAACAGGAGTTTGGCCCCAAAGGTTCTGCAACCCGCAAGGCAGCTGAGGATAAGGCATGGGAAGAGTACAACGCTCAGATACTTCTGGATGCCCGCAAGAATGCTGGCCTTACCCAGCAGGAACTGGCAGAAAGGATTGGTGCAAACAAGGGCTATGTGTCACGTTTGGAGCGTGGTCTTACCATCCCGTCTGTTTCAACCCTCTATCGCATTGCCGCAGCAATGGGCTTGACAGTAGAGTTACGTCCTATCGCATAGCATTTCATGATTCATAATAGCTAAAAACACCTTATGTAACTGCGTAACTGCGTGCAGGCAAAGAACTACATGACTGGAACCTATTTGAACAGGCCATTGAAAAAACCGCCGATGGCGCTGCCCACACGTTTTGCTGCGTTGGCGATACTGTCACCAGTAGCTTCTACTCCTGCACCTAATTGGTTACCGCGGTACTCCAACATCTTCTTTGTATAGCGCCCTTTCAAAGTGTTGTATTCCTCCACCTGACGATTCGTCAACTGGGGCTTCAACTTGCGATACTGCATCATCAAGGTATCCTGCCTGGCTATCAAAGAGTCGGCCATTGGCTTTGTGAAGGAAGGCTGGGCTACTACAAATTCAGCAAACTCCCTATATGCATTCATAAACTTCAGTGTATCGCTATCCAGAACTTTTGCATTGGCTACCGTCAGGCACATCAGTGCCATCAGAATTACAGTGATTCTCTTCATCGTTATTTCCGTTACTAATAAATACGCTGCAAAAGTACAACAATAAATGATAATACATCCTATCGTTGACGTTTTTTCAGTTTTTTTTCAAATCAGTTGAAAAACATTTTTTGAGATAAAACTGCCAAATGACAAACAGTCCGTAGCATAATTCCCTGTCTCGGCCTGAAATACGTTGACTCCTGCCCAGCCTCTTAAAAGTTAAAAAGAGTTATGAGAAAAGGTCAACGTTTTGCACGCGCATTCAAGCGTGCCGTAGCAGTGGAATATCTGCAAAGTGGCGAGGAACGTAAAGTG